>LVAA01000032.1 GCA_001603955.1 Syntrophobacterales bacterium Delta_02 | reverse complement strand
GGGCAGGGGAGAGGGAGGCGGGGGCAGAAGACAGGGGACAGGGATCTGGGGCAGGGCAGAGGGAGGGAGCGCGGCTCGATAGGACAGAATAGGACCTATAGGACAGAATAGGACCTATAGGACCAATAAGACCTATAGGACGCTTAGGACCTATAGGACGGCCTGGTTGCACGCTGCAGGCTTCACCACGTCCTATACGTCCTATTCTGTCCTATAGGTCCTATTTCTCCTATAGGTCCTATCTGCCCCCCACTTTTGCCGCGCAACCGCCTCTTCCTTGCTTCCCGCCTTTCGGGCTTCTAACCCGCAACTTGCAACCCGAAACCCGCAACAGCTTTTCTTACTTCGCGTCCTTCAGGCTGCCCTTTTTTTTGTAAAGCTCTTCCAGGGGATTGACGTGTTCCACGTCGATCGTCAGATCCTTGACCTGCATCGGGATGAGCCTGACGGCAAGGGTGAGTATGGCGACGTTGCGGACCCACCGCTTTCCGTCCCGGGAAAAGAGGTACTTTATGAGGGGAATCTTCGACAGCAGGGGGACCCCGACCTGCTCCCGGTACTCGGCGTCGTTCACGAAGGTGCCAACGACATATCGTGCGTTGTTGGCCCTGAGGACCCTGGTGGTGGCGAATGTCTTCGTCGTGTACTCCGGGGCCGTTGTCGACGCATTGTAGGTGTGATTCGCCGTCACGACGCTGATCTTCACGAGCACGTCGACGCGGACCTGGCTTTCCTCGGGTTTGTCCTTCCTGTAGTCGATCGTGGTGGGTATGACGTCCACGCTGGTCTCGAGCTGCTGATAGGATGTCATGACGTTGTTGTTGAAGTCGGTGCTGAAGATGGGGACCTGCTGGATGTTCGTCAGAAGGCCTTGTGGCCGTTGCGGGTATAGACCTCACTGGAGACGAGGACCTTGCTTCTGTCAAGGGCCTGGTTGAGCTGGGCGATCTTCGCGAAGGAGACGGAGTTGAGGTCGGCGGAACCTGTAACCGAGTACTGGGCGGGCTCCGAGGACTGCAGGAGCATTCCGGCCGAACTGGAGATCGTTGCCCCTATGATATCCGGGCTCAGGGTGAGGCCTATGTTCATCGCGTCATCGTCGCTCAGTTCGCGGAGGCTTGCGGAGATGACGATCATGTGCGCCTGGTTCTGATCGGGTATGAACCGCCTCAAAAGGAGCAGTTTCTCGTGCAGCTCCTCTCTTTGCCCCATCAGTATGAGCATGGGAGTGAAGCCGCCGGCGGAGTAAACGATTCCCCTGACCTTGCCGAGGGCGCCGGTCTGTTCGAGCTGCGAGATGAGGTTGCGCATCGCGTCCACGCTCTCCCTGTCGAAGAGTATGGTGGCGACGGTCCCATCGGGACTGATCTTGAAATCGAGGGGGCTCGCCTCTGCTTTCAATGGAGTTTCGGAGGTGCCGGCACGGGCAGCTGCGGTCTCTTCGCCGCTTCCTATGTTGCTGAGCGGTTTATCCGAATCTGTCGACGGCCCGGCCCCGCCCGACGGCTCCGACGGAACAGATGTCGCGCCCGTGCCGGAAGATTGCCCGGGTGCGATGATGGTGGGCGGCATCATCGGCCCCGCCCAGGCGAGGGCCTGGCACAGGACCTGCGAGATCAGCAGGAACGCCGTGATGACCTTGAAAGATGTGCGCCCAGTAGGCACTCTATGTTCCTCAATTGAAGATCACGAAACCGGCATCGGGATGCCGACGCCGGTTTCGTGTCGGTTGCCATGTCATGCAAAACCGGCCCAGGGCCGTCTGTCGGCTTACGGGCAGAAGGTGACCTCATACGCGGTGGCCACGCAGGAAAAGGTGCTGTTATTGTCATCCTGCGGCCAGGCGTAAGCATCGGGGCATTTTTTCTTGAAGAAATCCGAATACGATGTGGACTTGCAGTTGCCGGCATCGTTGCGGTTCGCAGGACCGAAATAGCTTCCCGTGCAGCAATACTTCGAATTGGCCATCCTGTCCGCGTGACCCGCGTCGAACGCCTGGCAGGCGCTGGTGCAGCCCACGAGGGTGCCCTTGGAGTTGCGGACCTTGAGGTCGTTGAGGCAATACGTCTGGTCCTTCGCGTTGGCTTCTTGGACGAAGTTAAAGATACAGGCCGAGGCCCCGCAGCCGTATTTGTCGGAGCGGGGGTGCCTGATGATCGCCGTGGGTTTGATCCGTATCGGCAGGTTGAAGCCGTCGACGAGACTCACATCATAGAAATCATTTCCGTTCTGATCGAAACGGAATTCCGCGAGAGCCTTGGGAGGGCATCCGCCCACGCCGGACTTGCAGTGCAGCTGGTCGCCGCATCCGCCGGTCTCGCAGAGCCCGACGTTGGTGTTCTTGAAATCGCAGCCGGTGCGGGGATAGAAGTTGCCGCTCCAGACCATGTTGTTGCCGCACCCTTTTTCAAGGTTGACGGTGATGGTCTGACGGCCGCCCTGTTTGGCGAGCTTGTCGCCGCCGTTTCCAGGCATGGCGAAGAAGCCGCTTCCGCAGTCCTTGCCTTTGTCGCTCGTTATTACCGCCCACCACACATCCACCTTGCAGTTGTTGACGAATGTGACAGTTCTCGTGTTGCCGGCCGTTTGCTTGACCATCGTCGCGCCGCTTCGGGGTCCCATGCGCTGGGCGTTAAGCGGAACCGTAAGGACCATCAGAAAAGCGAGGGCGCAGATAGTGAAAAGAGCAAACCCCTTCCATGCTGTCATAGAACCTTCAACCTCATTGTTTCAGAGATAGAAGCAAAATGATGTCAGCCGCCATCGGCACCAGCTGTGTATATTGTGATACGATGAAGATACAAAAATGGTAGGCGCTAGGGGTATTGAACCCCTGACCTCTACCGCGTCAAGGTAGCGCTCTCCCACTGAGCTAAGCGCCTACAGCAATCCTTATATATCAACTATGTGGAAAAAAAGTCAAGACAAACTTTGGGGGGAGGGCCGGGGTCTTTCGTACCGCAACCCCGGCCCTTCGTATGAAGCTTATTTCCTGAAGACCACCTCGCCTTTTCCATCGACGTCCACCTTCACGGTGTCGCCTTCCCTGACCTCTCCTTTGAGGATCATGAGCGCCAGGGCGTCCTGTATCTTCTTCTGGATGAGACGCTTAAGCGGCCGCGCGCCGTAGGCCGGATCGTAGCCTTCTCTGGATATCATTGCCTCGAGCTTATCGGTGAAGACAAGCTCTATGTTGCGTTCGAGGGCCCTTTTCGCCATCAGGCCGAGCTGCAGCTTGACGATTTCCCTGATGTTCTCCGGCGACAGGCCGCGGAAGATGATTATGTCGTCGATGCGGTTGACGAACTCCGGTTTGAAGTGGGCCTTCACCGCCTCGCTGACGCGGTCCCTCATCTCGTCATAGTCCTTGTCGGTGAGGTCCGTTATCCACTGGCTCCCGATATTGGACGTCATGATGATGACGGAATTCTTGAAATCCACCGTGCGTCCCTGGCCGTCGGTGAGACGGCCGTCGTCGAGGACCTGGAGAAGCACGTTGAAGACCTCAGGGTGGGCCTTTTCCACCTCGTCGAGGAGGATGATGGAATAGGGACGCCTGCGGACCGCCTCGGTGAGGTAGCCGCCTTCCTCGTATCCCACGTATCCCGGAGGTGCCCCGATGAGGCGGGACACGGAGTGCTTTTCCATGAATTCGCTCATGTCGATGCGGACGATGGCCTGTTCGTCATCGAAGAGGAATTCCGCAAGGGCCCGGGCCAGTTCCGTCTTGCCGACACCGGTGGGGCCGAGGAAGAGGAATGACCCCAGGGGCCGGTTGGGGTCCTGAAGCCCCGCCCGCGCGCGCCGGATGGTGTTCGCGACGGCGCCGATGGCCTCATCCTGTCCGATGACACGCTTGTGGATGTTGTCTTCCATGTGCACGAGTTTTTCCATCTCCCCTTCGAGCATCTTGGAGACGGGGATGCCCGTCCACTTCGAAACGACACCGGCTATGTCCTCTTCGTCGACCTCCTCCTTGAGCATCTTCTTCCCCTTCTGGAGGGCGGCGAGCTCGTCGTTCTTCTGCTTCAGTTCCTGCTCCAGGGAGGATATGGTGCCGTAACGGATCTCCGCGACCCGTCCAAAATCTCCCCTGCGCTCCAGGTCGTCGGCCTGCGTCCTCGCCTGGTCGATCTTCTCTTTTGTTTCGGAGATGCCCGTGATGAGGGCCTTCTCCTGTTCCCAGTGCCCGCGCTTCTCCTGCACCTCTTTCTTCAGCTCTGCGAGCTCGTCCTCGAGCTTCTTCCTGCGCTCCTTCGACGCCTCGTCCTTTTCCTTCTTCAGTGCCTCGACCTCGATCTGGGACTGGATGATCTTCCGTTCGATCTCGTCGATCTCCGTGGGGACACTGTCTATCTCCATGCGCAGCCGCGATGACGCCTCGTCCACAAGGTCGATGGCCTTGTCGGGGAGGAACCTGTCGGTGATGTAGCGATGAGAAAGCGTCGCCGCCGCGATGAGGGCGGGGTCCTTTATGACGACGCCGTGATGGAGCTCGTATTTCTCCTTGAGGCCCCTCAGTATGGCGATGGTCTCCTCGACGGAGGGCTCGCCCACGTAGACCGGCTGGAAACGCCGCTCGAGCGCGGCATCCTTCTCTATGTACTTGCGGTATTCATCGAGAGTGGTCGCCCCGATGCAGCGCAGCTCCCCCCGGGCAAGGGCCGGTTTGAGCATGTTCGACGCGTCGACCGCACCCTGCGCGCCCCCGGCACCGACGATGGTGTGGAGCTCGTCGATGAAGAGAATGATCGTCCCGGCCGCCTCGTCGATCTCCTTGAGGACGGCCTTCAGCCTGTCCTCGAACTCGCCGCGGTACTTCGCCCCCGCGAGCAGGGACCCCAGATCGAGGGAGAGGACGCGCTTGTTCTTGAGGGTCTCCGGGATATCGCCCGATATGATCCTCTGGGCGAGACCTTCCACGATGGCCGTCTTGCCCACGCCGGGCTCGCCGATGATGACGGGATTGTTCTTGGTCCTCCGCGACAGGACCTGCATGACCCTGCGGACTTCCTCGTCGCGTCCGATGACGGGGTCGAGCTTGCCCTTGCGGCCCTCTTCCGTCAGGTCGCGGCAGTAGCGCTGGAGTGCCTGGTATTTTTCCTCCGGGGCCTGGTCGGTCACCCGCTGGGTGCCCCTTAAGTCCTTGAGGACCGCGTAGATGCTGTCCTTTGTTATGCCGTATATCTTGAGGGTGGCCGCTGCCGGTCCATCCTTTCCTTCGGCTATGCCGATGAGGAGATGCTCGGTGCTCACGAACTCGTCCTTGAGCCTTTCGGCTTCCGTGAATGCCGTATCGAGGGTCTGCTTGAAACGCGACGATATGTAGGTCTGGTTCACCCCTTCGACGCGGGGTATCTTGGCAAGTTCGCGCTCGAGGTCGCGGGCGATCATGTCCGTCTTGACCCCCAGCTTCTCGAGTATGGGCCGTATGATCCCATCCTTCTGCGATATGAGGGCGAAGAGAAGGTGTTCGTTCTCGATGCTCTGCTGGCCCAGGGCCTCAGCTTTCTTCTGCGCCTCCTGGATGGCCTCCTGGGCCTTTATGGTCAGTTTTTCCCAGTTCATGTGTTCACCTCGTGACGGGATATGTCAAACCCTCCGGACCGCATTGCGACATGGGAACAGCTTCCTGCAGCCTGCTTCAAAGGGTGACATCCGAAATCTTGTCTAAAATATAAGCACGATATCCCCGGAATCAATGGGCGGCCGGCTGTCTTCAGGGTGTCGTGATCACATTGGCATGTGGCGATGCCGTCCCCGGTGCCTTTTTGACATCACCCCATCGTTGTGCTAAAGAATTAGCCATGCACGTCAACTGGGAAGGCAAAGAGTACGTCTTCGAGAAGCCGATGCTTGTGTCCCGGCTCTTGCAGGAACTCGATGTCAGCCAGGAGGGCCATCTCGTTGTCGCGAACAACCGGCTCGTCACCGAAGACCACAGGCTCGGTGCCGACGATAACGTAAAGGTCATACGGGTCGTATCGGGCGGATGAAATGCAGGGTATGCGGACAGACGGCAAGCATCAGCCTGCGGTCCCACAAGACCGCCTTCTGTGACACACACTTCATTGTTTTTTTCGAGAAGAGGGTGGAGACGACCATCCGGCGTTACCGGCTGATCGGTGAGACCGACCGTCCCGTGGTGGCCGTGTCGGGTGGCAAGGACTCCCTGTCCCTGTGGCTCTTGTTGACGAAGATGGGCATCGCCGCCGACGGCGTCTACGTCGACTTAGGTATAGGCGCCTACTCCCGCGTGTCGCTGGAGAAGATAAAGGCCGTAGCCGACAGGATCGGCAGGAAGGTCCACATCTTTCGTGTTCCCGACGTGTTCGGCAGGGACATCAGCGAGGTGGCGAAAGGACTGCGCCGGGCACCCTGTTCGGCATGCGGCATGATCAAGCGCTACGTCATGAACAAGGTCTGTATGGACAAGGGCTACAACCTTCTGCTTACCGGACACAACCTTGATGACGAGGCCGCTGCCCTCTTCGGGAACATCCTTTACTGGAAGAAGGAATACCTCTGGAAGAAGGATATCGCCCTTGATGCCCGGGAAGGGCATCTGTCAAGAAAGGCCAAGCCCTTCTTCTTGTGCTCGGAGCGCGAGGTGGCGGCATACGCCATCATCTCCGGCATCGATTACATATACGAGGAATGCCCCTTCTCGAAGGGTGCCAAGACCATCACGTACAAGGGTATCCTGGGCGGTCTCGAGGAGGCCTCCCCGGGGACGAAGCTCATGTTCGTGAAGGGATACCTGAAGGAGCTTCGCGAGGTGAAGGAAACGCGGCACGAGGACGGCAGTGCCGCCGCGGGGCCGGAAGACCGGTTCTGCCCTGTCTGCGGATACCCCTCCGGCGGGGGGGAATGCGGTTTCTGCCGGGCCCTTCAAAAGTTCGATCTTCCCTACTCGGCCCGGTTCGAAGAGTATGGTTGATATCAATTGACAGTGGCCGATGCTGGTGACATAATTCGGGTATAAAAATGATAGACAGGTTATCGCAGCTTATCTTCAATATCTACGAGGCTTTCACCGTCGCCCTGTACGTGAGGGAAAGGGAGTCGCTGAACTGCGTCTCTTCCGTCACTTTCGCGAAGAGCTTCGAGGAGAAGAAAAGCATTCCCATAGAGGGAACCCTTCCTGGCTGGGTGATAAAGCACAACGCCCCGCTCATCATACCCAATTTCGACAGGGACGAAGAGGCCCTGGGCTACTACGGGGCTAATGAGGGAATCAAGTCCTTCATGGGTTATCCCATGGACACGAAGGGTGTCATCATCGTCGACAGCAAGAAGAAATACGTGTTCACCGACAAGGAAAAGAAGATACTGGGTTCCTTCGCGGCCCTCATTCACGAGGAGATCGAGCAGGAGAAGCGTGCCCTTTGCGCCGAAGAGACCATGGAGGAGCTCTATGCCGAAAGACGGATCCTCGGCCTCCTGTCCGCTCTCAATACGGCGAACATCTCCACGGCCGATGTGCTTGAGGAGATACTGGGCCTTTCCGGAGGCACCTTTTGCTTCATCGGCATGGAGAAGAAGGGGCGCCTCGTCATCCACGATGTGGCGGGCATCGAGAACGGCGATATCATCAAGAAGGAATGCCACAGCGGGGAGAGCATTGCCTCCGTGGTCCTCGAGGGGGGCAGGGAACTCCTGCTGCCCCATGGCAGCGCATACCTCAGGGAGAAGCCGCTCTTTTTTCCCAATGAACCCTTAAGGGCGCGGCAGTTCTTCGGTTTTCCCCTGATAACGGAGGACACGACCTTCGGTGTCATAGGTTTTGTGTCCCTCAACGAGGCGGAGCTCAAGGAGAGCGCCATAGGCGCGCTGAGAAACCTTTCGAGTCTTCTTTCGCTGTATTTCACCGCCCGGTGGATGCGTGAGCACCTGGACAGGATACGCGATTTCGATCCTGTCACCGGCGCCGTGCAATTCCCCGTTTTCCTGGGCGTCGTCGAGACGATGGTCAGGAAGAAACAGCGGTTCTCGGTCCTCAGCGTGAAAGTGGGGAACATGGTCCTCTATAACAGGAAGATGGGCGCCGAAGGCACGAACGACCTCCTGAGGAAGGTGTGTCAGGTCATCCGGTACTGTGCCGGGGGGAATGCCTTCGTGGCCCGCAAGAGCGGAGGCCGTTTCTTTGTCCTTCTCAGGGGCGGTGAGACCTTTGAAACACGGAACATGATGAAGCTTCTTTACCACGCGGTGGGCAAGAGCCTTGCCGAGCAGGGGCTTTCAGCGGGAGCGGGGGTGGTGGAGCTCGGAACGGTCAGCTTCCCCGACGATTCGCCGGACCTCTGGGAGCTTTTCGACAGGATAGAAGAGAAGAAGATACGAAAATTCATCGAATAAGGAGGAAGGGGGATGGGTTTCTTCAAGAATTTGTTCGGGATGTTTTCCACGCACCTTGCCATGGATCTCGGCACCGCCAACACCTTGATATACATGAAAGGGGAAGGCATTGTTCTCAACCAGCCTTCCGTCGTCGCCATCGATAACAACTCCGGAAAGGTCATCGCCGTCGGCAAGGAGGCGAAGGAATACATCGGCAGGACTCCTCCCAACATCAGCGCCATACGGCCCCTGAAGGACGGGGTCATCGCGGACTTCGACGTGGCCAAGGCGATGATCAAGTACTTCCTCAAGGTCGTGAGCAACGAGCGAAAGATATCGAAGCCCAGGATGGTTGTCGGCGTTCCCTCGGGTATTACCCAGGTGGAGAAGAAGGCCGTCATCGACGCCTGCTTTCAGGTGGGCATCCGCGACGTTCATCTCATAGAGGAACCCATGGCGGCGTCCATCGGCGCAGGCATGCCGATAGAGCTGCCGCGGGGCAACATGATAATCGACATCGGAGGCGGCACGACCGAGGTGGCCATCATCAGCCTTTCCGCCGTGGCCTACAGCGAGTCCCTGCGGGTCGCCGGCGACGAGCTCGATGAGGCTATCGTTCGCTACCTTCAGAAAAAGCACCAGCTTGCCATAGGGGTCATCGCGGCGGAGAAGATCAAGATAGAAGGCGCCTCCGCGTTTCCCATAGACTCCCTGAGCGACTCCATAAACGTCGTGGGGAAGGATCTGCTCACAAGCATACCGCGAAGCCTCAAGGTATCCAAGGAGGAGGTGCGTGAGGCCATCGAGGAGCCCATCTCCGCGATCATCGATTCCGTGAGAAGGGCGCTTGAAAAACTTCCCGCCGAATTCGTTTCCGACCTCAACGAGACCGGCATGGTGCTCACCGGCGGCGGAGCGCTTCTCAAAGGACTCGACCAGCGGATCGAGAACGAAACGGGGATAAACGTCATCGTCGCCGAGGACCCCCTCGTATCTGTCACCATGGGCTGCGGCAAGTCCCTGGAAGAGATGCCGAAGTACAAGAAGGTCTTTATAAACTGACCAAGAGACGGTTTGAACCGCTTGAACCGCTTGAGCGTGAAAGGCAACGGCAGAAAAATGGCCCGGAGCGCCTGACAGGTGCTGGTGATCTGTAACGGATTACCGTAGTTGCGCCGCTCAGGGTTCGGAGGTTCTCCCATTCCTCACTTTTTTCTTTTCTGCGTATTGCTGTGGAGGTCCCGGGTTTTTTTTGACGTTCAAGCTGTTCAAGCGGTTCAAGCTGTCTTTTAATACTCGCTTATCGACCACTCCTCGTACTTCCCTCCGTCGAGTTCCGCCAGGAAACGGGAGGGGCGCATGATGATGTGGCCGGCCTGGCGGTCGAAGGCGAGGATGGGGTAGCACAGGTAGAGCTCGTCCATGGCACGCGTCGATGCCACGTAGAAGAGGCGCCTTTCCTCTTCGACGGTTCCTTCCTCCACCGCTTTGGGGTTGGGGAACCTTCCCTCGGCACACCAGATGATGAAAACGGCCTGCCACTCGAGGCCCTTGGCCTGGTGGACGGTGCTCAGGACGATCCGTTCATCGTCCGTATCGCCGGCGGCGACAACCTCTTCACCGGAGAGGCCGCTCATGAGGGACAGCTCGCCGAGGAACGTCTCCAGCGAATGGTACTTCGTGGAGAAATTGATGAGCTGGCCCAGGTCTTCGAGACGTGCCTCGTAGTTGGGGTAGGTGAGCTTGAGGTACTCGATGTAGCCGTGCTTGAGGACGGCCGAGATCATGTCTCCCGGGGCCTCGTCGCTCCTCAAGGTCTTCAGGTCGCGGAAGAGCTCGGCCCACACCTCGATGTTCTCCTTCCTGATGCTCTTGAAGGTATCGGCGATCTTCCCGGAGATGAGGGGGTCGAAGGGATCGCCCTGCTCCTTCAAATAGGCGTAGATGTGGTCGGCAGTCTTCTTGCCGATGCGGGGAAAGATCCTGAACATCCGCTTCCACGATATCTCGTCATCGGGGTTCGACATGACGCGCAGGAAGGAGACGACGTCCTTGATATGGGCCTGCTCGAAGAACCTGAGCCCGCTTCGGATCTCGAAGGGGATGCCCCGGCGGGTCAGCTCCATCTGCACTTCCATTGAATGATAGTGGGCGCGGTAGAGGACCGATATCCTGTCGAGAGGGACGCCCTCGTCGGAGAGTTCCAGTATGCGCTGGGCCACGAACTCGGCCTGCTGTATCACGTCCCGCGAAGGCGCGACAACAGGGATGAGGCCGCCTTTCTTGACGCTGCGCAGGTTCTTCTCGAACTGGTTGAAGTTGAAGGAAATGGAGTTGTTCGCAAGGTCAAGGATCTCCGGGGTGCTACGGTAGTTCGTCTCCAGCTTGTAGACCTTCGCATTGTCGTAGCGTTTCGGGAAATCGAGGATGTTCTGGAAATTGGCTCCCCGGAAGGAGTATATGCTCTGGGCGTCGTCGCCGACGACCATGACGTTACGGTTCAGGAGCCCCATGAAATCGATGATCTCCGATTGGATGCGGTTGGTGTCCTGGTACTCATCGACGAGGATGTGGCGGAAGGTCATCGCGTAAAGCTTGCGGAGTTCCTCGTCCTCGGCGAGTATCCTGTGCCAGTGTATGAGCAGGTCGTCGAAGTCCATGGCGTTCGTTTCCCGCTTCTTCTCCGTGTAGATCCTGTGCACCGCCGTCATTTCGTCGGCGATGTCATAGAAAAAGGGATTTCGTTCCCGGATGGCCTCATCGACGCTCTGCATGGTGTTGGCGGCATAGCTGAAGAGTTCCTTCACCACCCCGCCCTTGGGGAACATCCTTGCCTTCGTGTCGATGCCCGATGCCTTGATGGCAAGTTCCACGACATCTTTCGCATCCTCGTTGTCGAGGATGGTGAAGCTCCTGCGATAGCCGACACGCTCGGCGTGCTGGCGCAGGATGAGGTTGCCGATGTGGTGGAAGGTGCCGCCCCAGATGTAGCGCGTGTCCATTTTTACAAGATGCTCGACACGATGAAGCATCTCCCGGGCCGCCTTGTTCGTGAACGTGAGAAGCAGTATGCCGCCCGGCGGCACGCCCCGCTCGAGGAGACGGGCCACCCGGTAGGTGACGACCCGGGTCTTGCCGCTCCCGGCCCCGGCGATGACGAGGATGGGCCCGTCGTCGGAGAGGACCACGTTAAGTTGCTCTTCGTTGAGCTCCCGGGAGTAATCGATAACGGTCTTCACGGGGGAGACATCGCGGTGGATGGTATACTTCTTCACAGGCCTACATTATGCCCCTGCCCGGTCAGGCATGTCAAGCCGGGCCGCCGGGGGCCGGTCAACGGGACAAAGAGAGTTTTTGTCGGTGATTTTTCTCGATTTTTTTGGTAAACTCAGGAAAATTTCGTGTCCGATCACTAATCACGCAAAGGAGGATCTATCATGCGTATCGTATTATTGGGAGCGCCGGGAGCCGGCAAAGGTACAGTTGCGAAGTCGTTGACGGACTTTGACGGGTCCGTGCAGATCTCTACCGGGGATATTCTGCGCAACGCCGTCAAGGCGGGGTCCGAGCTGGGCAAGAAGGCGAAGGGCTACATGGAGCGCGGCGAGCTCGTGCCCGACGACCTTATCATGGACATCATGGAAGTCAGGATGAAGGAACCCGATTGCCAGAAGGGTTTTCTTCTCGACGGTTTCCCCAGGACGATCCCCCAGGCGGAGGCATTGAAAAAGCTCCTCGATAAGATCGGCATGAAGCTCGACGCCGCCATCAACCTCGATGTCCCGACGGATGTCATCCTCGACAGGCTGACGACGAGACGGACCTGCTCCAACCCCGACTGTCAGGAGATCTACAACATAAAGAGCAAGCCGCCGAAACCCGACGGAACCTGCTTCAAGTGCGGTTCCCCCGCGGTGCAGCGCGCCGACGAAACGGAAGAGGCCATCAAGCAGAGGCTTGCCACATACAACGAAAAGACCGCTCCGCTCATCGACTTCTACAAGAACGAAGGGCTTCTGAAGACCGTCAGCTCCCTGAACAGCTCAGAGATCGTCGAAGAGATCAAGACGGCGGTGAAGAAGTAAGAATACAGGTTATGGGTCATGGGTGATGGGTAATGGGGAAAGGACCCCGGAGGCCATGCGCACGCCGTTGGGCATCGGGTCTTTTGTTTCCTGGTTGTTCCCATAACCCATGACCTGTTGCCCATAACCTGCCTCTATCATGCACTTCGGCGTATCCACATATTTTCTCACCAACGACAGTCTCGACGGTGTGATCGACAGTATTCTCGCCGCCGGGCTCGGGGTTATCGAGCTTTCCTATGAGCCTCCCCATCTGTTCTCGCTCGACGGCGCACTGGCGGACAAGGTGCGGCGCCTGGCGGGAGAGGGTGTCGGTTTTTCCATGCATGGCCCCTTCCTCGAGATGAACCTGGGGAGTTACCTCGACGAGATACGGCGCGTGTCCAGGGAAAGGATGCTCGCCGCCCTCAGGCTTTCCGCCAGGCTTGGTGCCGACCCGGTCGTGGTCCATCCCGGATACTCCTTTTTCCGCAAGCTCAGAGATTACGACAGGGAATTGAGGGCCCGGTTCATCGAGGACCTCGGAACCATTGCGGAAGAGGCCCGGTCCCTCGGGATCAGGGTCGCGCTGGAGAACGTGTTCATGTCCTACTTCTATTTCCAGGAGCTCGGCGAGTTCGCCGCCATCAATGAGGCCGTCCCCGGAATAGGTGTCACCCTCGATATCGGCCACGCGTACATCTCGAAATGCACGGCGAAGCATCCCGACCCCGAAGGCGCCATCCTCGATGACGTCCGCCGCATGGGCATGGAGAACCTCTTCCATGTCCACCTTCACAACAACAGCGGCAGCCACGACGACCACGACTTTGTGGAGGGGTCAATAGACATGGCAAGGGTTCTTGAGGGGCTGAGCGATCTTGGCTACGACGGCAAGGTCGTCATCGAGACCCTGGACATCGAACGCCTCGGTTTCCCCGCAGTCCTCCAAAAACTGAAACAGATAGCGCCCTGACGGGCGCGCTTGAGCCGCTTGAGCGTTGGGAAAGACCGGACGACTAGGTCCTTTCCACGCGGTGTACCGTGCCTCTATTGTCTTTTCCTTTTCCCGTTCAAGCTGTTCAAGCGGTTCAAGCGGTCTTTAGGAGCCATATCCACCCCAGATATGTCAGCGGTGAGACGAGGGTTGTCAGCGTCACGGCGCCGGAGGCGAGGTCGGTGTCGCCGCCCAGTTCCCGTGCCATGACATAGGCCGTGATGGCCGTCGGCGTCGCGAGAAGGATGATCGCCGGGAGGGCCTCTTTCAGATCTATTGAGAAGGCGCGGCAGAACAATACCGCCAGCGCCGGAAGGACGATGACCTTGAGGGTCGCGGCGGCTATGGCCGGCCGGAGGGTTTTTCTGAGCATCTCCAGGGAGATGGAGCAGCCGATGATGATGAGTGCCATGGGAAGGGCTATATTGGCCACTATCGTGATGCTCTTCATGATGACAACGGGTATGGGCACTTTCAGGAAAGCGAGGATGAGGGCCGCGAAAGTGGCGATGATCACCGGTGTCTTGAGGACCGACAACACCGTCCTCATCACGTTGCGGTGCTTCCCCGATGACAGGGAGAGTGCTAGGACGGCGCCGGCGTTGTTGAAGAGTATCAGCATCCCGACGAGGAGGCTTCCCCTTTCGAGACCTTCGTCCCCGAGAAGATAGAAGATGACGGCAAGGCCGACATATGTGACGTTGCCATGGAACGCCGTCTGGATGAAGCTTCCCCGTTTGCCGCCCCGGTAACGGGCTACCACAGCGGAAAGGGCGGCCAGGGCCATCACCGTAGCTGTCGGGATGATCAGGGAGAGGACCGACAGCCATCCTATGTCCTTCATGTTCGCCTTCATGATCCCCGTGAAGATGAGAAAGGGGAGGGGGAATCGGAACACGAAACGGTTTGCTTCCGAGACAAAGGCGTCGGAAAGCATCTTTCTGCTTTTCAGGAGATAACCGAAGGCGATGATGATGAAGATCGGGGCTATGGTCCTGAGGATATCCATTTCGTGCCCCCGAAAACCGTGATATACAGGCCATTTACGGTCCATTTGTTCACTATGGAAAACATACGATTCCATACCATTTTTTCCATTCTTCCGCAAGGCCTTAACTGTAGCCAATTACTTGATATCAGAGCATTTTTGGCCTTGTGATTTTTGTTGACAAAGGAAAGGAGAAAAGGATATAAGAAAGTGAAATTAGTAACAATATCAAAATCAGGGGGTAGAAGGGATGTTAAAAGAGTCGTTGATAAGCGAATTTCAAAAGATCGTGGGCAAGGACAACGTCCTCACCTCACCAGAGGCTCTGAAAGCGTATTCCTACGACGGAACGACAAGCTGGGTCCATGAGCCGGATGTCGTCGTCTTCCCTACGACTACGGATGAAGTGTCCCGGATCATGAAGCTGGCCAACGCTGAAAAGATACCCGTAACCCCCCGGGGCGGCGGCACAAACGTCAGCGGAGGGTCTGTTCCCTGGCATGGCGGCATTGTCATGGTCATGACGAAATTTAATCAGATACTCAAGATTGACAAGGAAAACCTGACCGCCACGGTCGAGCCCGGCGTTGTCCTCCAGGACCTCACCCTCCGGCTCGCGAAAGACGGCCTGTTCTTCCCGCCCGATCCGCAGAGCTTCCTCGGTGCGACGATGGGCGGTATCATATCTGAGAATGCCGGCGGCCCTGCCGGCGTGAAATATGGCGTCACAAAACAGTATATACTGGGTGTCGAGGTGGTTCTTCCGAGCGGCGAGGTCATTCATCTCGGTGGCAGAACGCTGAAGAATGTCGTTGGTTACGACCTGCTGCATATTTTCATCAGCTCCGAGGGAACACTCGGAGTTATCACCAAAGCCGAATTGAAGTTGAACCCCCTGCCACAGGCAAGAAAGACGCTATGCGTTGTCTATGATGATGTCTCGGTCGCTGGCGAAGGTGTTTTCCGCGTGCTCGAGAACGGCGTTATTCCCTGCAAGATCGAAATGGTCGATAACTGGGTCATCAACAGGATCGAAGAGATGATGCCGATCGGCCTGCCGAAGGATGCCGACGCATGCCTCTTCTTTGAGGTCGATGGGATCCCTGAGGTTGTCGAGAAAGAAGCGCAGAAGATTGCAGAGATCACAAAGCAGTACGGTGCAAAAGAAGCCCGCATCGCACCAAATATGGACGAGGCCAACAAGTACTGGCTGGCCCGGCGTGCCGGTTTCGCCGCTGTATTTGGAAAAGCCAAGCAGGTATTCGCGGAAGACGTCACGGTACCGCGTGGAAATATCCCCAAGTTCGTCAAGAAGATCAGGGAGCTGGCCAAGAAATATGATGTCGAGATCGTCGTCCTCGGCCATGCCGGTGACGGAAACCTCCATCCGGCCGTTCTGACAGATCCTGCCAATAAGGAACATTATGAGCGCGCCTTAAAGGCCGTGGATGAGATCATTGAAAGCGCCGCCGTTGAGTTTGGCGGAGTACTCTCCGGAGAACACGGTATTGGCCTCGAGAAACAGAAATTTATGAGGAAGGTTACCGAACCGGCCGTTATAAACATGATGAAAGGGATCAAGGCGCTTATCGACCCGAACAACATCATGAACCCGGGCAAGATCTGGGAGTAGTCCATAAAGGGGGTTGCGAGTGAAAGACCTGAAAGAACTTAAGAAAATAGAAGAATTCTCCAACCAGTGCATGAAGTGCGGCTTTTGCAGTTTCTTTTGCCCGGTTTACCAGGAAGAGAAAATGGAGACGTCTGTGGCGCGCGGGAAGAACTACCTCGTGAAACAGATACTGGCGGGAAAGCAGGAATTCACGCACGAGATGGCGGATATCATAGGAAGATGCCTGCTCTGTAAACGCTGTGCGGCGAACTGTCCCGCGAAGACCCAGATAGACCGCGTCGTCGTTGCCGCCCGCGCGCAGCTGGTAAGAGAGAAAGGGCTTGGAGCCATCAAGAACTTCGCTTTTCGCAAGGTCATGGCCGACAGGAAGGCCTTCGGCAAATATGCCAGACTGATGCAGAAGTTCCAGTGGATGATGCCCAAGACGGAAGGCAAGATCCGTCACCTTCCCGACTTCGTGAAGAACCTGGGAAGGAGGAACTTCCCGGAACTTGCCAAGACATTCCTGCGAGACCAGGTGAAACCCGTCTACAAACCCCAGAACGGCCAGAAGCCGATAATGCGGGTCGGTTTCTTCACGGGATGCGCCACGGACTTCGTCTACCCGGAGTTCGGCCTCAAGTTCATCGATTTCCTGACGAGGCATGGTGTCGAAGTGGTGGTTCCCGACACGCAGAACTGCTGCGGGGCGGCCATCTACTTCAGCGGCGATTTCGAAACAGGCAGGATGCTGGCGGACCTGAACATCAAGGCCTTCAAGGACCTGAACGTGGATTATATCGTCACGACATGCGCGACGTGTAGCTCGACCCTGAAAGACTATCAGAAATATCTTCCCGAGAATGAAGAACAGAAACAGCGCTACGAAGAATTCGAGAAGAAGGTCAAGGATAGCATGGAATTCATCATTGATATCCTCAAGATCAAACCCGAAGACTTCAAACTGAAAAAGGAGTTCGAAGGCAAGACGGTAACATGGCACGACCCCTGCCACCTTGTCAGGTACCAGAACATCAAGGACCAGCCGAGGGCGATCCTCAAGGCCCTCAAGGGTATTAAGTATGTGGAAATGCCGAATGCGGACCTTTGTTGTGGAATGGGCGGCTCGTTCAGCGTCTACCATTACGATCTGACGAAGAAAATAGCGGGCAAGAAAATGGACGGCATCAAAGCGACCGGTGCGGATATCGTTGTGACTGCTTGCCCAGGCTGTATGATCAACCTCATCGACAATGTTTTATTGAACAAAATGCCGCAAAAGGTGCATCATCTCCTGGAACTGGTGGAGTAAGTAACAAGTCGATATCTCGAAAACCAACTGCACACCTACATCTCAAACTCACAGGGAGGAGTACACATGAAGAACGGCCACTGGATGACAGCGAAGGATGTTCTAAGGATTCAAGCATTTAAGTATCCCGACAAGGTCGGCGCGAAAGATCTTTACAAACAGTTTACCTTCAAAGAGTGGAATGACAGGGCCTGCCGGCTTGCGAACGCGCTTGCCGACATGGGTCTCAAGAAAGGGGACCGCTTCGCGGTTCTCGCTTACAACTGCGTTGAGTGGATGGATTTCTACGGCGCGGCCGCAAAGGGCGGTTTCCTTTGCGTACCTCTCATGTTCCGGCTTGCGGCACCGGAGATGGAATACATCATCAATCACTGCGAAGCAAAGGCTTTTATCGTCCAGAGCGGAAAGGACCCCGCGGACGGCAAGGATTTTCCCTGGATCGAACAGGTCAACGGTATGAAGAAGAACCTGAAGACCGTTGAACACTACATCAACTTTGCCGTGGACAGCCCCAGCTACGACGGCTTCACCAACTACGAGCAGATGCTGGCGAAGGCGAGCCCCGCGGAGCCGGATGTCGAAGTCACCCCCGATGATATCTGGGTCATCATGTACACCGGCGGTACGACGGGCCTGCCCAAGGGCGTCATGAAGAGCCATGCCAACCTCTTCTCACAGTACTTCATCATGATCTACGACCATGAGTTCAATTTCGACGACACGATTCTCCTCGTCATGCCCTGCTGCCATGTCAACTCGCTCTTCTACTCTTTTGTCGTGACGTGGGTCGGCGGCACGGTCATGTGCTACAACATGGTCTCGTTCAATCCCGAGAGCCTCATCAAGTGCTTCTCCGATCACGGCATTACCTTTACCTCTCTCGTTCCGACGCACTACATCATGATGCTGGCACTCCCGGACGAGGTAAAGGCAAAATACAACCTCAACGCCATCAAGAAGCTCCTGTGCTCCTCGGCACCGGCACGGCGCGACACGAAGCAGGGCATCCTTGCAATGTTCCCGAACTCAAGACTTTTTGAGGCATACGGATCGACCGAGGCAGGCTGCGTGACGATCCTGAAACCGGAAGAGCAGATGAAGAAGCTCGGCTCCATCGGTCGTGAGGCCATTGGAACTGATATCCTTCAGATCTACGACGAAGACGGCAAGCTCATCACCGAGCCGAACAAGATCGGCGAGATCTACTCCCGCAGCCCCATGATCTTCGAGAGCTACTGGAAAGACCCGGAAAAGACGAAGAACGCAATGAAGGGCCAGTACTTCAGCGCCGGCGACATGGGTTACCGCGATGAGGAAGGCTACTACTACCTGGTTGACAGAAAGGCCAACATGATCATCTCCGGTGGTGAGAACGTCTTCCCGTCGGAAGTCGAGAACTGCGTGGGTTCACACCCCGATATCAAGGACGTGGCCGTCATCGGCATTCCCCACGAGAAATGGGGCGAACAGGTAACGGCAGTCGTCGTCCTCCACGAAGGCAAGAAAATGGAGCCGAAAGAAGTCACCGAATGGTGCAAGGGCAAGATCGCCGGTTTCAAGGTTCCGAAGAACATCTACATCATCCCCGACGAAGAGATGCCGAGATCAGGCGCAGGCAAGATCCTCCACAGGATCCTCCGCGAGCGTTACGGCAAGTGGGGAGACCAGCAGTAGGATTTCCCAACTGAATCAAAAACGGGGACTTCGGTCCCCGTTTTTTTTGCGGGGATAGGACCAATAGAATAGGAGAGGATAGGACCTATAGGACTTATAGGACGCTTAGGACCTATAGGACGGGTCGATTGCGGGCAATTGCGTTCAGCACGTCCTATACGTCCTATCTGTCCTATGGGTCGAATAGGTCTTATAGGTCCTATTTTCTATAGGTCCTATAGCCTCCATTGGTAAACAGGGATCGGCCGGGAATTGTGGGGATGAATTATCGCACTCATGCGGGTAATGGCGGCATTTTAGTATTGCAAAAAAAACCCGTGTGGGGTAAAAGATGGTGTACAAGGTTTTATTTGGGTTAAGGGGTTACGTGAGAAGCTGTAGAGGCGCTATTTCCATAGCTGATCTTTATTCTGACGGCACAATTCCATATTCATTACTGGATTGTATGTTGTTGCAGTGTCGCACGTACTGCCTGCCTGTGAGCACGATGCCCTGCTGAGTTGCCTGTCGGCAGGGCCACATAACGGGATTTTCATCAATCATACTAAGGAGGGTTTTGTTATGAAGAACGGTCATTGGATGACAGCTAAGGATGTGTTGAGGGTGAATGCGTTTAAGTGGCCCGACAAAGTGGGTATCAAGGACCTGTACAAGGCCTATACCTTCAAGCAGTGGAATGAAAGGGCCTGCAGACTTGCGAATGCCCTTGCTGACCTGGGAATGAAGAAAGGCGACCGTTTCGCAGTCCTCGGATACAACTGTGTCGAGTGGCTGGAGTTTTACGCGGCCGCCGCAAAGGGCGGATTCCTGTGCGTGCCCCTCATGTTCAGGCTCGCCGCCCCGGAGATGGAATACATCATCAATCACTGCGAAGCAAAGGTCTTTATCGTTCAGAGCGGGATAGACAAGGCGGACGGAAAGGAGTTTCCCTGGATCAACCAGGTGAACGGCATGAAGAAAAACCTGCCGACGGTTCAGCATTACGTGAACTTCGCCGTGGACAGCCCCAGCTATGACGGTTACATCAATTACGAGCAGATGCTCGCCAAGGCGAGCGCGGCAGAGCCGGAAGTTGTTGTTGAAGCCGATGATATATGGGTCATCATGTACACCGGCGGGACCACGGGTCTTCCCAAGGGCGTTATGAAGAGCCACGCCAACCTGTTCTCCCAGTATTTCATCATGATCTACGATCATAGCTTCAACTTCGACGACTGCAACCTCCTCGTCATGCCCTGCTGCCACGTCAACTCCCTGTTCTATTCATTTGTTGTGACCTGGGTCGGCGGCACCGTCATGGCTTACAACATGGTCTCGTTCAACCCCGAAGATCTCATCAGGACCTTCGCGGATTTCGGCGTCACCTTCACCTCCCTCGTTCCGACGCACTACATCATGATGCTGGCACTCCCGGACGAGGTGAAGGCGAAATACAACCTCAACGCCATCAAGAAGCTCCTGTGCTCCTCGGCACCGGCGCGGCGCGACACGAAGCAGGGCATCCTCAAGATGTTCCCGAACTCGGCGCTGTACGAAGCCTATGGCTCCACGGAAGCAGGGATCGTTACCATCCTGAAACCGCACGAACAGATGACCAAACTCGGCTCCATCGGTCGCGAGGTTATTGGTACGGATATCCTTCAGCTCTATGATGAAGACGGAAACCTCATCGACAAACCGAATGTAGTCGGCGAACTCTATTCACGGAGCCCTCAGATCTTCGAGCAGTACTGGAAGGACCCGGAAAAGACCAAGGCAGCGATGAAGGGCGAATACTTCAGCGCAGGCGACATGGCCATGAGGGACGAGGAGGGCTACTACACGCTGGTCGATAGAAAGGCCAACATGATCATCTCTGGCGGCGAGAACGTCTTCCCGTCGGAAGTCGAGAACTGCGTGGGCGGTCACCCGGATGTCAAGGACGTGGCTGTCATCGGCGTACCTCACGAAAAGTGGGGCGAACAGGTAACGGCGGTCATCGTTCTCCACGAAGGCAAGACCATGGACGCGAAAGACGTCGGCGCGTGGTGCAAGGGCAAGATCGCCGGCTTCAAGGTCCCGAAGAACATCGTCTTCATCAAGGACGAGGAGATGCCGAGATCGGGCGCGGGCAAGATCCTCCACAGGATCCTCCGTGAGCGTTACGGCAAATGGGCCGATCATCAGTAAGATAGAGAAACTAAAAAAAACGGGGACTTCGGTCCCCGTTTTTTTTCGGAGAATGGGACCAATAGGAGGGAATAGGACCAATAGGACGAACCAGTTGTCCGCTGTTAGCGGCGATTGCCTTCAATAGACCCTATTGGTCCTATAAGTCCTATTGGTCCTATTCCTTATAGGTCCTATACTCGTCCCATCAGTCCTATCCTCTCCCTGCCTCTCCCTTGTCCCCCTGCCTCATTTGTGATATGCTTAGCCGATGATAGCGGACTATTCCCTCTATCTTCAGGTCGGCGATCGCGTTTACCATAAGAGGTATACGCGGTGGGGCATGGGGATCGTTATCGAAGAGAGGCGGTCGGAACTGCCGGGCGGGTTCTGCTACGTGCGCGTCGATTTTCAGGACGGCAAGGTGCGTGTCTTCGACAACAACTACAAGAGTGTGAATTGCTGCTATTACGCGGGAATCGAGAAGATAGAAGAGAAACGCATCTCCCTGGAGGAGACCCCGCGGCCCAGGAAAAGGTCAAAGAAGATGCTCCCTCCCTGAGGGGAATCGCGCTGTAAAGAATGGAGGCTGGGTGGACAAAGAACTGACAAAGTTCGTCCGCGGCGGCGGGTGAGCGTCGAAGATAGGTCCGGGGGACCTGGCGAACATCCTCTGCGGGATAGATATTCCCGCGGATGAACACGTCATTGTGGGTATTGAAGGCTTTGAGGACGCGGGTGTCTACAAGGTAACGGACGAGATCGCCCTGGTTCAGACCGTCGATTTCTTCACCCCTGTCGTGGACGATCCCTACTGGTTCGGGCAGATAGCCGCGGCGAACGCCTTGAGCGATGTATACGCCATGGGGGCCGTCCCGAGGACTGCGCTCAACCTCGTCTGCTTCTCTCCGAAGAAATTCGACATATCTATCCTCAAGGAGATCATTCGTGGCGGAGCGGACAAGATAAGGGAGGCCGGGGTAAGTCTTCTCGGGGGCCACAGCGTGGACGACGACGAGATCAAGTACGGGCTCTCGGTGACGGGGACGGTCCATCCCGACAAGATCCTCCTCAATGAAGGGGCGAAACCTTGGGACATGCTTGTCCTCACCAAGCCCCTCGGGACGGGCATCATGAATACCGCCATCAAGGGCAAGCTCCTCAATGACGACGCCACGATGGGCCTCACGAAAGTCATGGCTACGCTCAACAGGACGGCGGCTGAGGCGATGCTTTCCGTTAATGTTCACGCATGCACCGATGTTACGGGTTTCGGCCTGGCGGGACACCTCAAGGAGATGATACGGGAGTCTTTGGGTGTCGAGATCCATGCCGAGGAACTGCCCTATTTCGGGGAGGCCGTCGAATTCGCCGCATTGGGCCTCGTCCCCGGAGGGCTCTACCGCAACAGGGACTTCTACAGGGAACACGTGATCACCACGCGGTCCGATTTCTTCTTCGATATCATCTTCGATCCCCAGACCTCCGGAGGCCTCCTCATGGCCCTCGACCCCGCGGACAGGGCAAAATTCGAAGAGACAGCCACCCGCCTCGGCGTAGACTACCACGTCATAGGCACCTTCCTCGCCGAACCGAAAGGGAAGATTCTGCTCAGATAAGTGACAAAAGCATCTCTCGCCCGTTCGTCGCTCTGGTCGTGAGGTGGAAGCGGGGGGGGAGGCTCAAAAGACATTATCTCACGCCCGTTCGTCGCTGAAGCTCCTCTCTCGAGGTCGCAGAGGTCGCAGAGAGAGGAAAAAAGAGAGAAAAGATTGCCGCCGGATCTCGGAGCCTCCCAAAATCCGGCGGCCTTCTCGTCCCGCCGTTCCGGCGGGCGAGAAAGAAATAGTGTTTGTTATCCTGAAGGAGTCATCTCCCTTCATCCCCCCTATCGTTATAGGTCCTATAGCTCCTATAACCATCCTCCAACCCCTATACCACCTCACCCCCCACACTCCCATCCCCTCTTCCATCACACCCACCTGAAACCAAACCTCTTCTTTGCCTCCCGTCGCAGACGGGATGCAAAGCCGGCCGGATTTTGGGAGGCTCCGAGATCCGGCCGAATCTTTTCTCTGCGTCCTCCGCGGGCTTGAGAGAGGAGCTTCAGCGACGAACGGGCGAGAGATAACGTCTTTACTTCTTTACGAGCGGGTAGGCCCGGTCCATCCAGCCGTGCATTCCGTATTCGAGGTTGCGGGCGTTGCGGTAGCCGTAGGCCCTCAGGTAGACGGCCGCGTGGGAGGAGCGGTGGCCGCTCGCGCAATAGACAACGACGGGGGTGTCGAGGGCTTTCGGGAACTCCGCTATCTTCACGGCGACCTCGCGAACAGGGATGTTCACCGCACCTTCGATGAAGCCGGTCTGTTCCAGTTCTTTCGGTTCCCGGACATCGACAAGGAAAAGCCTTTCCTTCGTAGTGATCTTCTGCAGCAGCTCTTCGGGCTCAATGACCGTTTCCTCATGGGGTGTCGCGAGGAAGGCCTCCATGGAGATGCAGAAGCTCTTCATGAGAGCTCCGGGTTCGCCCGCCGGCGCCGGTTCCATCGTGGTGAGGCCGCACTGGAGCTTCCCTGTCGTCGCGTTGAGCGGGGGGAAGAGGCCTTTCAGGAACGTCTCGAATTCCTCCGCGGTGCGTGGCGTCTTGAGGCACACGTTGTTCACCTTCTCGTAGCCCAGGGATGAATTTATGTTGCCCCTGTAGTCGTGGGCGGGGTAGACGATGAGGTCATCGGAAAGGGGCATGATCCTGCCGAAGAGGCTTTCGTACATGTCGCGGGAGCTTCCGCCAGGCAGGTCCGTTCTTCCACACTGACCTATGATGAGGACGTCGCCCGTGAAGATCCTGTCGCCGGCGAGGATCGCCATGTGGTCCCGGGTGTGGCCCTTTGTTTCGATTGCCTGCAGCGTGATGCCGCCTATCTTCAGTTCATCACCGTCGCCGAGATAGAGGTCGATCCTTTTCCGGGCGTTCTCAGCAAGGATTTTCTCGATGCCGAAGAGATCCGTGACCTTCGCCCCCAACTCCCTTTGTGCCGGGGTGTTCCTGTTCATGACCGTTTTGGCCCCCAGCCTGTCGGCAAGCTCAGGCGCCAGGGAAACATGGTCGACGTGGGTGTGGGTGTCGATGATGTGGGTTATGGTGAGTCCCCGGGACGCGGCGAAATCGAGGAAGGGGTCCATTTCGTGGGAAGGGTCGATGATCGCCCCCTTTCTTTCCCTTTCGCATGCGATGACATACGCCAGGCATCCGTCAAAATTGAATTGCTTGAATATCATGTCACACCTCTTGGGCAAAGCTTTTCATCGCCGTCTTCAGTATTCTTCCGGCGGCGAGTTTCGATACCACGACGATATCCTCGAGTGGCAGGTAGCCGGTGACGGAGGGATCGAAAAGGGCCCTGGCCGACGGCGGGAACTCGGTGTCCCCTTCCCAGAGAACAAAGGTGACGGGCACCTTCGGGAACGCAAAGAGCGTAAGGGAGGCGTCACCGAACCCCTCCTCCTTTGCCCCGAGGCCGCGGCCCGCATCGAGAAAGGCATGCCTGTCGTATCCGAATGCCCTGACAAGGGGCTTGAGCACCCTCTTCTCGAAAACAGGATCGTAGTGCATGCATCCGGGGATGTCCCCGTAGGCGACCTTCTCGCCCGTGAGCGGGATCCCCGAGGCATTGTTTATGTAATGGAGTATGACGATCTTCGCTACAAGGGTGACATTCGCCCCCTTCGAGCTGGAAAAGGTGAACCCCGGTATGTCAAGGAGGATGTTCTCGTCGAAGAAGGGGACATGGACACGCACTCCGGCGCCGGCCCGCTCGTGGCGCAGGCCCGCGAGGAAGAACTTCTCCTCCATGGCGTTTCCCAGGAGCTCGTCGCGGGCCCTGTCGAAGACACCCTTGTACGTTTTCTGTCTCCTGAGTTCCATGGTTACCGGCCGAGCTTGCCGTGCACCTCGTCGATCTTCTTCCGATAGTCTCCACTGTGGAATATCTCCGTGCCCATTACGAGGATATTGCCGCCTGCCTGAACGACCTCGGCGGCGTTTGCTGCCTTGATACCGCCATCGACCTCGAGGTCTATGTGCCTGCCTGCCTTGTCGATCATGCTGCGCGCTTCGGTGATCTTTCCGGCCATTTCGGGGATGTACTTCTGACCGCCGAAACCGGGGTTGACGGTCATGATGAGAACGAGATCGACGATGTGGATGACGTGTTCGAGCGCATTGAGAGGTGTCGCCGGATTGAAGGATACACCCGCCCGTGCCCCGGACTCCTTGATAAGGTCGAGGGTCCGGAAAAGATGGTTGTCCGCTTCCGCGTGTATGGTGACAATGTCGGAACCAGCTTCAGCGAATTGACGCACGTATTGTGCCGGGTTCTCTATCATGAGGTGGACGTCGAGGGGTTTCCTGTTGATCCTGCGCAGGGTCTCGACGAACATGGGACCGATGGTTATGTTGGGAACGAAATGGCCGTCCATGACGTCCACGTGGATGAGGTCCGCGCCCGCATCCTCAACGTCCTTTATCTCCTGGCCGAGGCGCAGGAAATCGCAGGAGAGGATGGATGGCGCGATGAGTATATCTTTCATAATGCCTCCATGGCTAGTAGATATTGATGACGATCTCCTCGGTCGAATTGAATATCGTTCTGGGAAGTATCGAGTACTCGATGCCGCCGCGCGCAGAGGCCTGATCGGTCCGCGCGTAACTGATCCTGTATTTTATCCCCTTTGCTTCGAGCTCGTCGGCGAGCTCGTTGTAGTTGATGTTCCGCGTGTCTGCCATGAGATAGTAGGACCTTGGTGTCGTGCCGACGAAGAGGGTCACCTTGCCGTATTCCAGGATGTCCGTACCCTCCGACGGCACCTGCGCGATGACCTTGCCCACCTTGGAGTGGGGAACGAGGACCATTTTTTCGAGGACGAGATGCTTATCGCTCAATACCGGCTGGGTCTCGTCCAGGTTGAGCCCAACGAACCCGGGAGTCTTCATGAGCTCCGGCCCTTCAGAGACGATGACGTAGACCACCCTTCCTTTCTTGGTGGATATGTTGGCATCCGGCTTCTGTACGGTGATGTGGTTGTAGGGCACATCGTTCCGCCGCTCATACCTGAGCACCACCAGGGCGAGGCCCTTGTTCCTCAGAAGTTCCCGGGCGTCCTCGACGGTCTTCCCGCGGACATCGGGACAGACGGTGGTTTGCTGGAACTTGAGGAGGAGGCTGATCGTCAGGTACGTCGACAGGCCGAAGACGAGCACGGGCGCTACAACATAGAATAGGATCTTCAGGAGCTTCATAGTTTTCTTATTCGTGCTATAAAGAAACCATCCAAAGCCGTCTCATGCGGCAACGAAAGAAAACAATCCTTATTAAACAGGAACGGCAGTGGATTTTCAAGAACAAAGTTCTTATCTTTTGCCAGGTTGCGAATAACATCCATCGTTTCTTCGGGCTCGAAGGAGCAGACGCTGTACACCACGCGCCCTCCCGGACGCACGAGGTCCCAGAGCGACCTGAGCAGGGAAAGCTGCATTGCGCCGAACCGGTAAATGTCCTCTTCCCTGCGGCGCCACTTGATCTCAGGGTGCTTGCGGACGATGCCCAGCGACGAGCAGGGCGCGTCGACGAGAACGGTATCGAACGATGCGGCCCTGAAAGGCGGTGCAAGGGCGTCGGCGCAGACGATGCTGTCGCTGAGCGAAGACAGACGGAGGCGCTTCATGTCGTTGTCCATGGAAATGATGCACGCTTGAGGACACATCTCCCTCACCTGCTTCGTTTTTGTTGCCGAACCGGTGCACGCATCGAGGACCACCGCGCCGCCGGCCGCTGCTACCGCCATGCCCGCGAGCTGGGAGGCCTCCCCCTGAACGCTCACGAGCCCGTCCTTGAAAAGAGCGTTTGCGAACACCGGGGCGAGCCGGTTAACGGTAAGGGCTGAGGGTGAAAGACGGCCGCGGCGAACCTCGATCCCGCCGTCCGCCAGGGCCTCGATAACCTTGTCCACCGTCAGCCTGCGCGTGTCCACCCTGAGCGTGAACTCCGGCTCCCTGTTGAGCAGTTCAAGGAGCCTGTCGGTTTCCGCCGTGCCGAATCTCAGCGTCCATCGCTCGACGAGCCATTTCGGGAAGGCCTGTCGCATCGCCCCGGCAGGGGACAGGGCGCGGGTCTCTTTGTCACTCACGTATTTTCTCAGGACGGCGTTCACGAACCCGGCCACGAACTTGCCCTTTTCATTCCTGGCGTATTCCACGGCCTCTTTCACGACATGGTAATGGGCCTTCTTCATGAACCCGACCTGGTAGAATGTCATCCAGAGGAGGTATCGGACGTCCCTTTCGATGGGCTTCCTGGCATACCGGGAGAGGACGAGTTCCAGGTATCCGCGCCACCTTATAACCCCGGAGGTTATCTGGTAGATGAGCGCCCGTTCACCATCGTTCAGTCGGGAGCGCGAAAAGACGTTATCGATGGTCTCATCGAGGAACCTGCCGGATTCAACATCCCGAATGATGCGGATCGAAGTGGCCCTGAGGAGATGTCCGAAGTTATCGGCGATAGGCCATATCCTCCAGTCTCCTGATCCGCTCTTCGATAGGAGGGTGGGTGCTGAAGAGGGAACGGATGCCGCCGGCACTGAAGGGATTCACTATGAAAAGCGGGGCCGTAGACGGGTTCGCGTCGTTCATGGGATGGCGCGCCACGCCGGCATTGAGCTTGCGCAGGGCACCGGCGAGAAATAGGGGATTTCCCGACAGGTTCGCTCCGCCGTCATCGGCCAGGTACTCCCGGGAGCGGGAGATGGCGAGCTGGATGAGCATTGCGGCAAAGGCCGCGATGACGGAAAAGATGATGACGGTGAAGATGTTGCCCCCCCCGTCATCATCGTCGGAGGAGCCTCCGAAGAAGGCTGCGAAACGGGCCCAGTTGGCGATCATGGTTATGGCGCCCGCCAGCGTCGCGGCAACGCTTTGTATGAGGATGTCGCGGTGCTTTATGTGGGAAAGCTCGTGGGCAAGAACGCCTTCGAGTTCGTCCCGCGAAAGTATGTGCATGATGCCCGTCGTTACCGCCACCACCCCGTGCTCGGGATTGCGGCCGGTGGCAAAAGCGTTCGGGCTGTCGTCCTCGATGATGAAGACCCTCGGCATGGGGATGCCGGCGCGTTGCGCGAGGGATGCCACCGTACCGTGAAGCTGCGGCGCCTCCTGAGGGGAAACCTCTCTCGCGCCATACATCCTCAGGACTATCTTGTCGGAGAACCAGTAGCTGACGAAATTCATGACGAGCGCAATGGCGAAGGCGATCATGCCTCCGGACCTGCCCCCTATAACACTGCCCAGACCGACCAATATAATGGTAAGGACGGTCATCAGGAAAAATGTCTTGAATCTGTTCATCGAACCCCCACAGAGATTTATCCTATACATTATAAACATTTTACGTCTTTTATCAAGCCGGGGAGATGTTCGAAATCCTTGCCTTTTGGTTCAAAAGGTTCATAGAATAATAGGTGGGAACCGGGGTCATTAGCAAACTTCTTCAAGAAGATGGACCTGTACAAGAATCGGGAGCGAAACGAACAAAGGGTGTGTCTGTTCCCCACGGAGTTGGGGCACGGTACCCCTGCTGAGAGGCAGCCATGAACAACCATGAACGGCAGAAGCAAATCCCTGTATCATTCGAAGGAGAGGACGGTGTCCGCGTTTTCTTCGACACCCCGCCCGATGCGGCTTTCATCGTGGACAACGATGGGACGATCATCACGCTCAACGAGAACCTCGCGCGCCGTTTCAACCAGGATGTGGAGGAGATGGTGGGCAGTAACATATTCGATTATTTCTCACCCGAAGTGGCCCGCAGCAGAAAGGCGCTGATGGACAGGATAATCACGGGACGAAGGCCCCTGTCCTGCACTGATTTCCGGGACGGTGTCTGGCTTGAGAATTGCTACTATCCCGTTCTTGACCGGGGAGGGTCGGTGGCGAGGATCGCGGTGTTCAGCCGCGATGTAACGGCGGTCCGCCGGGCCGAGGAGGCCCTCAGGGAGTCGGAGGAGCGGTACCGGACGGCCATCGAGAATTCCAACGACGGCGTGGCCATACTGAAGGGCAACATCCATCTCTACGTGAACGGGAAGTTCGTCGAGATCTTCGGCTATGACAGCCCCGCCGACATTATCGGAAAACCGCAATCCCTCACTGTCCATCCCGACGACCACCAGAGGGTGGTCGATTTCACGCAGCGCAGGCAGCGCGGCGAGGCAATGCCGGAACGGTACGAGTTCAAGGGAGTGAAACGCAACGGCGACATCGTCTATATCGAAGTTTCCGCGACGGGGACCACCTACAAGGGGGAAGCCGTCGCGTTGGTGTACATGAGAGACGTGACGGCCCGGCGAGCGCGGGAGGAAGAACTCTGGCTCACGCGGTTCTCCATCGAACACGCCTCCGAATCGGTCTTCTGGATCAGGCCCGACGGCCGTTTCGAGTATGTGAACGAGGCTGCCTGCAACAAACTTGGGTACACGAAGAAGGAACTTCTGACCCTGCGGGTCGTGGACGTCGATCCCGACCACACGAAGAGGGAGCTTTCCGCCATAGGCAGGTTCATGGCCGAGGAAGGTTCCGTTACTTTCAGGTCCCATCACCAGGCCAAGAACGGTCGCATCTTCCCCGTCGAGGTCATTGCGAATCACGTTACGTATAACGGAGAGGATTTCATCTTCTGCTTCGCCCGGGACATCTCCGACAAGGAATTGGCCGAAGAGATACTGAACGCGGAGCGGCAGAAATTCCAGGTCCTCATCGAACACGCCCCTTTCGGCATGGCCATGTTCGACGGGAAAGACAGGTATCTCTACGTGAACCCCAAGTTCACGGAGATCTTCGGGTACATCCTTGCCGAGATACCGGACCGGGCGGCGTGGTTCGAACGAGCCTATCCCGACGAGGCCGTGCGGAAGACCGTGGCCGAGGTCTGGAATTACGATGACAGCACGAACGATGCCGGAGAGAAGATGCCAAGGACCTTTCCCGTGGTGTGCAAGGACGGGGCGACAAAGCTCATCAATTTCATCACCGTCCGCCTGGAGAACGGCGACTACATTGTCTCCTTCGAGGACATAACGGAGCGCCGTCTCGCCGAGGAGGCGCTGGCAAACGAAAAGGAGCGCCTCGCGGTCACTTTGCGTTCCATCGGCGACGGTGTGATCGCCACCGACCCCGAAGGGAAGATCGTCCTCATCAATGCCGTTGCCGAGGAACTGACGGGTTGGAAACAGGAGGAGGCAGTGGGGAAAGACCTTGCCGAGGTTTTCCATATCATCAACGAGAGGACCCGCGCAAGGTGTGATAGTCCCGTCGACAAGGTGCTGCGGATGGGGACGGTCGTTGGTCTCGCGAACCACACGGCCCTCATCTCGAGGGACGGGCGGGAGCTTGTCATCGCCGACAGCGGAGCGCCCATACGGGACAGGGATGGGAGCATAGCAGGTGTGGTCCTCGTCTTTCGCGATGTAACGGAGAAGAAGAGAATGGACGAGGAGCTCCAGAAGATGAGCAAGCTTGAATCGGTGGGTATCCTGGCGGGAGGGATAGCCCACGATTTCAATAATATCCTTGCCGCCATCCTGGGGAACGTCTCTCTGGCAAAGATGTACTCGGTTTCTCCGGATGAGAGGGTGTTGAAACGTCTTGAGGATGCGGAACAGGCGGTATTGAGGGCCAAGGACCTGACCCTTCAGCTTCTGACCTTCTCGAAAGGCGGTTCTCCCATCCTGAAGACGACCTCCATCGAGAACGTGGTCAGGGAAACGGCTAATTTCGCCCTCACGGGTTCGGGGGCCAGGTGCGACTTCACATTTGCCGAAGACCTTTTTCCCGTGGATATCGACGAAGGGCAGATGAGCCAGGTGATAAACAACCTTGTCATCAATTCACAGCAGGCCATGCCCGATGGCGGGGTGATCGTGATCGAGGCCGCGAACCTCGTCGTCACTCGTGAGATGGTACAGCACGGTGCCCTTCTGCAGCCCGGCAGGTATGTCAGGATATCGGTGAGGGACCACGGTATCGGGATCGCACCCGAACACCTGCACAAGGTGTTCGATCCCTACTTTACGACCAAGGACAAGGGCAGCGGTCTCGGACTCGCGACGTCCTATTCGATCATCAAGAACCATGACGGCCATGTCACGCTCGAGTCCGAACCCGGTTCGGGAACGACCTTCTTTATCTACCTGAAAGCGTCGCGACGGTCTGCCGCCTCCATCACCAGAGGCATCCGGGACAACAGGAGCACCACGGTCAGGGCAAGGGTCCTTCACATGGACGATGAGGCGACGATACTTAAGACCACGAAGCAGATGCTGGAGGGTCTCGGTTACGATGTAACCTGCACGGCTGATGGCCGGGAAGCGATCGCCAGGTATCGTGCTGCCCGTGACGCGGGGTCCCCCTTTGATGTAGTCCTCCTCGACATCACCGTCCCCGGAGGGTTGGGGGGAAAGGACACGATGCGGGAACTGATCGCCATCGATCCTGACGTCAAGGCCATCGTCTCCAGCGGCTATTCCAATGACCCCGTCATGGCGAGTTACCGAAAGTACGGTTTCAAGGGAGTCATCACCAAGCCCTGCCTCATGGAAGAACTGGACGAGGCCATAAGGCGGGTGCTGGAAGAAAGCTGAAGAATCGCTTGAGCCGCTTGAACCGCTTGAGCGTCAGGGCAACTTCAACCCCGATGCAGAAAGGATGGCTCTTTCCTCTTCAACATTCAAGCGGTTCAAGCGGTCAAACCCCTTTTGGTTCGGGCCTCAACCCTTCTTCCTCGCGAAAACCTCCACGGCCGAGCGGCCTTCAAGCGGGCACTTGTTTTCGCATATGCCACAGCCGTTGCAGAGGTCGTCCACGATGTAAGGTCGTTTGAGGCTGACCTTCCTGCCCTGGCGGTCGATGTCGTCCACCGTTTCGAAGCGGATCGCCTTCTCCGGGATCGGGCAGTGTTCTTCGCAGACGAGGCAGTTGAACTTCTTGGCGTAGGGAAGGCAGATGTTCCTGTCTATGACGGCGGTGCCGATGACGCTCTTTCGCTTCTGCTCAAGGGGAAGCCGGGGTATGGCGCCGGTGGGGCAGACCTGTCCGCAGAGCGTACAATTGTATTCGCAATATCCCAACCGGGGAATGATGACGGGCATGAAGAGGCCCGTAACACCCGCCCGTGTGAGATCGGGGTAGAGGGCGCTGCGAAGGCAGACCTTCATGCATTCTCCGCAGCGGACACATTTCTTGAGAAAATCGTCCTCGTTCTTCACGCCCGGAGGGCGAAGGAGGCGGTGGTCCTTTTCAGGGTTACGGAAGGAAAACGCGCGGGAAAGAAAGAAGCCGGAGACCATGCTTGCCAGAAACATTCTCTTCGACATCACGGGTTGTCCCTGTTCCCCGGCCATCGGCAGGAAGGGCCTTGTCCACCGCAGCGGGAACGCGACACGGCCGAAGCGGCACCGAGTTTGACACTGCATGCACCGGATGCAGTTGTCGGCCTGCAGTATCTCTTCGTCGAAGGCAGTCGGGCAGTGGCTGCGGCAGTCACCGCAGTCCTTGCAGATCCTTCCGGGGACCCTCCGGAAGAGGGAGAAACGGCCGAGAAGTCCGAGGAGCGTACCCAGGGGGCAGATGTTCCTGCACCAGTTTCTCCTTTCAAACCTTTCAAGGACGAGGATGGAAAGGAAGACGGCAAGGGAGAGGAAGGCCAGGGGATAGAAGGTCTCGCGAAAAGGCAGGACATAGTCCCTGAGAAAACCGTAGAGAAAGGCGACATGGTCGCGTCCCTCTCCGGCAACCTGATACAGGCCCGACCAGCCCGCCCTGGCGAAGTAGCCGAGGAGGGGGTAGAAGAAGAGGGTAAGTGCCCTGATAAGGATCGCGATGGGATCGAGGACACCCGATACATTCACGGAAAAGAAAGCCATCACCAGAAGGGTGGAAAGGAGATAATATTTGAACGGGCCCTTGAGGAAACGGATGGGGGAGGATTTGGGTATCTTCCCGGTCACGAGGTCGATCACGGTCCCGAGAGGGCATATCCATCCGCAAAAGAACCTCCCCAGAACGAGGGTGCAGACCGCCATTATGAGGGCGGGCAGAAGAAGGAGCGTGAAACCCTTCACCGCGAGGACATAGCTTGCCAGCACAAGGGGATCGGCCCTGAAGAAGCTGTTGACGGCAACAGTGATCTCATCTTTCCCCCGATAGTCGGTGATGATGAAAAGAAATAGAAAGAGGGTGAAAAAGAGGAGTTGAGAGATGCGGGAGGCGGGAAGTTTCATAAAGACCGTGTTAAGTTTAAAGTGTTAAGTTTTAAGTTAAAGACCTCATTTGTGTACCCAGGGAACATCTGTGTCCCTTTATGTGCCGTACAATCGGCCTATGAAAAGTCTTAGGTCTTAAGCCGAGACCGGGGAAGAAGATTCCCGACAACGGGATAGACATTCTCGTCCTTACGTCTTTCACTTAAAACTTAAAACCTAAAACTTAAAACCCTCATCTTTTTCAAATCCATCTCTCCCAACCCGCGCTTGTGTGCCGTGACCGTCGTGGAGATCTGGAGTTGCCCCTGTTAAACCGGACA
>LVAA01000031.1 GCA_001603955.1 Syntrophobacterales bacterium Delta_02 | reverse complement strand
CTCCTGCGAGGGTGCCCATGGCCTCCATCTTGTGGGCCTGGCGGAGGGATTCCTCGGCCTCTTTTGCTGCCGTGATATCGAGGTTTATCTGCATGATGGCCACCGGGTTCCCCACCTCGTCCCTCTGGAGGGCCCGCCGGCTGAGAACGATAATGGTCCGACCGTCTTTCGTGGTATGCTCCATCTCGCCTTCCCATGCACCCGTTTCCAGAAGGGTGTCCATCAGATCACCAAGTGACACAGGGAATCCGGTCTTGAGGATGTCATAGACAATCGAGCCCTCGACTTCACCCGGCGTCCAGCCGTACATCTCTTCCGCGCCGCGATTCCAGAAGGCTATCCTGCCCTCCATATCTGTCACAATAATGGCGTCGTGCGCGAGATCGAGCAGTTCCGCCCGGTGCCTGAGTTCCGCGGTGCGTTCGGAGACCTGCGCTTCCAGTTCAACCCCGCGCTCCCGCGCTGACCGCAGGAGCCGCATGCGTTCCATGGCGGTCGCAACCTGATCCGCTACGGTCTTCATGAGGGAAAGATCGTCTTCCGAGAACGTGAGCCGTGATCTCGTCCCAAAGGAAAGGGTCCCGATGACCTTGCATTCGGCAAAGAGGGGATGACAGGCATAGGCCGTGATGCCGAAGGAGCGGACAAAGTCGGTCCTGATGTCGGGGGTGGTCGGAATGTTCTCCGCGACGATCCTCGTGGCCTCCCGGGCGGCACATCCGCAGATGTCTACCCCGAAATCGAGAAACTGGACCTCCCGGGCGGACTCTTCGGGGATCCCCGCATACGCGTTCAGCCGCAGGCAATTCCTTTCCTCGTCCACGAGGTAGTTGAAGAAGACGTGACAGTCGAGGTGGGTCATGACACGTTGGCACAGAGCCTGAACGATCGCCTGCGGTGTCAGGCTCGTCAGGAGCTGGCCTGCCGTATCGGACACGATGGCAAGCCTTTCCAGGCTCCTCTCGAGGGCTTCCTCCGCCTGTTTGCGCGCAGTGATATCCTGCAAATAAACCGAAATGCCGTCCTGGGTCGGAAAAACATGCACCTCGCCCCATCTCTGAATAACTTTTGAGAAAACCTGATAATGCTGAGGAGTTTGTTCCTTGAGAACCTGCCTGAATTTTGACAAAGATATGTCGATGAGACCGCTAAAGACGTCCTCGATCTTGCGGTCTATCAGGTCAACACGCGACAGGCCCCAGATCTCCTCCGCGGCCTTATTTACATAGACGAAGCGGAGATCCTTGTCGAGGGCGTAAAAGCAGTCCGATATGCTCTCGAGGATAACCTCTTTTTGACGGTTTGCCTCGGCCAGGTTGTGCTCGCTCTCCCGCAGTGCCTCCTCGGCCCGCTTCCGCAAAAGTGACTCCAGGATCGTGGGGGTCAACGCTTCCAGGAGTTCTTTGTTCCTTTCAGTGTAACCTTCCTCACGATTGCCGACCCCGATCATGCCGACAACCCTGCCATCCTGAACGAATGGTACCCCGAGGAAAGCTGTAAGTTGCGGGTGTCCTTCGGGGGTGCCAATGCTTTCCGGATGAGAATGGGGATCGTTTGTCAGGAGACTTTTGCCCTCCCTGACAACATATCCAAGCAGTCCTCTTAGCTTGAACTGATCCGGGAGGCGATGGCCCGTCTTATCGCGCATCGTGCACAGTGCCCACCCGGGGTCGCTCAACGCTATATCAAGCATCCGGCCATCCGGGCCTACCTCGCCTATGAGGCTGAACTTGCTCCCGGTAATGGACTCGACCAGTTTGAGGCAGGATTTACCGAATTCCTCCAGAGTTTTGCAGCGATTGGCCTCTTCGTAGATTTGCGCGATCGTATTGAGGATCTGGTTCTGCTCGAGTAATTTAGCCTCTGCCCTCTTGCGGTCCGTGATATTCTCCAGGGTGCCCTCATAATAAAGCAGAAGACCTTTGGCATCCCGGACAGCGTGCACGTTCAACTTCACCCAGATCTTCGATCCATCCTTTCTGAACAATTCGCATTCAAATCCCAGGACCTTATTATCTTTTTCGAGCAAATGTGTTATTTCTGCACGACGTGCAGGATCGGCATAAACCTGGTGTGCGATGTCGGTAACTGTGCCTGTGAGTTCTTTGGGTGAGCTGTATCCCAGCATCTTCACAAGTGCAGGATTTACCGCGATGACCCGACCTTCCGGTGTGGTCCGGAATATGCCCTCCATGGCATTTTCGAAGATAGAGCGAAATGTACTTTCCGATTTCGCCACTGTTTTCTCCGCCCGTATCCGGGTGACAAGCCCTTACTAGTCCACTGGCTCGAACAAGAATCCTTCGGCTACTGTCTCCAATGGATGTACGCACTCTCCAAATTCTCTTAAAGTATACACCCTATGTCGAACTGCTAATAGCGAAAACTGCGGACTTGCGGCTGCCAAATACCGGTTGAAATCATCAGAATTCCGAAATGTTTTCATCAAGAGGATCAAAGTAAGTAAGTGTCAGTAACTTTCAACCGAAAAGGACCGATTATGGACTTGATCTCGATCGTGTCCATAAAAGTCATGTTCATATGCCGCCCTCACATACGTCCCTAATTACCACATGGTCCCTGTATCTTTGCTCCGTTGCCCTGCTTATCACTTTCAGCCAACCACGGAGCGTGGCTGCCCGCCAAAGAGACCCCACGCGGAGCCTCCACACCGAGACGACCCAGAGAACGCAACACCTAACCCAAAGAACGCCCTCTTCTTTGCCTATACGGTGTTGTACTGTATATGCATGATAATACCTTGACACGGTACTATGCCGCTGTTACACTACCATCATGAAACAGCTTGGAAAAATGGAGAATCTGTTCTTCTCCTACATTCAGATGAGGCGGCTGACGACGGTGCGGGTCGGCGATATGAAGGATGCGCTCGGTCTTTCGGCCATCCAGGAGAGGAAACTGCTGAGCCGCCTGTCCAGGGCGAAGATGATAACGCGCGTCCGAAGGGGCCTTTACCTCGTTCCGGAGAGGCTGCCGCTTGGCGGCGTTTGGACAGCTGATGCTACCCTGGCCCTCAACACCCTCATGGAAGAACTCGGCGGGCGTTACCAGATATGCGGGTTGAACGCCTTAAATTTCTACGGATATGACGAGCAGGTTCCGATGAGGATCTATGTATACAACAACAAGATCTCCGGGGAGCGGGTGCTCGGCGCCGTAACGGTCAACTTCATCAGGGTCGACACGAAACGCCTGGGCGCCGCCAGAAAGATCAGAAAGGGGGACGGGATCACAGCCATCTACCCCTCCCGGGCGCGGACCCTTCTGGACGCGGTCTACGATTGGGCAAGGTTCAACACCCTGCCGAGGGCGTACAAATGGATCCGCGATGACCTGCGTCAAGGACGAGTGGCACCCGATGAACTCGCTAATGTCACGCTGCGTTTTGGCGATGTGGGCACCATCCGGCGCATGGGGGTCTTGCTTGAGTCCGAAGGGGCAGAAGAACCAACCTTACTGAAGCTGGAGAAGTCCTTAAAGCCCACGTCCGCCTTCATGCCGTTCGTTCCCAAAAAACCGAAGAGGGGGAAGGTTAACAACAGATGGAAGGTCGTGATGAATGAAGATTGAGAACCTGTTCGACTTCAGTCTGCAAGACCCACAACTTTTCAAGGATGCCATCGGCTACAGCGCAACGACCACCGGATTCCCTCCCGAGATGATAGAGAAGGACTACTTCTGCACTTTGGTCCTCGACCATCTTGCCGCCTGGGGCAAGAACAAACTTGTCTTCAAGGGCGGAACCTGCCTCTCCAAGGTACACTCGGATTTTTACCGACTCAGCGAGGACCTGGATTTCACGCTTCCGATGCCACTCAATGCCTCCCGCAAAGCGAGAAGCAACGCGGCCAACCCGGCCAAGGAGTCGGTCAAGTCACTTCCGGACAGATACCCCTCTGTCCGAATCGAACAACACCTGACGGGTGCCAACGAATCGACACAATATATCGGCCTGCTGAGCTACACATCTTTATTTGGCCAGAGCATGGGGAAGATCAAGGTCGAGATCGCATTGAGAGAACCGTTGCTTGAAGGCACAGCCCAGGGTATGGCGAAGACGATCCTTCTAAACCCCCTGAACAACACACCTCTCCTGCCCTCAATCCGGATACCGAGCATGTCCCTCAGAGAATCCATGGCCGAAAAAGTCCGGGCTGCTCTCACCCGCTCGGAGGTCGCAATCCGCGATTTCTACGATATTGACTACATTGTTCGCTCCTCAGGCTTTGATTGCCTGAACGATAACTTTGTGAACCTTCTCAGAACAAAGCTCTCGGTGCCAGGTAACGGAACACCTGACATCTCCGACGTCCGTCTTGTCGATCTGGAATCTCAACTCAACCCGCAACTCAGACCCGTCCTGAGACCCAAGGACTTCGAGGATTTCGACCTGAAAAGAACTATCGAGATCGTAAAGAGGGTCGCCGGCGCCCTGGAAAGGTAGAGTCAAGGCTTTCTCTTTTCCGTAGTCATTCAACCTTTGCATGGATCAAGCAAGGTTATCATTTTCGATTACCGGATTTGTCTGGTTTTTCTCGTAACGTGAGGTCCGCGCGGGGTCCCAACTCCTCCGGGCATCCACGCTCCAGATCACACCCGTTACGTGCCTTCGACTCGCTCGATGCTCATTGCGGACAGAGGTAAGTGGGAAACTGCAAACCTGGAATCCGCAGACATGACTCTGCAGCGTATCGCCACCATAGTGCAGTCAGACGCATCGGTCCCGGCCACTTCCGTGTCCGGTCCGCGCTCCCCGAAACCACAACGGCTCCCGTGATCCTCCGCTAACGGCTGCCCGGAGGAGTTGGGACCCCGCGCTCGATGGGTGAAGCAAACAGTCTGAATGGTTCAAATCGCTCCAAAAACAACGAGCCGAAAACCTTGTGCCCCAAGGTCTATCTTCTTGCCCGCTATGTGCCTCCACCCGGATCAAATCATCTTAATTCATCTGAAAGTGGCGGCATGATTTTCTATGCATAAATACGAGGGGATTCTTTGATGATGCCTCGCTCAAGATCCCAGCAAGTCTTTTCTGTAGGTGGCAAGATCGCTGAAGTAAGGTAGGCGGTAAGCAATTGACTCAGCAAGCCCAGCTATTCCGGGGAATAGACTCTCTCGAGTAATATTCATCTTGTGAAGTTCTGCCATTGCATTCTTCAGAGCCTGGCCAGGTAAGATGAATCTCTTGATGAGGGTTTTATCTTTGCTGTTGGGTACTGATTCGAAGTTTTCCATGAAAGACCTTGAAAGATCCGTAGCGCAAAGAAAGATACCCTGTTGCACAATAATCCGGTCATGCAGATAGAAGGAATTGACTTGCATTATAGAGGGCTTCTGTGGTTGTTTCCGATCAAATATGAAATTTAACGATCCAATTTTTGACTTTTCAATGTTTTCCAGCTTCTCTCCCGAGGCTATCTGCTTTTTCCCAGTCATCGTCAATGCGTGCTGAATTGCCCATATGGCCGCTGATTCTCTATCAGGATCGTTGACTAACAGTTTTTCCAGAGCAAAATACGCTGCCACATAAGGTGAATAGGTGAAGTCAAGCAACCTCGTCGGAGCGCCATAGTGCTGCATCAATGAAATCCACCACATGTTGTCGGTTTTGTTCGGTAGTGGAATCCCTAAACCGAAGGCCTTTCTCTGTACTTCTCTGATTAATTCTTCTTCAATGCCGGGCAAGTCTTTCTGATTGATGCTCCAATGCCTGCAGGCGCGCTCGAGAGTGGTTTCCAGCCTATGATTTTTAGGACCCCACGAAAGATCCATTCCTTTTCCGGAAGTGTTCTGTTATTATCGATTATTAGCCCATTAACTCTGCTCTTGAAATCATCCCAATCTTTGCAGGGTTCATCAAATTCGGTCGTGTACGACTCATCTCTTTCCTTGTCTTCGATACGCGAACACATAACAACTCCTCTATTGCGAAATCACATTTCTTCCGTCTTATGCCTGGCCATCCCGAAATGATTGCAGCATATGCATCCGGCCAGTAGCTATGGTCAAAAATCCTATTCCCCGGAAATGATGTTTGTCAATAGATTGTTATGGCTTCGTACTAGTTGTCTGTACATCATTGGCCAGTCTGCCACAGCCCTGCTGATTAAGTCATCCTCATTCATTTGAGGGTGGCGGCGTGAAACAAGGAGGGTTTCAAAATCCCAATCACACTTAAACAATGTATTCGTCAAATGCTGAGAAAGCGAAGATTACTAATAAAAGCGTTTCCATTAACTCATAATAATTGTTGGCCTATTTCGCTGTTGGGCCAGCAAATATTACTGGTTATTTCATGAAATCCAGTCGCATTTCAAGAGTATGAGGCCAATCAAAAAAGCGCCCCTCGAGAGTAAAGGGTCCTTTATGGGTAAAATAGTCCTCGAAATATCTGTAAAATTCCTTTGGCCCTTCTAGCCAAGGGAGAATAATTGTTGAATTATCAAGTTTGACCGCAAGCGCTTCAATAGGTTTTTCTACCAAGCATATGAAATGCTCGCGTGCGATTTTTGGGTCTGAAGCGTGCCAGTAGTGATTGATCACGTCTTCCTTATAATTGATGATTTGTTTCCGAACCAGTGAAAGTCTATTATGTAAGGCAAACCGATAGCCAAAAAAGGTAAAACAAATTACGAAAGCTGCTTTTAGGTCCCCAACCTCGCTATACCTTATATGATAAGCAATATCCGGCGTTATGTTGAATGCGTATTCCGATCCAATCCGACCACCGGTTATGATTCAATCCGACCAGGCAATATGATCC
>LVAA01000153.1 GCA_001603955.1 Syntrophobacterales bacterium Delta_02 | reverse complement strand
ACCTTCGGCCGCCAGGATCATTTCCTTGACTTTGCCCAGGGTGGTGTCCTCCCCGACCTTGGTTACTTTGATTTCAACGCCGCCGGTCAGGTTCTGGGTACCGGCGAAAACGTCGTCGTTGACCGCTTTGTCGACAGGGACCGATTCCCCGGTGATTGAAGCCTGGTTTACCGTGCTCTCGCCCTTGACGATACGGCCGTCCACCGGAAAATTGTCCCCGGCGCGAACCCGGACAATATCGCCGACCACAAGCTCGGAAGCTTCCACGTCGACCTCGACGCCGTCACGCATGACATGCGCCGTGCTCGGCGTCAGCTTGATCAATTCTTCGATCGAACGCTGTGCACCGCTGGCGGTGCGGGTTTCGATAATGATTGTCAGCAGCAGGAAAAAGGCGATAAGTCCGGCGGTCTGGAAGTTCCCGCCGGCGATGGCCGCCAGGATAGCCAGGGCCACCAGTTCGTTCATGTAGACTTTGCCTTTCCAGAGATCCTTGGTCGCGGTCCAGACGATCGGCATGGCCAGGATTACGGCGCCGACCAGGGCGCTGTATTCGGCGGCCAGCGCGTAGCTCGGCAGCAGCCAGTTCAGCAGGAAAGAGTTCAGGGTGAAACAACCGCCGAGCAGGGCAAATCCCAACCGCCCCATGGAGCGGTCATGTCCGGTGCCTTCGGATATCTCTCCGCAGGTGGGACAGACGTAACCCTTGCGGTGGTTGTGCTCGTGTTTATGTTCGACTTTCTGCGCGGGGGCGTTTTGATTGTGCTCGTGGGCATGCTCATGGGCATGGTCGTGGCCGCAGGCGCAAGGGGTCGGTACTTCGTTGGTCATCATATTCTCAGCCATGATTAACGCACCTCGCTTTCAGGTTTCGCTTTGGGCTTTCGCGGTTCGGGATTCAACTGAATCCGGACCTGGCGGCGTTTTTCGCCGTTGCTGTAGTCGCCCACAATGTATTTGTCATCCACGGCGCTGAGGACATTGACCAGCGTATTGTTGTAGAGCGCGGTCAGGACCGATTCCGGATTGGCCTTGTACTGCTCGTAGATGCTTTTGAAGTAGATGCTTTCGGCCTCGAGCTGCGCCACGGTGCGAATCCGGTAGGCTCCGGCTTCGGACAGAATCTGCTGGGCTCTGGCCCGGGTGGTGGTTTCGGTATTTACTTTGTATTCGCGCGCCTTTTCGATTTCGGTGCTGCGGATCTGGTTCGCCTCGGTCACTTCGCTGAACGCGCGGCGGGTGCTGGCCGGGGGCGAGGCCTGCCGCAGAATCACGTTGTTGATCTCGATCCCGATATCCATGGAGGTGATCAGGTTGATGAACTGCTGCTGCACCTCATCCGAATAATCTTTGTTGTTGTAGAGGAGGTTCTCCACTTTTTTCCCGGCGGTGACATTGATGACCACACAGCGCAGGAGATTGCGGATCAGGGTCTGGGGACCGCGAATGCCCTGCTGTTCTTTGGTATTCGGATCGACCTGTACCGCGTCATTGTTCAGCGGATTGATTGGTCCCTGAATCGTTTCATAGTACTTGCGGGGGTTGAACACCCGGTACTCGACCGACCACGACGTGTGGATGATATTGGCGTCGCCGGAGAGCAGGTAATTATCGGCGCCGGGGACCAGCGGTTTGTTCTCCGGAGCCATCTCCGGATTCTGCATCTGCCTGTCGGCCTGCGATTCGAAGGTCACATCAACCGTCTGCGAACTGGTCTTGACGTAGACGAACGAATAAACCGGTGACGGCGGATACCAGTGCCATCCTTCCGTATGAGTGGTCTGGTATTTGCCGAATCTCAGCACCAGGGCGGCCTGTTGCGGCGGAACCGAACAGAGCCCGCTGGCGGCGATATAATAAATCAGCATCACCACGATCACCAGAACCATGGCGAAGAAGAGGAACTTGGCCATGTGGACCAGGGCTTTCAACCCCTGGTCGTAAGCACCGCCGGGTTCTACTCCGTGGATTATTTTTTCTTCCGTTAAGTTATCCATAAAACTGGCCTCCGCCGGTTACTTGTTGGCAGATTTGGGTTGTTCGAGGGAGTCGGAGTTGACCTTCAGCACATCGAACGGAGCGGTGTTGGTATCGATGATCAGGGTGGTCTTGTCTCTCATGACTTTCTTTAAGGCCTCAAGCTTGCGCAGGAAAGACGCCAACTTCGGGTCCTGCTTGAACGCCGCATAGAATTGAGCGGCCTCGGCATCGCCTTTGGCGCGGATTTTCTGGGCTTCGGCTTCGGCTTCGGCCAGGACATTGCTGGCGTCGGTATCGGCGTTGTTGCGAATGATTTTGGCCTCGGCGGCGCCCTGCGAACGGTAAATTTCGGCCTCAGCCTGGCGTTCGCTCTTCATCCGGTCGAACACTTTGGAGGTGACGGATTCCGGAATATTGATGGCTTTGATGCCGACCATTTTAATTTCGATGCCGTAGGGGGTGGTGATTTTGCCGAGGTGCTCGGTCATTTCCTTCTCCATGAGGGAGAGTTTCATTTTGGCCGGATCGACATTGACCAACTGGTTGAAGTCATAGCGGCCGAACGTTTCGGTTTTCACGCTGCGCATCCAGGTGTTGAGGTTTTCCTCGGCATTGGTGATATCAACGAGTTTCCGGTAGAATGTGACCGGGTCCTTGATGGAGTAGATCGTGAAGATTCCGACGATGACGTTGTGGCTGTCCTTGGTCAGGGTTTCTTCCAGTTTGCCGACGTTGCCGTCGAAAATCCGGTAACGGTTGTCGAATTTAACGATTTTCTGGATCGGATAAGGCCAGCGGAAATGCCAGCCCGGCCCGACCGGAGTATCGGATACCCTGGAGGTGGTTACGACCAGCGCGGTTTCGCGGTCTTCCACCTGGTAGGAGAAGATCACGGTTAAAAAGATGGCCGCGACGATCAAGCCCAGAATAATCGTAGCCCATGGTTTCTTTGATTTTGCGAGTTCG
>LVAA01000030.1 GCA_001603955.1 Syntrophobacterales bacterium Delta_02 | reverse complement strand
TATAATTAACTTGACATAGTGTAATATAAACTATACTATAAGTAATATTAACTATACTTCAGGTGAAACAGATGGGAAGATCATGCGGGCCGTTAAGGATTGTTAACCGATTGAACGTATTACGTGCGGAGCAGCGCATCACCCAGGAGAAGCTGGCGAAGGAGGTTGGGGTGACGCGGGCAACCATTGTCGCCATCGAGAAGGGAGACTATAACCCTTCCCTGGGGCTTGCCTTTCGCATTGCCCTGTATTTCAAGAGAGATATCAATGACATTTTTTCCGTTGAGGAGGAAGAGAAATGAAAAGGCTGGACTCGATCATGCTGAAGGTGTTCCTCTGGGGGCTTCCTGTTCTGGCGGGAGGGGCCCTCTTCAACTATATCTTCGATACGGGGCTCGCAGCCTCCCCGCTCAAGGCAGTGTACAATGCCAGCGGGTTCTCCTATGCCCTCTGGATGCTCCTTTCCATCTACCTGGGAGTCCGGCTTATTGTGTCGGGGACTTTCCGCGACAGGGTGCTCGCCAGGCTGACCTTCATGAGAGAGCGTGACGAACGTGAAGCCCTCCTGACGGGCAGGGCAACGAGAACCACGCTCATGACCTCTCTGGCCATACTGATCTTCCTCTTCTGCCTTTCCTGCTTCCAGGTATCTTTCTTCAAACTGCCGCCCGAGAAAGCGCTTGATGGAAAGACCCGCGGGTTCTCTCTGGGCCTTAAGCTCTCCCTCCTCAAGGACTTCGAGACAAAAAGGAACGATACGGCCATCAGACAATACGATGTGTTCTCCTACGACGGACTGCCGGTCTCCAGTTCCACGATCATACTGCTTCTCATCGTCTGGCAGATCGTTTCCTACAACTGCACGATGCGCCGCCTGACCAGGCTGGAATAGGACGTATCCGACACGAATGCGGCCTGACACCTGGCGGCCGCCATGAAAAAATGTTTGCGCCTTCTGCCGTCGTGAGTTATAGTGAAAAGAACTGAGAAATAGATTTTATCTCTTTCGAAGTGTCAACGTTACTTCTGATCTAGAGGAGAAGGTCCGATAGAAAAGAGATTTGGCGCAATTCTCATCCTTCTGACGAACAAAACGAGCGTGCCCAGGGTCAACACCCTGCTCTCCGAATACTCGGAGATCATTCTGGGAAGGCAGGGGATCCCTATCCGTGACCATGGCATCAGCATCATCTCTCTCGTCATCGAAGGCAACACTGATCAGATCAACGCCCTTACCGGCAAGATCGGTAAGCTCGAAGGAGTGGAGGTAAAATCTATTCTCACAAAATACCGTGAGCAGTAAGACGCCTGATTGGCCTTACGTCTGACGGTGAATAAGGAGAATGGACATGGACCGTCACGAGAAAGAAAAGCCTTTTATCGACAGGGACAGACTGTACGGCCTCATAGAAGAGAAGGCCCCATCCGCGAGTGAATTGAACACTATCCTGAACAAGGCCCTGAAGTTCAAGGGTCTGGACCAGCGGGAGGTCGCCTCCCTTCTCCGGGTAAGCAACCCCGGGCAGATACATCAGATAATGGAGGCGGCACGAACTGTAAAGGAGCACATCTACGGGAGGCGCCTGGTCTTCTTCGCTCCCGTCTATACGGGAAACGTATGCGTCAACAACTGCCTTTACTGTGCCTTCCGCAGTGATAACAAATCCCTCAAGCGCACCGTCCTCACGATGCGTGAGATAGAGGCCGAGGTGGCTTCGCTCCTTAAGGACGGCCACAAGAGGATCCTCCTGATATGCGGTGAATCGGAGAGGAACGGCACGGATTACATGTGCGAGGCCATTCGTACGACCTATGCCGTCCGCGAGGGGGAAAACTATGTCCGCAGGATAAACATCGAGATAGCCCCTCTTCCGGTGGAAGATTTCAGCAGGCTGAAGAAGGAGAAGATCGGTACGTACGTCTGTTTTCAGGAGACGTACGATCCCGTGCTGTACAAGGAGTACCATCCCGCCGGAACGCCAAAGGCGGATTACGATTACAGACTTACGGTCTTCGACAGGGCCATGCAGGGTGGGATCGACGACATCGGCCTGGGCGTGCTCTTCGGCCTCGCCGATTATCGCTTCGAGATCCTCGCCCTCATGGAGCACGCGCACCATCTCGAGGCCGTCTTCGGCTGCGGCCCGCACACGATAAGTTTTCCGAGGGTCGAACCCGCTGACAACGCGCCGCTCACCAAAAAAATCCCCTACCCCGTCAGCGACGACGATTTCAAGAAGATCATCGCGATCATCAGGATCTCCCTTCCCTACACCGGCATAATCCTCAGTACAAGGGAGACCGAGGAGATGAGGACCGAGCTCTTCAATCATGGTGTGAGCCAGATATCCGCCGGTTCCCGCACGAACCCGGGGGCCTACTCGAAGGGGGGAGACCATGACTACGGAAGCCAGTTCTCTCTCGGGGACCACCGGAGCCTCGAAGAGGTCATATCGTCAATCATCGACAAGGAATACATCCCCTCGTTCTGTACCGGCTGCTACAGGAAAGGAAGGGTGGGCAACGACTTCATGGACCTCGCCAAGCCGGGGCTCATAAAGGAATTCTGCATGCCCAACGCGGTGTTCACCTTCAGGGAGTACCTGCTCGACTTCGCGTCTCCGGAGACGAAAGAAAGGGGGCTTCACCTCATCGACAAGCTCTTGTCGGACGTGAAGAAGAAATCCCTGAAGACAAGGATGACCTCGGTCCTCAACCAGATCGACCACGGCGCCCGCGACCTCTATTTCTAGAGGTCTGCCGCGAGGGACCCGGCAGACACGGGGAGGTGTACCCTGCCGCCATCGCGGGAAGAAAAGCCCAGACCTTCGGGCAAACCAGGGCCAGGTACACCTCGGGACGCTCCCTCAACCCGGGCAAAGTGGTCCTCTTCGAGTTTTTTGTCGTGGTTCCGTACCTTGCTTTTTGCAGTAAGATTTCCCGGTTCCGACGACCCGGAAGAAACAGAGAAAGGTGGATATGCGGATCGGAGGTTCATCATATCGTCATAAGAATCCAGTAACAGATGCTTAACTGGATGATATACGTGCTATGAAATAGTTTCTTGGTAGTCTTTGTATTGTTCACTCTCGCTTCGACACCTGTGGCAGCGGTGTAAAAGGACCACGGAACGAAAAGGGGATCGATGCGATCTGCCGGAGACCCGTCAGTCCATCTCTTCGATCATGCCTATGACAACCGCCGGCTTTCCGCTTGCCATCAGCGCGAGACTGGCTACAAGGCGCGCCCGTATGACCGTGCCATCCTTGCGGATGTAGCGTTTTTTCATCTCGAAACGTTTCAGGTTTCCCGCCACCATTTCTTTATAGAGGGTCCACTGGTTCTCCACGTCATCCGGGTGCGTAAAGGCCGCGAACCGCATTCCCGAAAGCTCCCCCGCAGTGTAACCCAGCATTTTCTGCAGGACCAGGTTGCTCAGGATGATCTTCCCTTCCTCCGGGTCCATCACGGATATGCCGACAGCCGCGCCATGAAAGACCGCCCGAAACTTGTCTTCGCACTCCCACAAGGCCTCCCTCGCGTGTATCTCGCTCGTAACATCGAGGAAGCACGCAACGTACCCTCCGGGCTCGGGGAGCGCTGAAAAGATGGCAAGTATCTGCTTGCCGTGGCCGTCCAGGCCCACCCATGGGATCTCGTATTCCACGGGTGGCGCGCCGGGACCCAACCCGGAGAGCCGCCGGATGATCTCCGTGCTCTTAACGGGCGCGACATCGGCCCATTTCTTCCCTTCCACGGTCTGCGGAGCACGCTCGAACAGCCTCAGGAATTCAAGGTTAACAAAGGATATTGTCGTGTCGCCTTCAAGGACGGCTATGGCTATTCCCGCGTGTTCCAGGATGACTCTGAACGATTCCTCCGATTCACCGGAAGTTCTCATGAAACTCTGCGTCTCCTCACTATACTTATAGCATAAGACCACGAGAGAGGAATGAAGCCTCCTGTCTTCCCTGCCCTGTCGTCCATTTTTGGAGGTTACGCTGCAACGGGTGCACAAAAGCGGTTCCGGGATGAAGGGTAAGAGATCCCGCCCGAGTGCGGACAAGCTACGGATAGATGGGGGGATGTGTCCCGCCCGGCCCTTCGGTTATCGAAGAGAGTCCCCTTTTCTTCCATCCTCCAGTCCCAGCAGCCGCGCCGCGTTGGAGAAACAGATCTTTTCCCTGTCGCTTTCCGACAGAAACGGCAATTGCAGCAGGAATCGGAGTTCTTCCCCCTGGTCCATCCACGGACTGTCCGATGCGAACAGCAATCGGTCCGTCGGATGGTCTTTGAGGATGCGTTCCCGGAACGTTCCGGGCATCTGGCGCAGCACGAAGGCCGTGTCCAGGTAGACGTCCCTGCCCAGCAAGCATTCCACCGTCTCCTCGTAGGCGTCCTCCCCTCCCAGGTGTGCGGCGACCATGCACAGTTCCGGAACGGCCTTGAGCACTGCGGCGAGACGCTTCGGTGTCCCATGCACCGGGTAGGGAAGCCCCCGGTCCACCCCGGCATGGAAGAGTATGAACATTCCCGCCTCCGCCACCCTCTCATAGAGGGGATACATGCGAGCATCATCGACGAAGAAATCCTGATAATCGGGGTGGAGTTTGAAACCGCGAAAACCTTGCCTTCTGAGCGTCCTCATCTGCCCGGTGGTCAGGGGATCCGCGGGGTGCATTGCCGCCAGGGTCTCGATGCCCGGCTCTCGAATGGCTGTCAGCCAGCGTTGAATGGATTCGACCTGTTCCGGCTTCGTCGCCACGGCCGCCACGACGGAAAGATCGATCCCCGCAGCAGCCATGGACCTTTTCAAACCCTCCAGCGTCCCGTCCGCGGAGGCCTTGATCCCCGACCGCTGACAAACTGCGGAGACCGTGCTATGGGCTACACGATCAGGATAAACGTGAGTATGGAAATCGATGACCTTCACGGTGTGATTTCTATACGCCATTTCACCCTTCTTTTCAAGACGTAATCATTTTACGCGGTTGATCCTGCTGCCTTCCCGGAGATTGATCCCTCGCTTCATCTCCGCAAGGTTCTCCCCACGATCTTGTGAAGCGCGGCCGAAAGCAGAACCCCCGCGGATTGCGAGTTGGCGCCTTGCCGGCAGTTTTTCTATTGCACAACGCCAGGAAGTCGGTTAAGAAATAAGCACAGCAAAGACGAAGAATTCCACGCGTACGAGGCAGGCGCCGAGCCAGCGCCGGCAGAGGCATATCTCCTTCCGGGACCAGGGAGGACATCGCCGGGCCGGTGTCGGTTCCGGATCGGGGAGACGCGGATGCCAGGAGCCCGCGCGGAAGAATTCGCTGAGAGACAAAACGCGGCTGCCACCGGGGAGGACAGTTGCTATGACACGCACGAGATCGGTAATTGCATCGTTTTTTGTGTTTCTGGAGGTCTTCAGTCTCGTGTTGCTTTGCGGATGCGGGGAGTCCACGCCCTCCAGGAGTGAGGTAACGAAGATCCTGGAGAAGCACCTGTCAAAGTGTTACGGGCTTGCGGTCCCGGCGAACCTGACGCTCGGCTCCACCTCGGACCCTCGCTACATACATGTTAACCTGGCACGAGACCTTGAACTGGTAGAGACGAGCCAAACCGCCGGTCCCTATGGACGGGCAAACCTGGAGATCACGCTTACCGAAAAGGGCAACGCCGGTCCGGCCTTCGAGGACATTCACAAGAACATTCTTTTTCTCGTATCGGAGAACAAGATAGACGAGATCGTGGAGATCGCGAAACAACCCGGCAAGAACAAGCAATGCATCGTCTCTTTCGCCTACACGCAAACCTACAACGAGGTGGGGAAAAAGATAGCCGGCGAGATGGTTCAATACGGCTACTCCTGGCTCGACGACAACACAAAACTTCGCGGCAAGGCCACCGTGGTCTATGATGCTTACCTCAAGCGTTATGTGCTCCAGAACATGATGTGGAGCGAATGGGAACACCAGAAGTGGAACCCGGCACATTTTGTCATCAACGCCAACAAGGAAAGGGCGCTCTACTACAGCTATGAACGCCGCGAGCAGGTAGCGACCCCCGTTACACGGGAGTTTCCGACCAACCAGGAGCGCCGGTGGGAGATGGAACGGAGAAACGCCGAGAGGGCGGAAAGGTTACAGCAACAGCGCGCCGAAGCAGAAAAAAGGAGAGAGGCGTCGCAGCGCGCCCAGGAAGAACGCCGGAGGGAAATGGACAGACTGAGAACTTCCAGACAGCTCAGGCAACTCGAGCGTGAGGCTGAGATGCAGAGACGGGCCGAAAGAGCTGAGCAGCAGCGCGAGGAATACGAACGCCGGAAAGCGGAACAGGAACTGAACAAGAAGCTCTTGAGATAATGCGGGACTAATTACATCCTGAACGGCTCGCATTCCTGTTGTGTATTACCCACTCCGGCAGCGGCCTGGCCTGCCTCGGGACCACGTTCTCGCTTCCGCAACCGGGACATTTGAGAATTCTCTTTTCCTCCTCACGCACGAGGAAGGCACGACCGCAATCCTTGCATTCGTACTCTTCGCCAAACATCTTCGCTCGCCTCCATGACTCCTTTCTTCCTGCATTATAGTATGTCCGCAACCTTTATTCCACACCACCGGAAGAACACGGTACGAGATCGACAAGCCGGCCAGGAACCACGCGCTCTTAACACACTGACATCTGCACGGTATCAAGCACCAATTCATCCTCACTCACCGGCAACAAGCTCGCGGGACGCCCGAGCGTGAAAGCCGACGAATCTGAAAATGTGGAGAGCAACCCCGGGTCCAGTACAGAAAATGCTTGCATTGTTAGGAAATTGTAGTACTATTAGTGCCATATCGGTCAATTGAAGAGTGATTCACGGGACAGGCACAGGACGTTTGCCTGATAATCATAGATATACCTACACTTTATCCAAGGAGGTATCAAGTATGACCAAGGCAGAGATAGTGGAAAAGATTGCGGGAGAGATCAAGATTTCCAAAGCGGCAGCGGCAAAGGCACTTTCGGTGGTTACGGGCAGCATTACACAGGCAATGAAGAAAGGCGACAAAGTGACCCTCGTAGGGTTCGGCACGTTCTCGATTGCCAGCCGTGCGGCCCGGAAGGGAAGGAATCCCCGGACAGGAAAAGAGATCAAGATAGCTGCGAAGAAGGTTCCCAGATTCTCCGCGGGAGCAGCGTTGAAGGCTGTGGTCAACGGCAAGGCGGTCGCAAAACCGGCCAAGAAGAAACCGGCAGCCAGGCCGAAAAAGAAATAGATCGAGCAAAGCGGACCTTCGGGTCCGCTTCCCCCCTTTTTTTCCGCCGTTAACAGGACGGATCAAGCATTTTTTCCCGTAACGAACACGGACCCGATCTTGAGCTTTGCAGCGGCTTTCAGGTACTGATGAACGACACAACCCGGCGGACCTCCCGGAGTCCCCTGACAGACGTCCGGAGAGCAGGACCTTTCTTGACAGGGTGAAGAAAAGTGCTATTGCATACAATAAGGAGGGCGCCGATATGTTGTCAAATACCAGCTACAATATAATGGAAACTATTACGATAATTTCAAAGAGCCTTTACAGGTACGATGCCTACATTAGAGATGCATCCAACTGTGAGTCTTGCCGGAATATGTGGTCAGCATTTCGGAAGCAGCGCGAAGCAGAACTCGCGACGCTTCTCATAGAATTGAAAAAGCATGTCGGAGAAGAAGAAGAGGCCAAGCCTGTTTTTCCGGAAAGGTTTGAGTGGACGCAGTCATTGATCTAGCGGTCCACGACGAAGAAAACTTTCCGGAACATCGTTGCAAGAACACCCGACGGCATGATCGTAGCGGGCAGCTTCCTGCGGCGACGGGCTCCCCGCAAGAGGCTCCATGAAACGGGTATGTCGCCGATGCCGCAGGGGTGCCGGGGCACACCTGTCTTCGGACTCACGGTCGGATACGCTGTCAAGGCCGGCCCTGGGGCTCCAGGCAAAAAACGGCGCTCATTCTGAAACACGTGGGAGGTGCGATCGGGACCGGCCTGATGCCCTCCGAGGCTTATGAAAAGGATGAGGGTACTCAGGCGGCAGGCATTGTCACCTGATGTGTTCAAGGTCTTCACCCCTGAAACTCGCCCACTCCTTGTTCCCGCGGTCTCCGCAGCCATGTTTGGATGAGAACCGCCCCGGCCATGCTCATGGAGGCACAGAAGTAGAACAGGGCACCATAACCCCATTGCGCAGCCAGAAGGCCCCCGAGAAAAGGACCCACGAAGAACCCTCCCTGCATCGTGATGAGGAAAAGGTTGAGGTTCATGCTCCGCAGGTGCGGCGGGGACACGTCGAATACGAGGGCCGTCAGGACAGGCATTGCTATGCCCCACCCGAGACCCGCCGCAAAGGCAAGGACGTAAAAGCTCATGATGCCGGAGGCATGGAACAAGAGGCCGTAGCATATGGCGAGACCAGCCATGGATACGGCGGTAAGCACCTTCTTGCTGACCTTGTCGAAGAAAGATCCCCCCACGAGGCGGATCCCGATCATGACAGCGTTCGCTATGGTAAAGAAGAACCCGGGGTTATCCATGCCTCTTGCCTGACCGAAGGCCTTCAGGAAGAAAAATACGGTCGTATACGAACTGTAAAGGAAGAGGCTTGTTGCGAAGAGGGCACGCATCTCGGGGCGTGCGAGGCTCTTCGCCATCTCCTTCAACTTGAGACGTTCCGGAGGGTCTGGAACATCCGGAACCATCCTCGAGGAAGGATCGAGTCGATACACGAGTGTAAGGGAGGCAGCCATAACAAGGGCCCCGTATATGAGGGCGGTACGAAAACCCTCAGGGGACCGGTCCACGAAAGTGAGCAGGGGCGGCACGATAGAATAAGGCAGGAGTCGGACGATAGTCACAAGGCCGAAGGCCTGGCCGCTTTTCCGGGAGGGTATGAGATCACTCAAAAGGGCCGTCAGGGCGGACATGACACAGACAAAAGCTGCGCCATGGAGGATCCGGACCACGATGAGGTAGGGAAGACCAGGGGCAAAGGTATAGGACAAAAGCATGACGGCCATCCCTGAAGTTCCGATGAAGACCCACTTGCGACTGTTTGCGGCATTGAGACGCACCGCGAGGAAGGGCTGGATGAAAAAACATGCCAGTGAATCGGCCCCGATGACAAATCCGATCCATCCCGGGTTTATGCCGAGCGACCTGAGGTATTGCTGAAACTGGAAGAACATCGCCATCACCGAAGTGGTCAGAAAGAAGATACCGCAAAGGATCACGAACTGCGCGGTGAGGAGACTTCCGGTTCGCCCTTCGGTGTCTGTCATTGGTTGCGACACCCTGGCAGCCGGCAGAGGAGATTTCCGGCTGTTCTGCCATTGGAAGAGGCGCCTGCCCGGTACTCCCCGATCGTGGAGCCGGCACGCTCCGCAAGGGGGATGGTCCCGTGCACCTGATCCGGCGGGTTGCTGAGGCCGACGTGCACGGGCTGCGTCCCGGCGTTCGTCTCCCCGACTTTCCGGCAATATCGCAGGATTGGGTCTTGAAGGTTTTTCACATCATTGCTCCTCACCTCGTTGAGCTCATTCATTCGATGACGGGCCGGTCCTACGGCAATAATTCTCAACACCTCGTCACCGTCCTAATTTTCGCCAAAATACCACGGATACGCAACAGAAAACGCTCGCAGATGCAGGGGATAACTTTTCCAGGCGAGCTTCGATGCCTTCCTTCCCGCAATGTCCCTCCCCCCCCGCACAGAACATGGAGACATAAGGCGAAGGGCGTCTGATGGATCGAGCCGCCTTCCTGTCAGGAAAGGTCCCCTGGCTGGCCCTGAAGACGTTGTATATTCCTTCGCGCGACTATTCCTAAAGCCCCGCGCTCCGCTGCCGATAAGAAAGAAATATGAACCATGCCGATGAAAAGGCTGCGGAACGAGACCGCATGCGTGTATGCTGGGGGAGGTCCCTGCAGGAGGGAGCCGAGGCTGCCGTGTCGGAACTCTATCAGGCCATAGGGACACCGGAGCCGGATATCCTCATATTCTTCTGTTCCGCAGAATATGACAGGACCGGACTTTCGGAGGAGCTGAAGGCCCGTTTCCGATGTCCCATCGTCGGTTGCACGACGGCGGGCGAGATCTCCCCGGCCGGATACCAGCAGGGAGGAATTGTCGCCGCTGCTATTACATCTCAACGGTTGAAGATCCACGTGCGTCTCCTGCCTTCCCTCTCCCAAAGGAAGGCCTCCGGTTTTATGGATCTTGCCCTCGACTTGAAGAAGAACCTGACACTGGGAACCTCCTTCGACAAGAGTCGAATGTTCGGACTCCTGTTGATCGACGGACTATCGAAGACGGAGGACGAGGTGATCGCCTCGCTATACTCCAATCTCGAGGAGATTCCCATCGTCGGCGGGTCCGCCGGGGACGACCTCCGCTTCCAGGAAACCTTCGTTTACGCCGATGGCAGTTTCCACAGGGACGCCGCCGTCTTTATCCTGTGCGAAACCTCTCTGCCCTTTTTCACGTTCAAGACCCAGCATTTTGAACCAACGGACCTGAAGATCGTCGTGACGGGGGCAGATGCCAGGAACCGGGTCATAATGGAGATCAACGGTTATCCCGCGGCGGTGGAATACGCAAGGATCCTGGGTCTTCGGGTCGAGGATCTCAACAGCACCGTATTTTCGGAGAATCCCCTGATGATCCGCCTGGGCGGAGATCACTATGTCCGTTCCATTCAGAAGGTCAACCCCGATATGAGCCTCAGCCTCTTTTGCGCCATTGAGGAAGGCCTCGTACTCACGATCGGAAAGGGCTCGGACATGGCCAAGGATCTCAGACGGGCGGTCTATGAGCTAAGCATAGATCCTCACGGAGATCACCTTGCCATTTTCTGCGATTGCATATTGAGAAAACTGGAGGTCGCCGACAAATCGCTGGAGGAAGACTTCCGCGATGTCTTCTCCGGGATCACCGCCATCGGATTCAGCACATACGGCGAGCAGTTCAACTCCATCCACGTCAATCAAACCCTCACGGGGGTGATCATCCATGGCTGACGGGACAGCGGAAACCGGCCGTACCACGGATATCGTCGAAACTCTCCGGTCGCGGATCGATCATCTCGAACAGGAACTTGCCGCCCGGGACAAGACAGTGTCAATCCTCATGAAAAGGGTGGAACGAGGCATCGACACCGCGGGGAGCGCCTTCTCCCTCTTCGAGCGCAATACCCTCCTCGAGGAGATCGTGGAAAAGCGGACACGAGAACTCAATAAAGCCCTTGAGAAATTACAGGCCGCCAAGGAGGCTGCGGATGCGGCCAGCGCTACCAAGAGCGAGTTCCTGGCCAACATGAGCCACGAGATCCGCACACCCATGAACGGCGTCATAGGCATGACAGGACTCCTCCTGGGTACAGATCTGAACGAGGAGCAGCGGCGCTACGCCGAGACCGCGCACGCGAGCGCGGAGTCGCTCCTGGCGCTCATAAACGATATCCTGGATTTTTCCAAGATCGAGGCGCGTAAACTCGACCTTGAGATGCTGGACTTCGACCTGCGCGCCCTGCTGGATGACTTCGCCGCCATGCTGGCCTTGCGCGCCCACGAGAAGGGACTTGAGTTCATCTGCTCTGCCGCTCCGGACATGCCGACCTATTTCCGCGGCGACCCCGGCCGTCTGCGCCAGATCCTTACCAACCTGGCGGGTAACGCGGTAAAGTTCACGAACACCGGGGAGATCGCCGTGCGGGCAAGCCTTGTTTCCGAAACAGATCATGAGGCCGTAGTGCTTTTCTCTATAAAAGACAGCGGCATCGGCATCCCCGCGGACAAGCAGGATATCCTGTTCCAGAAGTTCACACAGGTGGATGCCTCGACCACACGCAGGTATGGCGGTACCGGATTGGGCCTGGCGATCTCGAAACAATTGGCCGAGTTGATGGATGGCGAAATAGGGGTCAGAAGTGAAGAAAGCCGGGGTTCGGAATTCTGGTTCACCGTACGTCTTCCAAAACAGAGGGAACGCAAAGCCCCTGGCGCTCCTCCCGCCGAGATCCGCGGGGCGCACATCCTTCTGGTGGATGACAACGCGACCAACCGCAGGGTCTTGATGGCCCAGCTTCTGGCATGGGGTGTGCGTGCCGAGGAGGCTTCCGACGGCCCCGCGGCCCTTGAGGTGCTCCACCGGGCGAAGGACGTCGATGACCCCTTCCAGATAGCCATTCTCGACATGCTGATGCCTGGAATGGACGGCACAGAACTGGCCAGGATCGTCAAGGCCGATGAACTGCTCAAGGACACCCACCTGGTCCTCCTCTCCTCTCTGGGCCAGCGTGGTGATGCCAAGAGAATGGAAGAGATCGGCTTCTCCGCCTACCTGACGAAGCCGGCGCGACAGTCGGACCTCGTCGGCTGCCTGTCCGCCGTGTTGGCCGGAACCGCCACGGCCGAACAGGTGCGGCCCATAGTCACGCGTCATACAGTCCGCGAGATGCGCCGGAGTTCCGTGCGCATTCTTCTGGCTGAAGACAACATCACCAATCAACAGGTGGCACTGGGGATACTCAAGAGACTGGGTCTGGGCGCAGATGCCGTGGCCAACGGGCAGGAGGCCTTGAAAGCCCTCGAGACCCTGTCCTACGACCTGGTGCTCATGGACGTTCAAATGCCCATCATGGACGGACTGGAGGCTACACGGCAGATCCGCGATCCCGGATCCGCAGTGCGTGATCACGATGTCCCGATCATCGCCATGACCGCCCATGCGATGCAGGGTGACCGCAAAAAGTGCCTGAATGCGGGGATGAACGACTATCTTAGCAAACCCGTCTCTCCCGAGGCGCTGGCCCGAGCGCTGAAGAAGTGGCTGCCCGAAGATACCGCGGGAACGACGGAACAAATCCCTGGCGAACATAAGGCCCCTGCGCCTGCCGGCGCAAGCCGGGCGGCATTGTTCGACAGGGCGGGGATGATGGCGCGCCTCATGAACGACGAAGATCTGGCGCGAACGGTGGTGAAAGGCTTTCTCGAGGATGTACCGCAACAGATCGAACTGCTGAAGGGTTACCTGGAAACCGGTGATACCCCAGGTGCAGAGCGCCAGGCCCACAGCATCAAGGGCGCTTCGGCCAACCTGGGCGGTGAGGCCCTGCGCGCCGTGGCCTTTGAGATGGAGAAGGCCGGGAAGGCCGGCGATCTCGAAGCTGCCAGGGTGCACCTGCCTGAACTGCTGGGCCAGTTCGCATTGTTGAGGGAGGCAATGAATGAATTTGTTGGCCGCAAATAATGACGGGCTGCGACAAGGGGGACGTATCCATGCAGATATTGATCGCTGAAGACGATTTCACGTCGCGCGCCATTCTGACGGCAGTGCTGAAAAAGCAGGGCTACGAGGTGGTGGCGACGGTGAACGGCGCGGATGCCTGGGCAGCCATGCAGCAGGCCGACGCCCCCAAACTCGCGATACTTGACTGGATGATGCCGGAGATGGACGGAATCGAGGTATGCCAGCGCATACGCGCCCTGGAAACGAACCAGCCGCCCTACATCATAATGCTGACGTCCAAGGACGAGAAGGCGAACATCATTACCGGGCTGGAAGCCGGAGCGGATGACTACCTTGTCAAGCCCTATGACCCCGGGGAACTCGGAGCCCGCGTGAGGGTCGGCCTTCGCATGATCGAGATGCAGGCCGCTCTCATCGAAAGCCGCAAAGCGTTGGCACACGAGGCCACCCATGATCCCCTGACGGGCATGCTCAATCGCCGCGCCATTCTCGATCAACTGCAAAAGGAACTCGCCCTGGCAGCCCGCCATGGGAATGCCGTGGCCGTCGGAATATGCGATATAGACCATTTCAAGCAGGTCAATGACACGTACGGCCATCAGGCCGGGGATGAGGTGCTCTGGGGATTCGCGCAGGCTCTGATCGAAGACCTCTGTGGATACGGTTCCGCGGGGCGTCTAGGGGGAGAGGAGTTCCTGATGGTCGCCCCGATAAGGGCGGGCATGGAATACAGATCCCTTTTTGATGCTTTGCACACAAGGATAGCTGAGAACACGATCACGACAAGATCGGGCGCATTGTCCGTTACGGCGAGCATCGGCGTAGCCTGCGTAACTGCCTCAGGCACGGTGGATGAGGTACTGGGCACGGCCGACGCAGCACTGTACCAGGCAAAGAACGAGGGACGCAATCGCGTGGTCTACGCAACCACATCGGTCCCGCACAAACTGGGCACGCTTTCCTTATGCTGAAGACCGGCGACGAAGAAAGCAAACATCCTTCTCCCTGATGGCCCGAAGGATGATGCGAAGGACATCCGGGAGGTCGGTTTGCTTATCTTCCAACGAACGTACACTCCCCGGCCCCCTGCTTTCCCGGGAACGCCACCCGACCCTGCCATTGCCCCTTTTTTGTTGACACTCGCGCATCCTCATCGTTACTATCACAATGAACAAACTAATTTCCTTCGAGGTGAACAGGATGATCCGACCGAAGACCATCGCGATCGCCGGCAAGACTTTTCGTATCATCCAGAAGGAAGACCCGACGTTCAAAAGAGGCAAGGCATTGAAGGGCTACGGGAAAAAAGCCGATGCGCGAGATCGGGGGAGCGAGCGTTAGGAAGCGATAGAAAGGATCACAGATCAGGAGAAAGAATGAGAATTTTATCCGCGGCAATGCTTGGAATGGCGTTTTTTGCGGCACTCATCGGGACTTCATTTTCTCAGGCAGTTCTCGATCGACATATCTTCACGCGGGATATCCCGGATGTGGTAGCGTTCAACTATAGACCGGAATCCAGGGTGTGGTGGTCCAGGGTCGCCCAGTGCCAGCTGCGGTACGGTTTGGAGAAAGTCCGGGAGAACGGGCTGTATCGGATCGTTCCGCGACAGGCAGATATGGTGGAACAAAAGATCATGCGAAGCCTGGAGACCTGCATCAGGAACAAGGTGAATATCGTGATCTTTCCCGAGCTTGTTCTCGCCTTGAAGGACGGGACCAGGAAGAAGATAGTCGAAACCTTGGTACAGAAGGCAAAACAATATGAAATGATAATCATTTGCGGCTCGTTCTACGATTCGGAAAGAAAGAACAGTGCCGTCATCATCACTCCGCAAGGGGAGCTCAGCGGCGACAAGATAAGGCCTGCCAGGGTCGAGACCAATCCCTTGCACGGCTACGGAATGAAAGGCGGCGAGAAGCTCGCCTACCTGACAACGAAATATGGGAATTTCCTTGTGGTGACATGCGTAGACCTCATTTCGGATGACGTCCAGTACCTAATCCGTCGAATGTCAAATCTGCACATGATAGACCTGTGCGTCAACATCAATTACAATCCGGCCTCCTGGGAATTCATGAGGGAGGCATCGGCGGTCGTAAAGAGGCACCCGCTTTTCTTTACCATCACGAATTCCGATGATCCCGAAGGCAAGACGACAGATGATGGTTCTTCATTCGGCAACACTTCGATATTCGCGTCGATGCAGAAGGAGAGCGCCGAGTATCTTGTATCGAATGAACCATCTCCATTCTCGATATGCGAGAACGTGGCCGGGTCCGGCGGGAAGAAATGCAAACGTCATCCGGCATATGAAATGCTGATCGCCAACATTCCACCCGGCAAAGAGGGGATCCTGATATACGATCTCAATCTAAGGCTGGTACGGACACCCGGCGAGACAAACGCGCCGGATCAGGGATATCCGACGATCAAAAATATCCGGATGATACCTTTACCAGGCAAACAATAAAAGGGAAAGCCCTCCGATCCCGGAAGGCTCGAGGGCGGCGCCGGAGATGTTCTCTTCGATGATCCGGAGCCATAAAGGACATCGAACGTCAAGAGCGTGCCGAGGATTCACCATGAACACCATTGAGTTCCTTCGCCTCTGCGTAGACTTTGCGATCCTGCGTCGCGAGAAGCCTTTTGTCCTGGGTCTGGCCATCACCGATATCTGCAATCTTGCGTGCCGGCATTGCAAGGTGGCCAACCAGCAACATGTGATGATGAGCTATGGTGAAGTGCGTGCACACCTGGAGTCTGGCTGGCGTCGAGGCGCCCGGGTAGTGTATTTCGAGGGCGGTGAACCCTACCTCTGGCATGACGGGCGGCAGCGCCTGGACGAATTGGTGGTGCTGGCCCGAGACCTGGGCTACCTCGGCGTGCACGTATACACGAATGGTACCCACCCGATAAGCGCTCCGGCAGACTTTACCTGGGTCAGTATTGACGGACCGGACGATACGAACTTCGCGTTGCGTGGCGTGGCCGCGGAGGTGGCGCTGGCCAACCTTGCCGCCTGCCGCAACCGCTGCGGGATCGTCTTCACGGTGAACACGGTCAATCAAAGGGTGATCGAACCCTTTTTGCGGCTCGTACGAACCCGCCTTCCGAAATTACGCGTCATGTTTTTCTTTCATACGCCTTATTATGGTATGGATGAACTGTTTCTTTCGCCTGAGCAGAGGGCTGAAGTGATTCGCACGATCGTTTCCTGCAAGAAGGCGGGATTGCCGGTGATGAATTCAAAGGCCGGTCTCGAAGCAATGCTGACCGGACGCTATCCGCACCCCACCGGCCTATATCGTGTCGTGGACAGCAGCGGTGACTACCGGTGCTGCCGCGCCATTGACCAGCCCGGGGTGTGCCGCCACTGCGGCTATTCGAGCTGTGCCGAGATCATGCTTGCGCGGGATCTTCGTCCAGGGCCCATTCGCTCGGTCTGGCATACCTGGTGAAACGATGCCCGGAGCCTTCATTGATCACGTCAGATTGCGACACGCTTCACCGGCACGCTGGCTCCGCGCTGGTTTGTCTCGGTGCCTCGCTGGCAGCGAATCCTGGCCCCTGGTGTTCAGGGCACCATCCGCCGAAACCGGAGCACCCCAGGGAACAAGTCCGAATCTCTACGCCCATCTGCCGTTCTGCAGCCACATATGTCCACACTGCCCTTATAATCGGGTACTGCTGAGTCCGGAGCTTGTGAGGACTTACGGTTTGGCGCTGGAACGCGAATTGGGCGCCTACCTGCAAAGGCCTGAAGCGCCACCCGTGGAGACCCTCTATTTTGGGGGAGGCACACCAAGTCAGACACCGGAGTTGGTTGAACAGGTCATGAAAATGTTGCGGGTGAGGCTCACCCCCGATGCTGAAGTCGGCGTGGAGATACACCCGGCCGATGTTACGCCCGTCCTGCTCACACGTTTTCGGAAGGCCGGGGTCAACCGCATCAGTCTTGGTTTTGAGACCCTGCGCCCCGATCTCCTGCGTATGCTAACGCGGCGTTACACACCGGAGAAAGCTCTCGAAGCCGTTCGACTTGCACGGGCTGCGGGTTTCGACTGTATTGATATCAACCTGATATATGGCATTCCCGGACAACGGGTGGAGGATGCCGTGGCTGACACCGAACGTTCCGTCGCGCTCGGAGTGGACCAGATCTCGGCCTATCCTCTTTTCAGCTTCGCCCACACCCCGCTAGGAAGAAGCGGCAAAGCCCGCATACCGGGAGAGATCCAGCGGCTGCGCACGCAGAGAGCGGTGTCGAAAGCCTGTCGTGCCGGCGGTCTGGAACGCACCTCGGTTTGGAGTTTCACAAGGACCGGCCTGTCCCCCTATTCCACTGTCACCCATGAGGACTACATCGGTTTCGGCGCAGGAGCAGGATCGAAAGTGGGCGGCACTTTCTGGTTCAACACATTCTCGGTGTCCGAGTACGCCGGATGCTCGGTCATCCAACCGGCACTGATCATGCAAGCCAGTGACCGCTTGCAGCGGCTTCATTGGCTTTACTGGGCTGTCTACCGTACCCGCATCGAGTCTGTCCGCTACGAAAGCCTGTTCGGCCGCAGCGTCGTTCATGATTTCGGATTCCTGCTGAGCATGTTGCGCGCTGCCGGTCTGGCGCGACGCGACGAAGCAGGATGGAAGATCACCGAAGCTGGCGCCGTCTGGGTACATCGTCTGCAAAGCCTTTTCTCCCTGACGTATATCGACACCCTTTGGCAGCATTGCCAGGATCAGCCCTGGCCCCGGGAGGTAATACTGACGTAAGGGGAAACAGAAGGAACATCTCTTTCATCTCCATTCTTCTCGGGAAAATACCTTCTGAAAATCAGGGAAATCCCTATTGCTATAGTCTTTGACCAGGCCTAAACTAAACGAAGACGCACAGCCCGATTCAAAGGAGAAGAGGCCGTAGTGGAGCTGACACGGATAACACGGGACGAACTGGAGATGATCCTTTTCAGGCATGAGCAATGGACGAGAGGCGCCGGTGACGGCGTGCGCGCTGATTTCTCCGGTATTGACCTTTCGGACATCGATCTTTCCGGTGCCACGCTTTGCGGCGCCAGTCTGACCTTTGCCAGGCTTTGCGGCGCCAGTCTCATCGGAGCCAATCTTGCCCGTGCCAGCTTTATAGGAGCCGACCTCAGTCATGCCAGGCTTACCGAGGCCGACTTTTACTGCGCCAACCTGTACCGCGCATTCTTCATGAATGCCGACCTCACCGGCGCACAGCTAAACTGCGCCAAGCTCGCCCGTGCCAGCTTTATAGGAGCCGACCTTACCCGTGCGGACCTTACAGGGGCCGATCTGACAGGTACAGACTTTACAAATGCTACGTGGATCGACGGAATAAAGAGAGCATGAACGCCCCCCCCGGGGCATCCCTGAGAATTCCGGGGGCCGGCATCCGGCGAAAGAAACCATTTGACGGGCAGAGAGGGTCGGGAGTACGCTTTATACTGCAATCGGACCACATGGCATAACGATGCGCTGACTATTGGCCTCATTTCAGGCTCTGAACGGAACGGTAGCAGGATACACGATCCTCTATCTCATCAGGTTAACGAATACCGCCGCTTCTTCATCCAATAGCCAGAGGGGATAAAGCCAACGACACTCAGCCGGGGGACAGCCCGGCTCTTGCGTACACGGGGATTTGAGATAGAATGGAAGGTATGATGAAAAAACAGGCTATTCTGGACCTTACCGCGACATACACCGACCAATATGAGCTTACCATGGGCCAGGCCTATTTCCTGGCCGGCCGAAAGGATGAACCCGCCGTATTTGATTACTTTTTTCGCAAGAACCCCTTCAAGGGCGGATACACTATCTTTGCGGGCCTGCCTGATCTGCTGGCCGTCCTTGAAAGCTTTCGTTTCAACAAGGACGACCTTGATTTTCTCAAGGCGCAGTCTTTTCATCCGGACTATCTGGCCTATCTGAAGGGCTTCAGATTTAGAGGCACCATCTATTCTCAACCTGAAGGCGATGTGGTATTCCCGACACGTCCCATCCTGAGAGTCGACGGGAACCTGATCGAAACTCAGCTTATCGAGACCGTATTGCTCAACATGCTTAATTTTCAATCGCTCATCGCCACCAAGGCCAGCCGCATGCGCCTTGCTGCCGGAGACGGATTGCTGATCGATTTCGGGTTGCGCCGCGCGCAAGGGTTGGGTGGCTACCATGCCAGCCGTGCTGCTGTCATCGGCGGATTCGACGGGACCAGCAACGTACGGACGGCACGGGACTACAACCTGCGGGCATTCGGCACGATGGCGCATTCCTACGTGCAGAGCTGCGAAAGCGAGATCGAGGCCTTCCGGAGCTTTGCCGCCGCCCGCCCGGATGATTGCGTGTTGCTCGTGGATACTTACAACACCCTGAAGAGCGGCATACCCAATGCGATCAAAGTGGCAAAAGAAATGGAAAGAGGGGATCATCGCCTGAAAGCTATCCGCCTCGACAGCGGGGACCTGGCCTACCTGGCCAAGCAAAGTCGTATCATGCTGGATGAGGCGGGATTGCACTACGTCAAGATCGCTGCTTCCAACCAGCTCGACGAGTATGTCATCAGAAGCCTTGTGGCGCAGAGTGCGCCCATCGACATTTTCGCCGTGGGAACCAACCTGATCTCAGGACAACCAGATGCCTCGCTTGATGGTGTCTACAAATTGGCGTGGGCCAACGGACATTCGGTCATCAAACTTTCGGAGACCGTCTCCAAGATCACCCTGCCCGACAAAAAGCAGGTGTGGCGCGTCATCAATGGTCAAGGACTGTTTCTGGGCGCCGATGTGATCGGATTCGATCATGAGAAAGATTTTGACATGATGCACCATCCATTCGTCCCTCATCAGTCTTTCGCCCTCCGCCCCTATAAGATCGAGCCATCGCTGCATCTTGTGATGACTAAAGGCAAGATCGTCCATGATCCCCCTCCCCTATCCCAGACGGCGCAATACAGTCGGGAACGTCTGGCGATGCTCCCCGCGGAGTACAAACGTTTCGAAAACCCGCATGTCTACAAGGTGGGTATCAGCAGCAGCCTCAAAGCTCTGAGAGACAGTCTGGTTGCGCAACGTGGAGGGTAAGAAGGCGAAATAGTATCGGAAGTCCCTGGCACCCTGTCGTGCACGCCTGAGAAGTCAAATAACCTTCGGCGTGAACTCGAACTCCTTGCTAACAAACAATGAGAGTTCTCAACTTTCGATTCCTGAGAAGTAACTCAGTTAGGATGTTTATAGTTGGACTACTATTACAATAGTGA
>LVAA01000152.1 GCA_001603955.1 Syntrophobacterales bacterium Delta_02 | reverse complement strand
GTCATAAACACGAAGCTCAGGTTCGCCGATGAGTTCGTCCGCCACAAGGTCCTCGATCTCATCGGCGATATCTACCTCCTCAACCGTCCCATAATGGGCAGGATAACAGCCCGCCAGACGGGCCACGTGGAAAACATTGCGCTGGTAAAGGAGCTGAAAAAAAGATTCCTTTGAAGACTTCGTGACCCCGGTGATCCCGCGTCACGTCCCATACCGCGACAACATCCTGCAAACGTTATGATCTCGTGCTCTTCGCTCCTCGAAAATCATGAAATCGCTAACAGAATGTGCTATTGTATCTTTTTTCCCGAAGAAGATCCTTGTGCTTCCGCTTGCCCCATATAACTCACAGGATAGCGGGAATGCAAAGGCCGATGAACCGGAGGACTGCTTATGGACCTGAAGAGACTTATAACCACGTGGGAAACGAAAGGCTGTCTCAAGCGGATCGGCGAGCCGGTTAACGCGGAACTCGAGGTCACGGAAATAGTGCGCCGTGTTTTTTCGGAGAAGGGTCCTGTATTGCTTTTTGAAAACGTGAAAGCCGCGAAAATGCCGCTTGTTACCAATATATTTGGAACATGGGAACGTATATGGGACATCTTTGGTGTTGATTCCCAGGAATCGCTGATATCTCGCGTGAGGCCCCTCCTTGACCTGGAACCTCCCAAGGGTCTTGTCGACAAGGCGCGGGCCCTCTGGAAGATGAAAGGGGTTGCGGGCAACCTGCCGAAGGAAACCGGCAAGGCCCGATGCCAGAGCCAGGTTTTTCCGGGTGATGAGGTAAACCTGGGAGACCTTCCGGTCATGAAATGCTGGCCCGACGATGCAGGCAGATTCATCACGCTGCCGGTGGTCATCACAAAAGATCCCGAAAGCGGCATCCAGAATCTTGGGATGTACAGAATGCAGGTGATCGACGGCAAAAGGACCGCGATGCACTGGCATCCGGGAAAGGGTGCCGACATCCACTACCGGAAGTGGAAAAAACTCGGCAAGCCGCTCCCGGCGGCGTGTGCACTCGGCTGTGAACCTGCCGTGACCTATTCCGCCAGCGCCCCTCTTCCACCCGACATCAACGAGCTCATTTTTGCCGGCATGCTCATGGACCAGCCGGTGGAAATGGTAAAATGCAAGACCGTGGACCTCATGGTCCCCGCGCAGAGCCAGATCGTCCTTGAAGGATACGTCGATGGATCCCAGACATTCCCCGAGGGGCCCTTCGGCGACCATACGGGCTATTACACGCCCCAGAGGCCCTTCCCGATCTTTCACATCACCGCCATAACGACCGACAACGATCCGGTCTATCCATCGACCGTCGTGGGATGGCCTCCCTTCGAGGATGCGCTGCTTGGAACACTTACGGAAAGAATATTCCTTCCCTTCATCAAGTTTGTTATCCCTGACATTACGGACATGGCCCTGCCCGTTGCGGGCCTCTTTCATAATTTTGTTTTTGCCTCCATAGACAAGCGATATCCGGGACAGGCCTACAAGACCATGGATTCCATCTGGGGCCTGGGGCAGCTTTCGACCTCAAAGGTAGTTGTCGTTTTCGACAGCGATGTGGACCTGCGGCAGGAAAACGACGTGCTTTTTCACCTGGGCAACAGCATAGACCCCTTGCGGGACGTCGTGATCAAGAAAGGGCCCCTCGACATCCTTGACCACGCTTCGCTGGAAGAAGGCTTCGGCGGCAAGATGGGTATAGACGCCACGAGAAAGCTTCCCGAGGAAGGCCATAAACGTCCGTGGCCGCAGAGGGCCGTCATGGATGAGGAAACCATAAGGAAGATAGACGGATTATGGAACCGGCTAGGACTGTAAGATCGAAAATAAGCCATTTCACGGAACTCATCAAGTTCGAGCATAGTGTCTTCGCGCTCCCCTACGTGATGATGTCCCTGTTCCTTGTCTTCGATGGCAGGATAGACATGAAAACCACGTTCTGGGTCATCGTTTGCATGATAGGCGCCCGAAGCGCGGCCATGTCCTTCAACAGGATCGCCGACTACCATCACGACAAGAAGAACCTGAGGACAAGCGGGCGGCCTCTCCAGACAGGCAAGATCAAGCTTGCCGAAGCATGGGTCTTTACCGTCGTCATGGCCCTGGTGTTTGTCCTTTCATCGCGGATGCTCAACACCCTTTCGTTTGTTCTGTCTTTTGTGGCGCTATTCGTGCTCTTCGCATATTCATTCACAAAACGGCTGACCTGGCTCTCGCACTGGGTCCTGGGGATCTGCCTGGGCCTGGGGCCGGTGGGCGTGTGGGTCGCCGTCAGGTCGGAGATCACGCTGCTTAGCGTCATCCTCGGCACGGGCGTGGCCTTCTGGGTCGCCGGGTTCGACATCATATACTCCACGCAGGATATGGAGTTTGATAAACGGGAAAACCTCAGGTCCGTGCCGTCGAGGTTCGGCATCGGCACCGCGCTCATCATTTCGAGGCTCTGTCACGCCGTTACGGTCGGCATGTTCCTTGCCACGGGTATCGTCGCTGATATGGGGCTTTTTTACTACACGGGCCTCTTCTGCGTCAGCGCCTGCCTCTTTTATGAGCACCTGATCCTGAAGAGGTACGGCCTTTCCCGCGTCAACGAGGCCTTCTTCGTGGTAAACGGTGCGGTCAGCGTTCTTTTCTTCCTTTTTTCCGTGATCGACATCTTGTTTTTCAGGAGGTTTTGATGAAACGGTGCGCGTTCGTGATCATCGTTATAACGCTCGCTCTGGTTCCGCTCGGACTGTTGGCAAAAGACTTCAGGATCGGGTTGATGCCAGCGAAGGAGTCGCTCCCCTTTTACGCCGAGGAAAAACTGCAGATATTCAAAAGGCACGGGATCAATCTTATTACCGTACCATTTCGGAGCGCCCTCGAGCGGGACAGCGCCTTCGAGGCGGGCAGGATCGACGGGGCCATCAACGATATTGTGGGAACAACACTGCTCGCCAGAAGTGGCCGAAATGTCAAGATAGTCAGGGCTATTGCAAAACCGGGCAGGAGATCCCCGGTCTTTTCCGTCATGGCGACACCGGGCGACAACGGTCCGAGCGACATAGCCCTCTCCTGCAACACCGTCATTGAGTATGTAACGGACCGGATCATGGAAAAAGAGGGTCGGGTGGGCGCCATGAAGAAGGTCGAGATAAAGAGCGTGCCGATGAGGATGCAGCTCCTGCTGGACGGGAAGGTGGGTTATGCCACTATTGCCGAACCTCTGGCAACGTATATGGAGATGAAAGGCGCCAGAAGGGTCTATACCGATGAAGGGGTGAAAGGTTCTCATGTTGTTTTCGTGGCCCGCGGTGATCTCGACGGGAAATTCCTGAGAAACGTCATCAAGGCGTACGACGACCTCTGCACCGAGACGAACAAGAGGAAGGAGGAGTTCAAGGACATCCTCTGGAAAAAACTTTCCCTGCCCGCCGAGTTGAAATCGGGTTATCACGTGCCCGATCTCATAACGGGGGAGACCCCAAAACGGGAAGAGGTCGAAGACGTTCACGCCTGGATGCGGGTAAAAGGTCTTCTCAAGGACAAGATGGGGTACGAAAGAATCGTTTACGAGCAAGCAAATGGTCCGCGTTGAAAACCTCTCCTTTTCGTACAGGAACCAGAAGGAGAACATGAGGATCCTCAGGGATATCAGCCTGAGGCTGGAAAAGGGTGGAATCCTGTCCATCATAGGGCCTTCCGGTTGCGGCAAAACGACGCTGCTCTACAATATCGCCGGTCTTCGCATGCCCGAATCGGGAAAGGTCTACATCGATGACGAAACCGTAAAGGGACCGAGAGAGAAAACGGGGATCATTTTTCAGCATTTCGGTCTCCTGCCGTGGAAGACAGCGTTCGAAAACGCGACATTGGGACTCAGGATCAGGGGCGTTTCACGGAACGAAAAAGAAAGAAGGGTCTTGTCCATCATGAAACGCCTTGATATCCTGCATCTTTCCCAGAAATATCCAAGGCACTTGAGCGGCGGGGAAAAACAAAGGTTTGCCATCGCGAGGGCGCTCGTGATGAAACCCGACCTCCTCCTTCTCGATGAACCCTTTTCTTCCCTCGACGCCCTGACAAGGGAATCTCTGCAAGAGGCGCTCCTGTATATCTGGAAAGAATGGGAGCTCACCATGATCCTTGTCACTCACGATATCGAAGAGGCCGTCTTCCTGGGTACCGAGATCATCGTGCTCGACAAGTCAGGCACCATAGAGCAGCGCCGGAAGCTGTCCGATACGAAAGGAAACGACTTCCGGAACACCCCCGTATTTCATGAAACCACGGCGGCACTGCGCGAATGCATGAGGACGATCCTGAATGAAGACCATATATAAGGAAATTCTGGCGATATGCTTTCTGCTTGCCTTCTGGTACGGGGTGTCCCTTCTCGTGGACAGCAACGTCGTACCGCCGCCGCACAGGGTATTCTGTAATTTCCTGAACGAGGGTCCGCTTCTGTTTGCAAGGCACTTTTCGGCAAGTTCCCTGCGGATACTCTCCGCCCTTTTCCTGTCCGTTGCTCTTGGAGTACCCGCAGGGATTCTGCTGGGAAGGTCAAAAACCCTGGACAGGCTGACAAGTTCCGTAATATATATCGTGTACCCTGTGCCCAAGATAGTCTTCCTCCCCATCGTGATCATATTGCTGGGACTTGGCAATTCTTCAAAGATATTCATCATATTCTTCATAGTCTTCTTTCAGATACTGGTCACGACAAAGGATGCGGCAAAATCCATCGGCGACGAGGAGATCCTTTCCGTACGATCTCTGGGGGGAAGTTCCTTCGATGTGTTCCGACACGTGATCGTTCCCGCGATCCTTCCCGGCATCTTTACATCCATAAGGATTGCCATCGGAACCTGCGTCGCCGTCCTGTTCTTCGTGGAGTCTTTTGCAACCGAAGAGGGACTGGGATACCTGATCATTGACGCATGGTCGAAATTCGATTACGTGCTCATGTACAATGCCATCATTGCCATGGGGGCATTGGGATTGGCCCTGTATGTGGCGGTAGACCGGCTCCAGAAATACCTCTGTCCGTGGATGGAGTAGAAATGGACGCTTTCACAGTGAGAAGTGGCGCAGGTGCATATGTGGTTGAGGGAAGGGTCTTGCCCCTGGGAGATGACCTTCTTGTCGTGCTGTCCGGCGGGGAGAGACACATAGGTGCGATCGGGATGGCCGAGCCTCGCCCGAGCATGCGGGACCCGCTGAGGACCAGCTCCACAAGCTCCGTATTTACCTACAGAGGTCACAGGGAAGATGTCATCGTCAAAGAGATCTCGGAGTTCCTCTCAAAAGAAATGGGAAGGAGAGTCGTGGTTGTTGCGGGGCTTCACTGGAAGGACCTTCCTCCCGAAGCGATAGCCCCGGTGATAGAGGCTTGTCGTATTCTCGCAAAGAAAATAGTGCGGAAGGCAGGAAAGGCATGAAACGTATCATCGTGGGCATAACCGGAGCGAGCGGCGTGATCTATGGCATCCGGCTCCTGCAGGCGTTGGGGGCGCACCAGGTCGAATCTCACCTCATACTCTCCAGGATCGCCAGGCAAAATATCGAAATTGAAACCGGCCTTACCCCGGAAGAGGTGGAAAAGATGGCCTGCCACGTTCACCGTGTCGATGATCTTGCCGCCCCGGTATCGAGCGGCTCCTTCAGGACCGACGGAATGGTGGTCGTGCCGTGCACCATCAAGACCCTGTCCGGCATAGCCAATTCATATGCGGAGAATCTCCTGATCAGGGCGGCCGACGTTGTCCTGAAGGAAAAGAGAAGGCTCATTCTCGTCGTGAGAGAAACACCTCTTCACAGGGGACACCTTGAATTGATGATGAAGGCAGCCGATCTCGGAGCGGTTATCCTTCCACCCGTGCCCGCTTTCTATTCCGCACCCAGATCATTGGATGACATTGTCAACCATACGGTGGGGAAAATGCTTGATCTTCTGGAAGTGGACCACGATCTCTTCAGAAGATGGGGAGACAGGGAAGGCCCCGGGGCAGGCCCTGAAAAACCTTGAGAAAAGGATCCCGCGGCCCTATCTCTCCACCACGTCTTTCACCCCGTCGGACCTGTAGATGAATCTCGAATCGCTGACAGGGATATTCACCTTGATATCGGTGAATTCGATCGTGTTGACGTTGCCGGTGAACTCGAGGATCTCGATCTTCCTCAGGAGATTCTTCTTGTCGATCCAGATCTTCGCCATGTTGACGGTTGAATCCTTCTTCGGGAGAAGCTCGAAGTACTGCATCCCCGCCAGCATGCTGTGCTGTTTGACGGTGAAGAGGTTGTCGATGCGGGCAATGTCCTCGACGAGATCGAAAAAGGTACCTCCCGTTTTCTCCCTGTTGACCTTGCTCTTGAGAACGAAGGCCTTGCCCTCTTCATCCTGCCACATGTAACGCCCGTCATAGAGGAATGTCTTGCCTTTCGGTTTCGTGTATTGCCACAGGAACCCCTTCTGCCTTTTGAAATAGAAGTCTCCGTCAAAATCACGTATCTTCCTGATGCCGGAAACAAAGATCTTCTGGTGAAAAGAGGCCTCCAGCGAGGTGATGCCGGCGTAGGTCTTCTTTATGGAATCAAAGGGAGATCCGGTTTCGCCCTTAACGGCGGGTCTCGCGTTCTGGCCGGTCCCCGCCGTAC
>LVAA01000151.1 GCA_001603955.1 Syntrophobacterales bacterium Delta_02 | reverse complement strand
GTCAATGATGGCCTGAGCTTTGGGATATTTGTAAACAACTCCTTTACAAATGACCTCTTCAACAATTACCTTAATAATAACATGGGAGGCAACATTTTCGTTGCCGACAGTTCATTCAACGAGATTACTTGGAACGAGCTTATCGGCACCAGCAATGCATGGGACAACGCCACAAATACTTGGGATTGGAATTACTACAGCGATTATGCAGGCGTTGACCGGAACGGGGACCATGCTGGCGATATTCCCTATAACGTCTCGGGCGGGCTAAACCAGGACCTGCATCCGCAGGTTTGGGACTTTGATGCCCCAGAGGTGACTTCGGTCTATCCGGCAAACTGCTCTATGAACCCCGCCATCACCCGCGTCTCTGCCTACTTCCAGGACGCAACCTCCAACGTCAATTACATGCGCTGCCAGCTCTACATCGATGGAGAGAACAAGACCGCATGGACTGCCTTCTACAACACGAGCTACATGTCCTACAACTACGGGCTGCCTGAAGGCACCCACACTGCATGCCTGCTAATGGTCGATTATTACGACAACTATGCATGGGCCAACTGGTCCTTCACGGTGGACACAAGCAGTCCATCCGTCTCCGGCTTCATTCCAGCAAACAATTCAATAATGACCGTGACCCCGGCGCTGATATACGCCGAGTTCTCAGACGCGACCTCCGGCGTTAATGTGACCTCCGTGGTGTTGCTGCTGAATGGGACCGACATCACCGGCTCGGCATCGGTGAATGCAAGCCGGGTCTCATACGCGCCTGGGTCACCCTTGTCCGAAGGGCATTACAACATCACGCTCATAGTAAATGACAACGTCGGAAACGTCGCCGTTTCCACATGGTTCTTCGCGATTGACGCTTCGCCCCCCTCAGTAGCGATTCATTCGCCAACAAACATCACCTACGCGACCGGCTACGTGCCTCTTAATGTGTCCGTTATCGACCCGATTACAGATGTTTCTGCAGTGCTGGCAGAGATCGACGGCTCCTACAACGTCACGCTTGTGCTATCTGGAGGGCGGTACGTTAACGGCTCAGTTCAGTCGTTTGCCGACGGCCACCACACCGTGAGGATCTTCGCCACCGACAGCGCTGGGAACACGAATTCGACAGTCTCGGTATGGTTCCTCGTGGATACCACTCCCCCTGAGGTTACGATACTCTCTCCCACCAACACGACCTACGCCTACTCCAACGTCTCCGTCAACGTCTCGGTCGCCGACTCGCTCTCGCCGGTAGGCTCAGTCCTCGCCGAGGTGGACTCGTCATACAACCTCACCCTAGCCCTTCAGGGCGGCTACTATGTCAACGCGAGCCAAATCTATCCCGACGGCCGCCACGTCATCCGGATCTTCGCCACCGACAGCGTGGGCAACACCAACTCCAGCCAGTATGTCTGGTTCACCGTCGACACGACCCCGCCTGAATTCGAGATAATCTCCCCCACAAACACCACTTACCCGTACACTCCGGTCGTCAATGCGTCCGTCTACGATGCGCTCTCCGACGTTGGCTCGGTCTTGGCCGAGGTGGACCTGAGCTACAACCTCACGCTCACATTGAGCGGCGGCTTCTACGTCAACAACACCCTCAGCCTCCCCGACGGCATGCACCAGCTCCGGATCTTCGTAAATGATACCGTAGGCAACTCGAACAGCAGCTCCGCCGTCTGGTTCACAGTCGACACGACCCCGCCTGAGGTTACGATCATCTCCCCGGCCAACGCATCCTACGCCG
>LVAA01000150.1 GCA_001603955.1 Syntrophobacterales bacterium Delta_02 | reverse complement strand
CGGTCACAACCCTGCAAACTCTTGTTATTGCGCTTGGCGCGGGCCTTGCGGTATGGGGCGTAATCAATCTTTTGGAAGGGTACGGGTCAGATAACCCCGCAGCCAAAAGCCAGGGCATTAAACAGCTCATGGCAGGCGGCGGCGTTATCCTCTTGGGAACGACGCTTGTTCCCTTGCTGTCCGGCTTGTTTTAAGGTAGCGCGTTATGGATTTTCTCACCGACTGGATTACCAATTGGCTGAAAGGCGTGCTGATTGACGGCATCATGGGGAACCTGAACGGCCTTTTTACCAACGTAAACAACCAGGTCGGAGAGATTGCAAACCAAGTGGGAACATCCCCGGCGGCATGGAACCCCGGGGTGTTCTCGCTCATACGGCAACTTTCCGAAACGGTTGTTTTGCCGATTGCCGGGATGGTCCTTACCTTCGTTATGTGCTACGAGCTTATTCAAATGATAATCGACCGCAATAACCTGCACGACATTGACACATGGATGTTTTTCAAATGGGTCTTTAAGACCTTCGTAGCCGTGATGATACTTTCTAACACATTCAATATCGTGATGGCGGTGTTCGACGTGGCGCAAAGCGTAATCAACAGCGCCGGGGGCCTGATCGGCGGCAGTACGGCGGTCACGCCCGGCATGATGGATACGCTGGAAACAACCCTGCAAGGCATGGACATAGGCCCTTTGCTTGGCCTCTGGCTCCAAACTCTTATTATCGGCTTTACCATGACCGCGCTGAACATTGTGATTTTCGTCATTGTGTATGGAAGAATGGTGGAAATCTATTTACTCACAAGTTTGGCCCCGATTCCCTTTGCCACAGTGGTAAACCGGGAGCTTGGCAGCATGGGCCACAACTATTTCCGCTCCCTGCTGGCCGTGGGCTTTCAGGGGCTTCTCATTCTGGTATGCGTGGGGATATACGCCGTGCTTGTCCAGAGTATCGCTATCAGCGGCGACCCCATCGGCGCGATATGGTCGATGATCGGTTACACGGTGCTTTTGTGCTTCACCTTGTTCAAAACTGGCAGCTTGGCGAAAAGCATCTTCGGGGCGCATTAACAGCGCGGGATAACTTCGGGCCAATTTGGCCCGAAGTGGAAAGGAGAAATTTTCAACTATGAGTAACGAAAAAACAACAACCGGGCAGACCCCGGAACAGGAGGCCGCGCCCGCTATGCCGATGAAGCTGGATGTTTCCGTCCGGCCTGTTGAGCCGAGGGGCAACCTTGTAGGCTTCGCCAGCTTGAAAATCAACGACTGCTTTGTGATTGACGATTTCAAAGTCTTACAAAGTGACAAGGGCATGTTCGTGGGTATGCCAAGTAAGCCGGATAAAAACAGCAAGACCGGCTACCGCGACACGGCGCGGCCCATCACCAAGGAATTTCGTGCGGAGCTGACCGAAGCTGTGACAGCGGCTTATCATGCGGAGGTTGAAAAATTGCAGGCCCGCGCCGCCGCCATTACTGCCCCCGAAAAGCAATCTATCCCAAAACAACTTGCCGAGGGTGCAAAACAGGCGGCAAAGGACAATGCCGCCCGACCCGCCCCGGCAAAAGAGAGCAAAGCGAAAAATACCGAACGGTAACATCGGGCCAAGTTGGCCCGATGTGGAAGGAGGCGACAACATCATGGCGCAAAGGCGTACAGGTTATGACGCGGCCTGTTACTACGGCGGCAAGCTGATAGGCCGCTGCACCACGGCGGACAGCGGTACTTATGAAATGCTGATGAAAGCCTGCGGCGGCAGCGCGGCCCGTGTCCTGCAAGAATACGCATATTTTTCAACGGAACTGCGGGCGATTTTGGAGAAGGTGGCGGTGATACAAGAAAAGGAAAGCCGCTCCGCCGGAATATTTACAACTCCTAAGACTTCCCCGTGGGGGGACGTACAGACCTGCGATATGCTTTGTCCGGGCGTGTTTTTAGTCAGCACGGCCAGCCACGGCGGGACAATGGTTGCAAAAGATATGGCGGCGATGCTTTCACCCGCCGCCCGCAAGTGCGGTTTCCGGCAGGGCGATTTTCTCTGCTTCGAGGAAGATTGTCAGGAAAACGTCGTGCTGCGGGAGCTTTTGGACAAAAAGCTGTGGAGCGTTCCCGAACGCATTAAGGACAAGGCGGCGTTTGAGGAAAACATCAACAAGTCTATTCGGGAGTATAACCCGGAATATTGGAGGGCGCGGCAGGCCGGGCTTGAAAAATCCCCGGCCCGGCAGACGGCCCCGGCGCACAGCGCCGAACGCTAACCCACTTCGGGCCAACTTGGCCCGAAGTGCCATTTTACCCGAAAGGAGGCTTTTAACTTATGGCCTATGTAAACGTACCAAACGACCTATCAAAAATCAAAACCAAAATGGCGTTCAATCTCACCAAACGTCAGCTTATCTGTTTCAGTATTGCGGCGGTTGTCGGCATCCCGACCTATCTTCTCACCCGTTCCGCTATCGGCAACACGGGGGCCATGCTCCTGATGATCGGCCTGATGCTCCCGTGCTTTCTGCTTGCCATGTACGAGCGCGACGGATTGCCATTTGAAAAGGTACTGCGGAATATCGTCCGTGCCACTTTCCTATGGCCCCGGACGAGGCCGTACAAGACGGATAACTTTTACAGCTATTTCAGCGATTCCCGAAAGGAGGTACAGCGGTTTGAAACAAGTAAAAAAGCGGCCGCCCGTTCCCGCAAAAAGCGGTAAGAAAAAGCGCCGGGGGCCGCAAACGGCGCAACAGACCATCCCCTATGTGGAAATGCTACGGGACGGCGTCTGCAAGGTGCGGGAGGGCTTCTACACCAAGAGCATAGAATACGAGGATATAAATTACGCGGTGGCTTCGTCGGACGATCAGGCCACTATTTTTGACGGCTACTGCGCGTTCCTGAATTATTTTGACAGCGCCCTGCTGTTTCAGCTTTCGTTCATCAATCACCGTTCCCGCCCTGAAAACCGATACAGCTTCAACATCCCGACGCAGAACGACGAGTTTGACAGCATCCGTGGCGAATATGTGGATATGCTCGCGGGGCAGATCGCCAAGAGCAACAATGGGATTGTGCGCTCCAAGTACATCACCTTCGGCATACAAGCGGACGGGATTGGAACAGCCCGGCCCCGTCTGGAACGTGTGGAAGCCGACATTATGGGAAATTTCAAAAAGTTAGGCGTACAGTCCCGGCCCCTGACCGGACGGGAACGGCTGGAGGTTTTACACAGCCAGCTACACCCCGGAGGAAAAGAGAAATTCGCTTTCTCATGGAGCGATATTCCGAAAACGGGCATGGGAACTAAGGACTTCATCGCTCCCACGTCCTTTGATTTCAGACAGGGCCGCGCTTTCCGCGTCGGCGGCACGACATGGGGCGCGGTTTCATATATGCAGATTATGGCGTCGGAACTTTCCGACAAGCTCCTTGCGGAGCTTTTGGAGGTTGACGCGGAAATGACCGTCACCCTGCATATCCAAACGGTAGACCAAGGCAAGGCTATCAAGACCGTCAAAGCAAAGCTGACGGACATAGACCGCATGAAGGTGGACGAGCAGAAAAAGGCGGTGCGTTCCGGCTACGATATAGACATTCTGCCGCCCGATTTAGTCACGTTCAGCAAGGACGCGGCGGCGTTGCTGGCTGATTTACAGAGCCGGAACGAGCGCATGTTCCTCCTTACCTTCCTTATCCTGAACACGGCTCCCACCCGTCCGCAGTTGGAAAACGACATTTTCACGCTGGCTGGTATCGTGCAGAAATACAACTGCGCGCTCAAACGGCTGGACTTTCAGCAGGAACAAGGGTACATGTCGAGCCTGATTCTCGGCAATAACGCTATTGAGATACAGCGCGGCATGACCACCAGCAGCACCGCGATTTTCGTCCCCTTTATGACGCGGGAGCTTCGCATGGGCGGGCAAGCCCTGTATTACGGGCAGAACGCGCTTAGTCACAACGTCATTATGGCGGACAGGAAAAAGTTGAAATCAGCCAACGGCCTGTATCTCGGTTCAACAGGGAGCGGCAAGTCTTTTGCGGCGAAACGGGAACTAATCAATGTTTTCCTTGCCACAAACGACAGGATTATTGTGGTTGACCCTATGGGCGAATACGCGCCCCTGATAAAAAGACTTGGGGGCCTTGTATTGGAGCTTGCCCCGGACAGCCCCCATCACATCAATCCAATGGCCTTGCAAATGAGCATGACGGACGAGGACAGCCCATTGTCGCTAAAGGCCGATTTCCTTTTGTCGCTGTGTGAGTTAATCATAGGCGGTCGGGATGGTCTGCAGCCGATAGAAAAAACGGTGATAGACCGTTGTGTGCGTACCGTTTACCGGGATGTGGTATTAAACCCGGATACTGCGGAAATGCCAACCCTGCAAAACCTGTACGAAATTTTGAACGGACAGCCGGAGCCGGAGGCGAAGCGGATTGCAACCGCATTGGAGCTTTACTGTACAGGCTCACTCAATCTTTTCAACCATCAGACCAACGTAAACTTAAATAACCGCGTGGTGTGCATTGTCCTGAAAAAGCTCGGTGAGGGCTTGCGGAAAATCGCCATGCACATTACAAACGAGTTTGTGCAATCGGCGGTCAATACCAACTTCCGGCATGGCATAGCGACATGGTGCTACTTTGACGAATTTCATGTGCTGTTGCAGGACAGTTTGAGCGCAAGCTATTTTGTCCGTATCTGGAAAATGCTCCGCAAAAAAGGCTGTGTGCCGTCCGCTTTGACGCAGAACGTGAAAGACCTTTTTACAAGCCGTGAAATTGAGAACATTCTGGAAAACACGGATTTTATGGTATTGCTTTCACAGGCGCAGGGCGACAGGCAGATTTTAGCCAAACAGCTTGGCATATCGGAACATCAATTAAGCTACATCACGCACAGCAACGCCGGTGAGGGCCTTTTGTTCTATGGAAATGTTACTATCCCGTTTGTTGACCGCTTCCCGCGCGGCGAAATTTATGACTTGCTGACGACCCGCCCGGAGGATATAGCCAATGAAGCGGCCAACGAATGACGCCGGGACTTCGGGCCAAGTTGGCCCGAAGTCAAAAAACAGCAAATACCGTCAGCAAAGCGAACAGGCCCGGCCCTCTGAACGTCTGCGGCATGACGGGGACGAAGCGCCGCCCCGTGAAGATGGCCCCGCCGATGCGTCCGGCAAAAAGGCGGCGCGGAACGGGAAGCGGCTCAATAAATCCAAGCTCCGGGCAGAAAAAACCGGCGCAAAGCTGGATTCCGCCCGAGAGAAATTGGCGGCGCAAAAACCGCCCAAAAAGCCCGGCCCGGTGAAAACCGTTGGCCGGGCGGCGCGTTTTCAGGCATGGCGGTATGTGCATGGAAAGATCCATGAGGTGGAGCATGAAAATGTGGGCGTGGAGGCCGCGCACAAAACGGAGCTTGCCGGGGAAACGGCTGTCCGTGGCACGACGCGCTTTGTCAAACACCGTATCCGCACCCGTCCGACCCGGCGCGTCCGCAAGTGGGAAAAACGCGACATTAAGGCGAAGGCGGATTTTCAGTACCGCACAATGGTACAGGAACACCCGGAACTAAAGGATAACGCGCTTTCCCGCTTCTGGCAGAAACAGCGTATCAAAAAACGCTATCAGAAGCAGGCGCGGGAGGCGGCAAAACAGGGCGCGAAAGCGGCGAAGAAAACGGCGGTCACGACGGAGAAAATCGCCCGCGCCGTGTGGGGATTTGTCCAGCGGCATCCCGTGGGCGTATTGATTGCGCTTGGGGCGCTCCTTCTGCTTATTATCCTGCAATCCTGCATGGCTTCTCTGACAACTGTTGGGAACGGACTGATCGGCGCGGTGAGCAGTACGACCTATCTGTCCTCGGACAGCGACATTGAAACCGTGGAGGCCAACTACACGCAGTTGGAATCGGATTTGCGGGCACGGATGGGGCGAATCGAAAGCGACTACCCCGGCTACGACGAGTACCGCTATACCGTGGATGAAATCGGGCATGACCCCTTTGAATTGGCCTCCTACCTGACCACCAAGTACGCCGCTTACACTCCCTCTATGGTACAGGCTGAATTGCAGGCCCTTATCCGGCAGCAATACACCCTGACGACGACCCAAACCGTGGAAGTGCGCTACCGAACCGAAACCCGCACCGGGACGTATACGACCACCGACCCGGAAACGGGAGAAACGGAAACGCACAGCTATACCTATGAGGTTCAGGTTCCCTACAATTATTACATCCTGAACGTCACGCTGACAAACAACACATTGGGCGCGGTCATTGCCGCAAACCTTGACGCGGAGCAACAGGAACGGTACGCCGTTTACCAGCGGACGCAGGGCAATCGCCCTTACCTGTTCGCGGACAACATTTACGCCCATCCCACCGGCGAGTACACCGACTATGAGATACCGCCCGAGGCCCTTGCCGACCCGCAATTCGCGGCGCTGATCGCGGAGGCCGAAAAATATTTGGGCTATCCCTATGTTTGGGGAGGCTCCAAGCCGTCCACGTCCTTTGACTGTTCCGGCTTCGTGTGTTGGGTACTCAATAATTCCGGCGTATATCCCATGAGCCGGACAACTGCGCAAGGCATTTTCAATCAAACCACGCCGATTGCTCCTTCCGAGGCCAAGCCCGGCGACATTATCTTTTTCACGGGGACTTACGATTCTTCCGGGCCGGTTTCGCACGTCGGGATTTACGTTGGCGATAACATGATGATTCATTGCGCCAGCGGCGGCGTTCAGTACGCGAGAATGGATACAAAGTATTGGACACAGCATTTCTACGCTTTCGGGCGGCTCACCTACAACTAACGGAAAGGGAGGCTTTTATGAACCCCAAAATCGAGCGTGTTATAAAAGACATTGACAAGACTAAGGAGAAAATCACCGAGTTTCAGTCCCGGCTGCGGGAACTGGAAAAACAGAAAACCGAGCTTGAAAACATTGAAATTGTGGAGGCGGTGCGCGGCATGGACATTCCGCTAAACGACCTCCCGGCCATCTTAAAGGCGCTCCGTGAACAAAACGGAGCGCCTTTCACTTCGGGCCAACTTGGCCCGAAGTCCACAAAACCAAATAAGGAGGAAAACGAAGAATGAAAAAATTTCGCATAATAGCGGCGCTGTGCGCCATTCTCGCTCTGCTGCTCTCTTTTACCACCGTGGCCTATGCCCACGGCGGCGAAGAAACCCCGGAAGCAACTGCTACGCCAAGTCCGACGCCGACCGCTACCGCCACGCCGACAGCATCCAGCCAACCCAACCCCTTCACTCCTGCCGGGACGGGTACGGTTGTCAATACCGCCACCGACGCGGACGGCAAGCAGTTTTACACCATCACCACCCCCGACGAAAATGTATTCTACCTTGTGATAGACCTTCAGCGGGAAACCGACAATGTATATTTCCTTGACGCTGTGACGGAAAAAGACCTGCTGGCTCTTGCCGAAAAGTCCGGCGATACGGAGGACAGCGAAACCGTTGTATCCACCCCGAAGCCGGAAAGCACCCCCGAAGTTACCTCGGAGCCGGAAACCAAAACCTCCCCCGAACCGTCGTCCGAGCCAAAGCAAACGGGCAATACCGGGATGCTCCTGGTTGTGCTGGCTATCGTGGTGATCGGCGGCGGGGCCGGGTATTATTTCAAGATTTACCGCCCCAAGCATCAGCAAGCCGACAGTGAGGACGATTTTGATTACAGCGATGAAAGCAACCCTGACGATGCGGAGAACGCGGAACAGGCCGACGAGCTGCCGCCGTGGGAGGACGAGGACGACGGGGACGACGGGGACGGTAAGGCATGAACTTCACGAACAGCCCCTATGAAAAAATGATGAAAGAAAAGCCCCGACCTCCACGCCCGGAAGTACAGAAAGCACCGCCCGGCTCTCCCTGCCATAATTGCGGGTATTGGCAGGGCATGGCCTGTGTGGGTACATGCTATCGGGCTTTATCGCTACTGGAAAGGGCGGCGGCAACTTCGGGCCAACTTGGCCCGAAGTGAACGCCTATGGAAACAGACAGAACAGAATCCCGCGAGCTGACCCGCAGCGAACGGGCGGCAATCCGCAAGCTGGTGGTTGGCATGTGCGCCAACTATGACCCAGATTACGGCTGTCTGCCGCTGGATTGCCCCTGCTATATGCTGGATAAGTGTTGGACGGGCGCATACTGCAAGTATTTTCAAAACGCGGTTTTGCCGCTTGACCCTAAATTGGAGGCTTCACTAACAGGCCGGGAAGCCCCCGTAACCGATATTTGCGCCGCCTGTGGCAAGCCCTTTTTCCCGGAGGGGAAACAGGCATATTGTTCGCCAGCCTGTGCCGACGACGCCCGGCGCAAACGGCAACGGGAATATATGCGGAAAAGGCGGGCCGACTGTTAGCTTTTGGGGGCTTGAAACCCGCTTGCAATGGGGCTTTCCAGACCCGAAACCGAGGCGGGTAATATCTTTGTATGCCCCGTCCCGGCAAAAGCTAACATTTCCACCATATGAAACGGAGGTAAGCAATGAGCAAAGACATATTTTCCATTTATCAGGTAAAGGAGGGCCTTGAAGCCCGTGATTTTCGCTTTGAGCCGCTTGACCGCTTAAAGGCGGCGGGGCTGGCGGTGAAGTGCGAAAATTACAAGCATGTGTATACCGGGAAGCTGCATCCGGGAGAGGAACCGGCAATAGAAACGCTGGAAGCCCTTTATACAAAATTCAATATTGCCCACCCGGAGGACTTCACAGGCCGCTCCCTTTCCCTAAGCGACGTTGTGGTTTTGCGTTGTGACGGAAAGGCGGCGGCATACTATGTTGACAGCTTTGGATTTCAGGAAGTGCCGGAATTTTTGGAGGGGCCGTATAGGTATTACTCGACACAACGGCCCGTAGATATTGGCACGTTTCCCAAATTCGGCAACGAGCCAATCCAGATTGAAAACTATGACAGCCGTAAATTGGTGGAAGGCGGTGCGTTCCGGGCATGGGGCGTATTGACCTACACAACGCCGCTGACCCAAAAGCAAATGGACGATTACGAGCTTCGGGCCGCGCCGGGCAATCCAGACCAAATGAGGCTTGCGCCGGAGCAGTTGGAACAGCAGGTACAGATTGTCGGCAAATGGGAACAGGCAAAGCATATCCCCGATGTGAAGCGTCTGACATGGTTCTATTCCGACTTCGGCTCCTTTGTGAAAAATGAGTTTGTTACAGATGAACAGCTTTCCGAACGCTACGAAAAAGTTATGGAAAGCAAGACCCGCTCTGCACAGAAAAAGGCTGAGAAGAAGCCGATTGCCGAACGGTTGAAAGAGGGCGCGGAACAGGCGGCTAAGGACAACGCTGCCCGCCCCGCTCCCACGAAGGATACGGAGAAGGACAGATAACAGGACATCGGGCCAACTTGGCCCGATGTAATTTTTGAAGGAGGTTTCACTATGGAAAAGGACAACTACTTAAAAAACGCGGAGCTTTCAACTGAGCAGAACTATAACCATATCGACGGTATTTTGAACAACGCGCCGTTGGCCCCGCCTGTGCCTGTGCCGGAGATAAAGCCTTTGGAAAAGGTAAAGGAGCCGCCCCCGCGCAAGCGGAGCCGGGAACTGGAACGGTGAGCCGACGCAAGCGCGACATTCATCTGCATGTCATGGTAACAGCCGACGAACTGGAAGCAATCCATCAGCGCATGGCCGAGGCCGGAGTAACCAATACGGGCGCATATGTACGCAAAATGTCCCTGAACGGGTACGTCCTGAATGTTGACCTTGCTCCCGTCAGGGAGCTTGTTTCTCTGCAACGCAGGTGTGCGGCGAACCTGAACCAAGTTGCCATACATGCCAATACCTACGGCGTATATCCGTCCGAGATTGCCGCCTTGCAAAAAGACTATGCGGAATTGTGGGGCCGGGTATCCGACGTTCTTAAACAGCTTACGGCGGTGGTGGAGCTATAACGGCGGGGAGCGTTGGCATTGCTGCCTCCGCTCCCCGTTTTCTTTTCTATATATGTCTGCTAACCCTTTGCTATATCCGCAATGTACGCAACAACTTCCTCTGGTGAGGGCCGTTCCCCCGCGTGAGGTATGGACTTCCAAAATGCTTGTGCCTGTGGTTCAGGACTTTTCATAGCTTCTGCTATGGCTATTTCGATTTCACGGCGTATGGTTCCTTCGCTTACGTTCTTCTGCTTGGCAAGTTTTCTTAATGCTTTTTTGGCTTTTGCAATATTCATTGTCGTACCCACCTTTCCTCCATTTGTGCAACAAGTCTAACAAGATATGGAAGAACCTACAATGATGTGGAGCTTTTGCAGGAAAGGTAGGGCTTCCGATGGATATATACGACTGCGACAATAGCGATTTATTGGAATTTGTACCGCCGGAGAAATGACTTCGGGCCATGTTGGCCCGAAGTGCCGGGACAAGATTCGCAAAGCCGCGACAACATTGTTGTCCCCTTTCACGGATGGTAAAATATAGGTAGAACAAAACATGAAAGGGGTTCTGTATATGAAGATTTTACTTAAAATCGTTGCGATACCGTTTATTATCGTGTTGAGCATCACCGTCGCGTTTCTGTATTTCATTTTTTGCATTTCCGAATG
>LVAA01000149.1 GCA_001603955.1 Syntrophobacterales bacterium Delta_02 | reverse complement strand
GGGAGAGAAGGAAAGGATCCAGGTGTTCGAAGGTGTTGTTATCCGCAAGAGAGGCGGGAACACGCGGGCATCGTTCACGGTCCGGAAAGTCTCCTATGGTGTCGGTGTTGAAAAGACCTTTCCCATGCATTCGCCCCTCATCGACAGGATCGAAAGGACCACGAGGAGCAAGATCAGAAGGTCAAAACTGTACTACCTGCGCAATCTCAGGGGAAAAGCGGCGAAGCTCAAAGAAAAAAGGGATTAGCAAAGGAACGATGATCTGCCGGCTGACAGGTCTCGTGGGTGGAATTGATGAGGCCGGGCGGGGCCCGCTGGCCGGCCCGGTTGTATCAGCCTGCGTGATCTGGGAGAGAGTGCCGGAAGACAGGAATGGTGTGACCGACTCGAAGCTTTTGACGGAGAAAGAGCGAGTCGGTCTTTTTTCGTGGATAATGGACAATGCACTCAAGGTTGGCATAGGCATTGCGAGCCGTGAAGAGATCGACGAAATGAATATCCTGAAGGCCAGCCTGCTTTCCATGGAGCGCGCCTTGCTGGCAACGGGGACGGAACCCGATGTCGTGCTCGTGGACGGCAACCGGGGTCTCAAGAACTACCCTAATGCCCGACCCGTCGTGCGCGGAGATCGCAAGTGTTTCTTCATGGCAAGCGCCTCCATTGTGGCCAAGGTTGTCCGTGACAGGGCCATGGACGCGTACCACCGTGTCTATCCGAACTACAATTTCAAAAAGAACAAGGGCTACCCAACGCGGGAGCACAAGGCCGCGATCAGGGAATTCGGGATAACCCCCATCCATCGCGTCACTTTCAAGGGGGTGAGGGAGTACTGTGCCGGATAAGCGGACGACAGGGCGGGAAGGAGAGGACCACGCGGCGGCGGTTCTGAGAAAGGAGGGTTACCGCATCCTCGATACGAACTTCCGAAGCCCCTTCGGAGAGATAGACATCATCGCCGAAGACAGCGGCTGCCTTGTCTTTGTCGAGGTCAAAAGACGCAGGGGCCGTGGTTTCGGCACGTCCCTCGAGGCTATAGACGCCCGGAAGAAGATGCACATCATACGTTCCGCCCAGGTCTATCTCAAGAAGAACCGGTGCGTCGACCGGCCGATCCGTTTCGACGTCGTCGGCATCGACGGCGACACGGTCCGCGTGATAAGGCATGCCTTTGGAGAAGAGAAAGGATGATGGCGACAGATCGGTTTCCTCCATACCTTCGCCGGAATGACGGACTGCGGCTGGTTCCCGGTTTCCATGAGACGGGACCTTTGAGGTTGGCATGATCGATGAGAAGGTCATGGAACTTCTCGCGGCGGTGAGGGATGGACACATCTCCGTGGAGGATGCCTACGAGCGCTTCCGGGACGTGCCCTTTGAGGACCTCGAGCACACCAGGGTGGACCATCACCGGGTACTTCGCAAGGGTGTTCCCGAGGTCGTCTTCGGCGAGGGGAAGACACTTTCACAGCTCTACGACATCGTCGGCTCATTCAGGCAGAAGGATCTCGATGTGCTTGTGACGCGTGTCGATATTGCCACGGGCGAAGCCCTCACGGCGAGATTCCCGGAAGGGACGTATTCGGGTGATGCCCGGTCTTTCTGGGTTCGCAGGGAACGCCCGACCGAAGGCAAGGGCATGGTCCTCGTGATGTCCGCGGGAACGAGCGACGCGAAGGTTGCCGAAGAGGCATACGTGGCCTCGGTCTTTTTCGGCAACGATACGGAAAGACTCTATGACGTGGGGGTGGCCGGTATCCACCGGCTCTTCCAGAACCTGCCGGCCCTGAGGAGGGCCCGGGTCATCATCGTGGCGGCGGGCATGGAAGGGGCGCTTCCGTCGATAGTTGCCGGTATCGTGGGTGTACCCGTGATCGCCGTGCCCACAAGCGTGGGTTACGGGGTGAGCTTCTCCGGCCTGACGGCGCTCCTCGCGATGCTCAACTCCTGCTCGACCGTGGCCGTCTTCAACATAGACAACGGCTTTGGAGCGGCATATTTCGCTACACTGATAAACCGGTTATGAAGATACTTTACATAGATCCCGTGTTCGGAATGAGCGGCGACATGACGATAAGCGCCCTCATTGATTCCGGCGTCCCCTTCGACGCCCTGGAGAGACTTGTCGGAAAGATATCGCCTGACGCTCCCTCGATGAAGCCGGTCCGGCTAACGCAGGGTGTCATAAGCGGCATCCATCTCGAGATAGGCGAGTCGGACAGGTACTACACGATATCCGAGATGGAACAGGTCATAGGGGGCATCGATGTCGAGAAAGAGGTGAGGGATGACGCGCTCGGCATGCTCTCCCTCGTGGTGGCGGCGGAATCGAGGATACACGGCATATCGCGCGACGAGCTTCACCTCCATGAACTCTCGCACATAGACACAATCATGGATCTCCTGTGTGTCGCCTACGGTGTGAGGTACCTCGGAGCGGAGAGGGTGTTCTGCGGGCCTGTGCCCTGCGGCAGCGGCACCATCAACACGTCTCACGGTTCCATTCCCAACCCGCCGCCGGTGACGCTGGAGATCCTCCGCGGCCACCCGCTCGTCTTTTACGGTGAGAGCCTGGAATTGACGACCCCCACGGGGGCCGCCATCGTTGCCCATTACACGGAGCCCGGGAGCACGGTACCTGCCTTCAAGACCATCCGTGAGGGCTATGGGGTCGGGACATACAAGTCCTCGCGGCCCGATGTCCTGAGGATCTTCACGGGAGAGACCGACGAACCTGCTTATGATCACGAGGTAAAGGTCATCGAGGCGGACATCGATGACATGGAGATGGAATACATGGGGGCCGTAGCGGACAGGCTCCGCGCCGCGGGCGCCCTTGATGTCCTGTTTTTCCCCGTCTCGATGAAGAAGGGCAGGACGGGCATTCGCCTCAGTGTCACGGCAGGCATGGGCACCTTCGAGAAGATCGTCGACATGATATTCAGGGAAACAACAACGTTCGGGATGCGTTTTCACAGGCACATGAGACGTGTGTTGAGAAGGGAAGAGGTAACGGTCGAGACATCCTTCGGCCCCGTGCGCGTGAAAAAAGGTTTCGATCCCTCCGGAAGGGTCATAAAGACCCACATAGAATTCGACGATGTGAGGTCCTTGGCCGACGCAAAGAACATCCCCTACCGCGAGGCCCTGGAACTGGTCAGAAAAGAAATAGAGACAATCCAAGGATAAAAAACCGTTTCAGGTTTCAGGTCTCAGGTTTCAAGGGAACATCCAAAACACGAAACCGACTGATCAGGGCAGGCCAAGATTGTTCCTTTGTCTTTTTCCTGAAACCTGAAACCTGAAACCGTCTTTATTGTTTGAGGTAGAACCTTATGTCCTTCACGCTGTCCTTCTGGAGGACCTCTTCTATCTTGGCCTGGATATCGATCTTCATGTATCTGAGCTGGGTGAGCCAGAGGGGGTCATCGACCTCGACATAGAGGATTCCCCTGGTGATGCGCACGGGCTGGCAGTGAGAGGCCAGCTTCTCGCCGGCGATCCTGTCCCACATCGCGAAGAGCCTGATGGACTCGAGATCGTTGATGCGATACCCTTTCAGGACCTTTGTCAGCGTCTTCTGGAGGGGGGTGAATGCCATCTACGCCGTTTCTTCTATGCGGGGGAAGATAGGCGGTATCTTGTCGATGGGGGCGATGTCCGAAGGGGTATAGAACCGCATCTCTTCCTCAAGGTCACAGGTTTCGATACTCTTTCCGATGCCCAGGGCCTTCCAGATAAGCTGCGATTTGCCGGGCATGAAGGGATAGAGCAGTACGGCCGCGATCCGAATGCCGTTCCAGAGATTGAACATGACCGTCTTGACACGGACGTCCCCTTCCTTTGCAAGCTTCCAGGGAGCCTCGGAGTCTATGTACTTGTTGAGGATGGACATGATCTCGAAGACATTTTGCAGCGCCTTGTGGAAGCCGAAGACCTCCATCTCCTTCCGATACTCCTTAATGAGTCTCATGGCCGAGGTTTCGACGTGATCGTCCGCGCCCCCCTTCTTCTCGGGGGTCTCTATCTTTCCCTTGAGGAATTTGCCTATCATCGTGACGGTGCGGCTCGTCAGGTTGCCCAGGTCATTCGCCAGGTCGCCGTTGATGCGGTTAACGATGGCCTGCTTCGAGAAATCGCCGTCGAGCCCGAAGGGGACCTCGCGGAAGAGGAAAAAGCGGAATTCGTCAACACCGTATGTTCTGACCACCTCGTGGGGGTCGACGACATTGCCCAGCGACTTGGACATCTTCTGGCCTTCAATGGTCCACCACCCGTGGGCGAAGATGTGTTTCGGGGGCTCAAGGCCATAGGACATGAGGAAGCTGGGCCAGTAGACGGCGTGGAACCGGAGTATATCTTTCCCGATAAGGTGGGCGTCGCAGGGCCAGAAGGATTTGAATGCCTCCTCGTCCTCGAGGTAACCTATGCCCGTCAGGTAGTTGGTCAGGGCGTCGAACCACACGTAGACGATATGCCGGTCGTCCGAGGGGACCTTTATCCCCCAGCTGAAGCTTGTCCTGCTCACCGAAAGGTCACGAAGGCCGCCCTTCACGAAACTGGCCACCTCGTTGTAGCGTATCTCGGGCATGACGAAGTCCCGATGACTCTCCATGTGGTCGAGGAGCGGCTGCGTGTATTTTGAAAGGCGGAAGAAATAGCTTTCCTCCTTGAGCTTTTCCGGTTTGCGCCGGCAGTCGGGGCAAAGGCCATCCTTGAGCTGCATCTCGGTGTAGTATGTCTCGCAGGGAACACAGTACCAGTCCTCGTATTCCCCGAGGTAAATGTCGCCATTCTCCCGCACCTTATCGAAGACATGCTGGACGACCTTCCTGTGGCGCTCCTCCGTCGTTCTTATGAACCCCGTGTTCGATATGTTGAGGGTCTCCCAGAGCTCGGTGAAGCGGCCGACCATCGAGTCGGCATGTTCCCGCGGGTGGATGCCCGAAAGGGCGGCCGCCTTCTCCACTTTCTGCCCGTGCTCGTCCGTTCCGGTGAGGAAGAAGACACGGTAACCGCCGAGCCTTTTGTAGCGGGCCATGATATCGGCTGCTATCGTAGTGTACGCGTGTCCGATGTGGGGCACGTCGTTGATATAGTAGATGGGGGTTGTTATGTAGTACTTCTTATCCATGATGGGGTCTCCGACTGTGAATGACCAATAACCAGACTATAATAACCAGATAAACTTACAATAACCAATGACCAAATTACAATAACCAATGAAGCTCATAATAACCAATGACCAAGTTCCAAAACCTTATCCGGTTCTTCCCTGGTTGGTCAACTGGTTATTCGTGAATTGGTCATTTTCTGTTTCTTTGGTCATTGGAATTTGGTTATTGGTCATTATTCTTTTCATCGGTTATTGGTTTCGGTGACTGATTGTTGTTCTTCTTTTGATTGTTGTTCTTTTTCGGCACGTTCCTGTCGCCGGGGTTTTGCTGTTTCTGAGCGGCCTGCTCCCGGTTGCCGCCATTCTTTTGCCTGCCCCGGTCCGGGGGGTTCGGCTGTTTCTGGCCTGCCTGTCCCCTGCCGTTCTCGCTCTTTGCCTTGCCTTTGTCGCCGGGGCTTGCGGGTTGATTGCCCCTTTGCGGTTCCGCCGCCGAGATGTCCTTGAGCGTCAGCGTCGTCTCCTTGCCCTCGTCGAGCTGGACGGACAGGGTGCCCGTGAGGGCGTTGTGCTTGACCACCTTGCCCTCGCCCTGGGGTGTCTTGACGCGTTTGCCTATCTTGGGGAAATTTTTCTTCAGGGACAGGTACGTTTCGTACTCGTAGGCGAGGCAGCACATGAGCCTGCCGCAAATGCCGGATATCTTGGAGGGATTGAGGGCCAGGCCCTGTTCCTTCACCATCTTGATGGAGACGATGGAAAAGTTGTTGAGGAACCGCCTGCAGCACACGGTGTTTCCGCAGTTCCCCAGGCCGCCGACTATCTTCGCCTCGTCGCGGACACCCACCTGTCTGAGCTCTATACGTATCTTGAACTCCTTGGCAAGTTCTTTTACCAGTTCCCGGAAATCCACCCTGTTCTCGGAGATAAAGTAGAAGAGCAGCTTCGTACCGCCGAAGAGGTATTCCGTGGACAGCAGTTTCATGGGAAGGCCCATGTCGTCGATCTTTTTCTTGCAGAAGTCGAAGGCATATTTTTCCTTTTCCTTCAGCTGGAAATAATCGCTGACCTCCTGCTCTGTAGCCTTCCTGCCGATCCTGGGCAGGTCTTCCCTGGAGGTGTCGACCGGCTCGGATACTACGGTACCGAGGCAGGTCCCCTTGTCGAGCTCACTTATGACGTAGTCACCGATCTTTATATCGTCGACGGCCTCAAGCTCAACGACGCCTGTCAGCCTGTCGATACTGACGTAACAACTCTTCATTGCCTATTCCCTCGCGACGTGAATGAGAAGATTCTCGAATATCAACCATCGGTTAACATTATACCTCATTACGCGCACAGTTTCCTGTATTCTTTTCAGCGAGTTTTCTATCCACGGGAGATCGGCGCGGGTCTCGTCGAGGATGTCCTCGAGGTCCGTGTTCGTGACGAACGACGTCTCGCCGGTCGCCTTTCTCACGAAGAGGTCCCTGAAGAAGGACAGGAGGAATGTCAGGTACATGGAAGCGCTCCTGTCTGTCGCGGACGCCTTCTCCGCGAGCGACGACGTGAGGACAAAACCCTTCGATCTTCCGGAGAGCGCCTCGGCTATCCTGACCCTCAGGGAGAAGTTGTCATCGTCGAGCCAGAAGAGCCCGCTGCCGATGCTCCCGAAGGAGATGGAAGCCAGGAGCCGTGCCCGCTCGGGATCGATTCCGGCCCTGTCCCTGAAGTAAAGTTCGAGCTGTTCCCTGGAAAGGGGCGAGAAGGCGACGCGCGTGCACCGGGAGCGGATGGTGAGCGGTATCTCGCGCTCCGAGGAGGTGATGACGAAGAAGTGGTTGTAGGGCGGGGGTTCCTCCAGGGTTTTCAGGAGAGCGTTCGCGGCCTCGTTGGTCATCGTCTCCGCGTTGTCGATGATGATGACCCGTTTGTCCTGTTCGAAGGGATGTTCCGAGACCTCCTTCGCGATCATCCGGGAATCGTCTATGCCTATGGACCCCTCGTTGTGTATGACAACGAGGTCGGGGTGGCTTCCCCGCTCGAGCTTCACACAGGGGCGGCACGCCCCGCAGCCTGTCCCGGCTTGGCAAAAGAGGCTTTTGGTGAACTCCATGGCCATCCGCTTCTTGCCGATGCCTTCCTGCCCGCAGAAGAAAAAGGCGTGCGGGATGTTGCCTCGCTCCATGAGAAAGCTCAGGAAGCGTTTCTGCCTTTCGTGGCCGATGATGTCGTCAAACGCCATAGCTCTTGAGGACGTTCCCCACCTTTGCCCTGACGATCTCGTGGATCGCCTCCACCTTGAGAGAGCCATCGACGACAAAGAACCTCTTCGGGTCCTCCTTCGCCAGTTTTTCGTACCCCTTCTTCACCCTCTGGTGAAAGGAGATGCCCTCTTCCTCTATCCTGTCCATCGAGGATGCCGCCCCCTTGCGTTTCAAACCTCTCTCGGCGGTCACGTTCATGAGGATGGTGAGATTGGGGCGGATGCCCTTGGTCACGAGCCTGTTCAGGGTCTCTATCACCCCGAGGTCTATCTTTCTGCCGTACCCCTGGTAGGCGTACGTCGCATCGACGAACCTGTCGCAAAGGACGACCTTGCCGTCCTGAAGTGCCGGGAGGATGACCTCATCAACGTGCTGCGCCCTCATGGCCATGACGACAAGGAGTTCCGACAGGGAGTCGACCTCCATGCCCCTTCTGAGCAGAACCTCGCGCAAGGCTTCGCCGAAGTGCGTACCGCCGGGCTCACGCGTCTTGACCACCCTGTAACCCTTGTCGGCCAGGTAGGTGCTCAGGAGTTCGGTCTGTGTTGTCTTGCCGCTCCCTTCGATGCCTTCAAAGGTGATTAACATGGCTCTCCTATTTCTGTGCGCGCTCGATGTACTGGCCTGTCCTGGTGTCAACCTTGATGACGTCCCCTTCCTCGACAAAAAGAGGGACCTGCACCGTGTACCCCGTTTCCAGAACGGCGGGTTTTGTGGCATTTTGTGCCGTGTCGCCCTTGATCCCGGGTTCCGTTTGGGTGATGGTGAGAGTGACGAAATTCTGGATGTCGACGCCTATGGTTCTGCCCTTGTAGAAGAGAACGGTTATGACCATGCTTTCCTTGAGGTAGTTCTTCGTGTCCCCGAGATTGCTTTCCTCGATGAAGATCTGGTCGTAGGTGGCCTCATCCATGAAATGGTAGTTGGTGCCTTCCTTGTAAAGGAACTGCATCTGTTTCTCTTCCACCTCGGGGACTTCCACCTTGTCACCGGATCTGAAGGTCTTGTCGAGCACGTTGCCCGTGACGAGGCTCTTCATTCGGGTCCTGACGAAGGCGCCGCCCTTGCCCGGCTTCACGTGCTGAAATTCGACAATGGTGAAGGGTTCGTTATCCTGGAGAATTCTGAGACCCTTCCTGAATTCTGTTGTGTCGACGATCATTTGTTTCCTCCTGCGATCATAAAAACTCCCGCCTGTGCGTGTCTACATCCGTATAATGTCTTTTCTGATGTGAGTAAGGACCCGCGGGCTGTCTTCCGTAATTAGTACCATATCTTCAAGCCTGACGCCACCGATATTCGGCAGGTAGATGCCGGGCTCGATGGTGACGACCATGTTCTCTTCCAGTATCCCGCTCGCGACGCTGTTGATGCCGGGAGCCTCATGGACAGCGATCCCTACCCCGTGGCCGACGCCGTGGCGGAAGAAGTCTCCGTAGCCACGCTCCTCGATGTAGCCCCTGACGATACTGTCGAGCTGTGCTATGGCCGTGCCCGCCCGGGCCTTCTCGATACCGAGCTTGCGGGCGTCGTTGACGATGGTGTATATCTCGGAGAGTTTGTCAGGTATCTCCCCGAGGCATACCGTGACCGTCTCGTCGCTGCAGTACCCGGCGACGGCGGCGCCGTAGTCGATGATGACCGTTTCGCCTTCCTCGAGTTTCTTCTCGCTCGGTTCGGCATGGGGCAGGGCGCCCCGCGGGCCCGAGGCGACGATGGTGTCAAAGGAAGGCCCCTGTGCACCGCGCCCGCGCATCGCGTGGTCAAGCTCGTCGGCGATCTCTTTTTCGGTCCTGCCGGGTTTCACGAGACCGAGGACATCGGTGAACGCCTTCGTTGCCGTGTCGATGGCCTCCATGATGGCGGCGATCTCTTCCGGCTCCTTGGTCTTTCTGATCTCCTCTATGGCGTTGTTCATGGGAACGAGACTGATGCCTACGAGGTTCTCCGCCAAGGACTTGTAGACGTTGTAGGGGACATGGGCCCCGTCGAAGCCCAGCTTGGAGATCCTGTACTTCGTGCAGAGATCGTAGATGGTGTCCCGCTTCGGTCTGACCTCCTCGATGTGGATGTCCCGTGTCACTTCCCTGGCGTGTGTTATGTAGCGGAAATCGACGACCAGGACGATGTCCCCCCGGGTTACAAGGAGGCTTCCCTCGGACCCTCTGAACCCGGTCAGGTAGAAGATATTGTCCATGCCCTTGAGGACGCAGCCGTCCAATCCCGTTTCCTCGAGGAGGTTCTGTACCCGTTCTATCCGTGCCTGGCGCGTGATCACCATAGTTTCTTCCTGAGGGCCTTCCGTAGCATGCCCGGTCTCTTGTGTCCCGTCTTCCATTCCTTCTTCAGCCCGGCAAGACGCTTCTTGTAGGCCTCGTTATAAGGCTCCCTCTTCAGCAGTTCCGCGTAGACCTCCATGGACCTTTCGATATGCCCCTGTTCCAGGTATATCTCCGCCAGCGTGACAGACGCAATGACCGGTTTGTCCATAAGGCATAAGTATATGAATGTATTGGGTAAAAAGCAAGGAAATAAAGACGGTTTCAAGTTTCAGGTTTCAAGTTCCAAGTTAAAGACCGAAGAAACACGGAAGACGTGTTGTAGACGTCCCAGGTGAAAAACGAGAATCTTTCGCTTTTTAACCTGAAACCTGAAACTACCTTATCCTGTAGTAGATCCCGTGTTTTGCCGCGGTGATCAGGCCCTCTTTTATACCTGTCTGGTCCATTATCTTTTGCATGAGGACGGCGGCGAGGTGGCGGGGGTGGGAGGTGTCGTACTTGTTGAGGACTATCGTGCGGTTGAGGCCGGCCGTGAACTTCAGGAGGGCGTCGTCCTGAAAGAGGCGGACGAAGATGTCGGGGTAGACGAGGCGCGGAGGTTCGGTCCCGGTGTCGCGGGTGAAGAGCTCATGGCGGAAAACCACGTCCCGGAATGGCTTGAAGAGGGCGTCGAGGCCTGCCAGTATGAAGACCCTCTCCGAGAAAG
>LVAA01000148.1 GCA_001603955.1 Syntrophobacterales bacterium Delta_02 | reverse complement strand
CGTTCGGAGTGGCCGCGGCCAACGGCGTGGCATTGGAGATTTCGGGGAATTACCTGCCGGACCGCCGCCGGGCGCATAATTTCGATTTTGCGCTGCCGCTAAGGATTATCAGCCAGGCAAAACGCGCCGGTTGCAAATTCACATTCGGCAGCGACGCGCACACATTGGACGGCATGGAACGAATCCGCGACCTCGAATTCTTCATTTCCACGCTCAAACTGACGGCGGCGGACCTGTTACCCGGCCTCGCCGCCATCATCGAATGCCCCGTCAGCGAATATTCCAGCCCATCCACTGCTCCAGACGCTGGGGAATCACGACGTTAATCACCTGATCGTTGCGGATCTCATTGCGGTAACCGTTCAGTTTATCGCGCGCTTCCAGGAACTTCCGCTTGGCTTCGCGGTCCGAGCGTTTTTTCTTGAACACATCAAACGCATTCATGGCTTCCAGCGTCAACCGGGTATGCTTGAGGCCTTTCTCCAGAAACCGCACCCGCGCGGCATCGTCGGGACTGTCCTGTGCCAGCCGCATCGCATCGGCCAGAATCGCTTCCGCCTTTGCCACCAGTTCCATCGAATAAAGCTCGTTGCCGCTGAATCCCATATAATTCCAGCCGCCGCCGGGGTTTTGGCGGGCGAACTCCCGCGTATAACCGTTCGTGGCGTTTTCCCAGAGTTCGAAATATTCCTTCACTTTCGGCGCGGCTTTGCCGAAACCGCTGTAAAAGTCCGCCAGGACTTCATCCACGGACAGCTCCGGGTTGTCGTTCAGGCGCGCCACCATGTAAAGGTTCGGCCCCTGCGTCCCGAACATTCCGGTCAAGCTGTCGAAATCGGTGCCGATCATGCCGTTGGCGTAAGCGTGTTTATAATCTTCGCCGAACTGCCGGGCGAAAATATACGGCAGGGTATAGCCGGTCAGAAAATAGTTCGGCCGCAGGTAAAGCCGGGCGCCGACGGCACGCCAGCCATCCCACTGATCGGTCATCAATCCGCGAACTTCCGGCTCCAGCGGATAATTCATCCGCGGAACAATCGCCACAATGATATTTTCATTAAGTTTGGTCGCAATCGGAGGCGCGCTGTAATCGGAATAAGCATAGCCCAACACGATCGGATTATCGCGATGTTTGGCCCCTTCCCGCTGCAATGCCAGCCAGAACCGGGCATAACGGTCCGACAGGATGTCCGGCATCGCTTCTTTTTTCTCGGCCTTCAGGTACTCACTGACGGGCATACGCTTTGACGGCGGATCCCAGGCCAGGCATTTTTCGCAGAAGCAATGCTCATCGGCGGCGGTTTTGTCATTCTCGGCGCCGTTGATGAACGGCCCTTTGTAGGACTGGACATTATTCACCCAGTCCTCAATGATCTGCTTGTGCAAATCGGGGTTCGAAACACATAACTGCACCAGTTCCGGGCGTTTTGGACTGTTCGGTTCGCGCTTGCCGTCGGAACGCAGCGCGAAATATTCCGGATGCGTTTCGCCGAACCGTTTCCAATAGTGTTCAAAAGCATGTCCGTACTGGAACGAAGTGCCGCAGGCGAATTGATGACGGCGCAGCCAGGTCTGGCGTTCCAATTTCGCCCGGTCGAACTCTTCTTTGCTCATCACCTTGCTGTAGTCGCCGAGTCCGGAACCGTCACGCATACGCGAATGCATCAACTGCTGGCGCTTTATAATCTCACGCGGCGGACCGCTGAAAATCGTTTTCTCGTGGGGTACATACGTGCCGCTGTCGCCGGGCCACAGCCACTTTACGCCAAGCTGGCTGTTCAAAAAATCGTGCACGGCGAGCAACGTTCCCATCGGCGTGGAGTCGTTCAGCGGCGGGG
>LVAA01000029.1 GCA_001603955.1 Syntrophobacterales bacterium Delta_02 | reverse complement strand
GTCCTGTAAGTCTTTCTGAGTTCCGCATCCTTGCTCACCCATCTTTCGGGCGGTGCGAGCATAACGAAGATGTACTGTCCGTTCTCTGTCTCCTTCGCGTAATCGCGGGGAGGGGCGGGCGTATCGGCGGGGGCCGGAATGCTAAGGGCCAAAAACAGGACGATCAGCTGAACGACAAGGATGGGTCTCACGGCGGCACTCATGATCATTTCCTCCCGTTTAATGTAGGAACCGGCTTATAGAGTACTACGACCGGCGGGATCGATACAAGACCGGCGATCATCGTCCTGCGGACCGGATGGCATGCGCAGGGATCTCGAGCCTCTCGGAGAGGCGCGGCCGGAGTCAACTGAAGAACTTCACGTATACACACCCGGACCGTATCCTTCCCTCATCGTCAAGTTCGTAGAAATCGGCGCAGCCGAACTCCAGCGCGTCTCCCTTCCTGTAAGTTTTGCCGAAGAAGGAGCCGTCTTCGATGAAATCGAGGCGGATCCTCACCTGGAGATAGACCTCATGGTCGCCGAACACTATCTTTTCCGGCTTGCCCAGTGTCTCCCTGAACGAGGCATGGTAGTTGGTCCAGTAGTCCACTATGTTCTTCTTGCCGGTGAGGCGTTTCTCGGAGGCGTCCCACACGCAGTCATCGCTCATGTACCGCATTGCCGTTTCCCAGTCGTGATCGTTGAAGGCCTTGAAGAAATTCTCGATGTCTGTGCCCGACGCTATTGCGTGTCCCTGCATAGTCCTGTCCCCCTTATGGTTATGTCAGTCTTTCCCTACGATCCTTTGCTTCAATGGGTCAACCAGCCAGTCCAGGGACCTTTCCTTCTCCAGGCCCCAGATACGGCCGATCACGGTTTTCGCCTGCTGTTTGCCGGCAAGGTCCGCAAGGTACTTGAGCACTTTCTCCCCGATCTCCCCGTCCTCGAGAGGGTCCCGGGAGTCACCGCGAGGACATTCGCGGCGGCATTCGAGGACCGACCCGTCCTTCAGTATGACGACGATCCTGCACGGGGCGCCGGCAGGGAAGGTTCGGGTCATTTCCCTGTCCTCCACCACCTCTATCATTGGAACCATGCCTAAGACGGCCTTCTCCTTCTCCAGGAAGTCGTCATCGAAGAATTCGTATTCGATCGTGCCCTTGACAAGGGCCGCGGCGACACAATAGGCGAGCGAATGCGTGCGTGCCGCCCGGCTTGCGGGGTGCCATGACGACGGGATGGCCGCCTCTTTGATGGCCTTGTCGTAAACGTGTACCTCCACCCTTTCGATCCTGCTGTGATCGCCGACCCTGCCCGAGATGTCCACGGCGGCATCGATCGGCGTCTGGCAAAAAACGAGGGCCGGCCACGTTTTGAACGTAATGGATGTGAGATCGGGCGGAGGGTCCATGAGGGAAGGACTGTGGGGGATGAAACGGTCAATGCCTGCTTCGCCGTCGTATATACTGCCGGGGCCGGTGAAGCCCGCACGAGCCATGAGGACGGACGTGAAGCCCCGCATTGCACAGGACGCGAAGGTGCAATGTTTCCAGTCCGTGACATCTCCCTCGGCCGCCTGATTGATGGTGAGCCCCAGCATGCCGGCTATCCTCTGAGACTGTGTAAGTTGATGAACGGAAAGGCCCATCATGGACCCTATGACAAGGGGAGTGAAAAAGAGCGCCTGGGCGTCGTGGTCGTAGTCACCCCGTTCAGGGTCGTAGTGGTTCGCGAACATGCACGAGAGGCGGTACGCGAGCCATGTGTGGGACAGGACGTCGGCACCTGTCCTGCCCAGCCAGTCGGCCAGGGACAGGATGAGGGAGACATTGTCCGACGGGTGGCAGCCGCCCATGCCGGTGGGGGACATGTAGGTGTTCACGAGGTCGCTGCGGCGGCCCAGGATGGTATTCATGAAGAGCGCCTCTCCCGGGTGCGCCTTGCGGCCGACCCCCCAGACTGTGATGCCCTCATGATCGGGCGCGAGAGAAGTCATGCGGTCGAAGGTCCCGATCATCGCGGTATCCCGGAGCGAGGCGCATATCCCCGCATAGGCATCGAGGATGTTGCGCTTCAGAAGATGGAGGGTCTCGGGATCGATCTTCTCTCCCGCCATCTCCCATACCTGCCGGGAGAGGGTCTCTTCCAGCGTTTCCTTCTGCTTATCGGCCATCCGCGCCCCCGTTCCTTTTCAGCTCTTCCACGACCTCTTCCGTCGAGCGGACGTCTCCGAAGAAGAGCATGATGTTCTTCAGCGCATTCTTGAGAAGGGTTGTATCCGGTGAGGCTGTGGCATCGGCGACGACCGTCACTTCGTAGTCAAGCTGCATGGCGTCCCTCGCCGTCGACTCGACGCAGACATTTGCCGCGACGCCCGCCATGATGAGCTGGGTCCTCTTCAACTTGTCCAGTTCCTGCCTGAGTTCGGGAGGGTCGGAGAGGAAAGCGCTGTAACGGTTCTTGAAAACGACATGGTCTTTCACTGGATCGAAGTGCATGTCCGGGAATATTTCCGTTCCCTTTCCCCTGTTGCATATGGCCTTCACATGGTCCTTGTGATGGAATGCCCCATAGAAGCCTCCCGTGTCGCCTTCCAGCCCGCAGGTGATGTTCTGCCGCACCCATATCACAGGAACTTCCAGCGACCGGCATTGGTCCGCAAGCCTGTTGGTCTTTGCAACGGCGGAGGTGATGCCGGGCATGGGCGGCTCCCCTGAGGGCGCGCAGGAGAAGTTCTGCATGTCGATGACGACGAGGGCGGCCTTTGAAGGATCGAGACGAAAGACGTGTGTCGGCCGCCCCATCTTCCTGAGGACAGGCACAGTCTCCCGGCGGAGTTCCTTGAGCGTTCCTGCTTTCCTGTCATCGCCGTCTGTATGGTCGGCAACGATGCTGCCGGTCATTTGCCCCGGAACCTTGACAGCGGGGACGACCCTGGATGTGGTCTTCATATGGACTCCTCCCTCATTGGTGTGCCGCGACACGCTTGGAATTCGTGGCCGGCCGCCGGTCCGGTTATCGGGGACTCTTTATTTTCTCCACATTTTCACCGGTATGCAAGAAGAAAGACACGTAACGGCCGGGGACGACAGGCTTCGTCCCCGGTATTCCCCTGCGGGCTGTCTTCCTCTATAATAGTCTGAAGGGCAGGGCGGTGAGGGACGGATGAAGGGAGCGAGGAAGACAGCGGCATACATAGCGATACTGCTCGTGACAGTGGTGGCCGCGGGGTGCGATGTGCTGCAGGACCATTTCATATACTTTCCCGATCATGTCCGGCCCTCTGCCGGGACCCTGGCGGCGCACGGCCTCACGTTCTGGATGGTGTCGGGGGATGATTACCGTGGACTCGTCAGCGTGCCGGAGACAGACGGTCCGGCGGGCACGGTTGTTGTCTTTCACGGCAACGCGGGCAAGGCGGCCGACCGCTGGTTCTACGCGAAGATGCTCGTCCCTCTCAACTACCGCGTCATCCTTGCCGAGTATCCGGGGTATGGAGGGCGGCCGGGGAGCCTGGGAGAGGATCAATTCGTAAAGGATGCCCGCCGGACCGTTGAGGCTGTCTTCGCGAGGTACGGCGCCCCTCTGTACCTTCTGGGAGAATCCCTCGGCTGCGGTGTCGTGGCCGCGGTAGCGGGCAACTCGCCTGTGCCCGTGGAGGGGATCGTGCTTTTCACGCCCTGGGATAGCCTCCTGTCCGTGGCGGCTTCTCACGCTCCCGCTTTCATTGCCCGGCTTGTCCTGAAGGACCGTTACGACAGCGTGGCAAACCTTGCGAATTATACCGGGAAGACGGCGATCATCGGGGCCGGGCGCGACGACATCATTCCCGCGAGGCACGCCCATGCGCTCTACGCGTCCATTCCCGGGAGGAAGCGGATGTGGACCATAAAGGGCGCGGGGCACAATGATTGGCCCATGTTCACGAGCCGTGCGATGTTCGGAGAGGTCATGAATTTTGTAGCGAGATAGAACTGGTGTAGCGGCATCTCCCCCCTGAGCGGCCGCGTTACGGCCGGTCCTGTCCGCACCGGCAGGTCGGTCCGGCGACTATGGTCTGTAGGTGTTTCACCCACATCTAATTCATCCCCATCCCGATACCAAATACTCAGGATTTATTCTAACCTGATACCGTGGGATTGGTAACTGATGAGAGAATGCGGCTGTGAGTGCCGTATCGGTAAATCTGAAGGACAAGGAGAAGAAGAATGGCAAACGTCAACGAAACCGATTTCTACGACAAAGTGTTTCCCGTGCCTGACAGGGTCAGGGAAAAATCGTACATCAAGAGCAGGGAAGAGTACGAAAAACTCTACAAGGAGTCCATCGAAAACCCTGACGCCTTCTGGGCGAGAGAGGCAGAAAAAAGGCTTACCTGGTTCAAACCCTTTGACAAGAAGAAGATCTCCGACTGGTCTTTCGGCGATGACCTCCACGTCAAATGGTTTGAGGGCGGCAAGCTGAACGCGAGCTACAACTGTCTCGACCGGCACCTGGAAACGAAGAAGAACAAGGCCGCCATCATCTTTGAAGGCAATGACCCCAACGATTGGAAGATCTTCACCTACTGGGACCTGTACCGGGAGGTGAACAAGTTCGCCAACGTCCTGAAGGGCCTTGGCCTGAAGAAGGGTGATGTCGCTTCGATCTATCTTCCCATGATCCCCGAGCTCGTTATTTCCATGCTTGCCTGTGCCAGGATAGGTGTGGTTCACGCGATCGTCTTCGGCGGTTTCTCGGCGGAGGCCTTGAGGGATAGGATCAACGATTGCAAATCCACGGTGCTCATCACCTGCGATGGTACCTACCGCGGCGCCAAGGCAGTCCCGCAGAAGGACAATGCCGACAAGGCAGCCGACCAGTGCCCGTCCATCAAGACCGAGATCGTCGTGAAACGTACCGGCACACCCGTCACCATGAAGGACGGCAGGGATGTCTGGTGGGATGACCTCATGGCAAAAGCGGACCGCTACTGCAAACCGGAGGAAATGGACGCTGAAGACCCGCTCTTCATCCTCTACACGTCGGGGTCGACGGGAACGCCCAAGGGTGTTCAGCATTCGACCGCCGGTTATCTGCTTTACGCATCCATGACGCAGCAGCTCGCCTTTGACGTGCGCGACGAAGACGTCTACTGGTGCACGGCCGATATCGGCTGGGTGACCGGTCACAGCTACGTCGCTTACGGACCGCTGACCAACGGACACACCAGCATCCTCTTCGAAGGTGTTCCCAGCTATCCCGGTTTCGACCGCTTCTGGGAAGTGGTGGAAAAATACAACGTCAACAACTTCTACACTGCTCCGACCGCGATTCGCGCTGTTGCCAAGGAAGGCGACCAGTGGGTCGAGAAACATGATCTCTCCTCCCTGCGCGTTCTCGGTTCCGTGGGCGAGCCCCTGAACCCTGAAGCCTGGTGGTGGTTCTATAACAAGGTCGGCGGCTCAAGGTGCACGATTGTCGATACCTGGTGGCAGACGGAGAACGGCGGACACATGATCCTTCCTCTCCCCGGCGCGGTCGACATCAAGCCGGCGAAGTGCATGAGACCTTTCTTCGGCGTCGTTCCGGCCATCATGGACGAGGACGGCAAAGAGGTCGTGGGTCCGGGCAAGGGAGCACTCTGCATGAAGACCGCATGGCCCGGCATGATGAGGGGCGTATGGGGCAATCCCAAGCTGTTCAAGGAAAACTACTTCTCGCAGTTCCCCGGCTGTTATTTCTCGGGCGACGGCGCCGAGCGCGATGCCGACGGTGACTACAAGATCACCGGACGTATCGACGACGTCATCAACGTCTCCGGTCACAGGCTGGGAACCGCCGAGATCGAGGCGGCACTGACGTCTCACCCGAAGGTCGCGGAATCCGCGGTCGTGGGCTTCCCGCATGACATCAAAGGTCAGGGTATCTACGCGTACGTGACCCTGAACACGGGGGTCGAGAAAGACGAGGCCCTGAAGAAGGATCTCATCGCCCTGGTGCGCAAGGAGATCGGCCCCATCGCCACACCCGACCTCATCCAGTGGGCGGACGGGCTTCCCAAGACAAGGTCCGGCAAGATCATGCGCCGCGTGCTCAGGCAGGTCGCGGCTGAGAAATTCGAGGACTTCGGCGACACCTCAACACTGGCCGAACCTCACGTTGTCGATGACCTGGTAGCGGAAAGAAAGAAGATAAAGTAAGGCGACAAAAAAAGGACCCGGCCGGACTTCAAGTCAGCGGTCGGGTCCTCCTCCTGAGGGTCTCAGGTAGTTCAAGGAGATTTCTGTCGATCGTACCCGTATTACGATCGGCGTCTGCCAGAGTTGAGGGGGATCCATTTCCAACCCACATCTCCCTCAACTCACTAATCTATACTAAAACTGAAAACAAAAGTAAAGAAAGAAGACCGCTTGAAGATCGCTTGAACCGCTTGAGCCGCTTCAGCGTCAGAAGAAGAATTACAGCCCGGTGCGAACCTCAGGCATGCGGCGGCACGAAGGAATCCACCGCACGGCCTGTGCAGCGTTCAAACGGCTCAAGCTGTTCAAGCGGTCTTTTATTCCAAGTTTCTCGACATGAGGAGCATGTTGCGTTCCTTGGCGTGCATTGTAAAGTTGCAGTGGTTGAGGACCTTGTTCATGGGGAAGTTCTCTTGAACTATCTCGGCGTGAATGACGCGGATGCCGAGGTATTTCGAGAGGTCGAGGCAGGCCTCGAGGAGCAGGCGGCCCAGTGTCTTCTTCTGCCAGGAATCGGTGACAATGACGGCGTATTCAGCCTGGCCGGTCACGCCGCACTTGATGAGGCGGGCTATGGCGACGAGCTTCCGGTGATCTGCCTCCACGGTCTCGGCGACCACGGCGACTTCTTCCTCGGGGTCTATGACGCAGTAACGGCGGGCAGCCTCCGGTGTGGGGTCAAAGGGGGAGAGGAAACGCATCCAGAGAGACCGGGGAGAGCAGCTCGTCACGAAATCGGTCCAGAGGTCGATATCATTCTGTGTGAGCAGCCTCAGGTGCACCCTCCGACCGGCTATCTCGAAGGAGCGGTCGGCCAAAAAGCCATTCAGATCGGCGAGGCGCGCCGCACTTTGCCTGCAGCCTTGCCTGTACATGTCCGACAGGACATCGACGGCCATTTCGGGAGTGGAATACACGGGAATGCCTCTCTGTTCCATTTCAATGACGTGGTTCATCATGAACTCCTTGCACGCCACGCAGCATAGGACCGGTTTCCCCCGGTAATCGATGGAAGCCAGCGTATCCACGTAGGATCCGAGGATTTCGCCCTGGGCGATGACGATAACGGCGTGGACCGCGGTGCTTTCGACTCCGATCCTGATGAGCTCGCGCGCTTGCGCGGGGCCCATATTGAAGGAACAGTCCACGGGGTTCTGTACGTTGAGGTAATCATCGAGATGGGGTGCCAGCCGTTCCTTCAGGCGGGGTTCGAGATCCGCGAGCCTGAGCCCCCTCATGTAGAGCATGTCCGTGGCCGCGACACCGAGAGACCCCGTGTATGTCACGACGAAGACGCCGGGTCCCCTCGGCAGGGGCTGCTTTGAAAAGGCCCGCATGAGGGAGAAGAGATGCTCGTTGTCCCGGGCGCGGATGATGCCGCTTTGCCGGAATGCGGCGGAATTTATCTCATCGTTGCCGGCCATGGAGGCGGTGTGTGACGAGACGGCCTTTTTCCCCGCCTCCGTACGGCCTGTCTTGAGGGCTATGACGGGTTTCTTCGCGCAAACCCGTCCTGCCACATCGATCAGGCGCCGGCCGCTCGTCACATCCTCCATGTAAAGTCCCACCACGCTTATGTTCGGATCCTCCCCCATGAATTCAAGGATATCGGTCTCGCTGACATCCATCTTGTTGCCGATGGTGGCGATCATGCCGAAATCGAGGATGTTGTGCAGTCCCGTGAGCATTCCGGCCGCGTAGACCCCGGCCTGGGCGATGAGTCCCGCGTTCCCCTTCCTGAGCCGGCCGACGAGCCCGATCGACTGCACCATGTTATGATGGGTATTGATGATGCCCGAACAATTGGGACCGAGCAGGCGGCACCCCTTTTTCTCGATGAGGTCCTTGATGCGGGCCTGTGCCTGCCTGCCGGTTTCCCCCGTCTCCGCGAAGCCTGCCGTTTCCACCACGAGATGCCTGACCCCCTTGGCGCAGCACTCTTCCACGGCCTGCAGGGCCGCTCCGGCCGGGACGATGATGATAGCCGTATCCACCCGATCTTCCACGTCGAGGATCGATGGATAGGTCCTGATCCCCAGCACGGATCCTTTCCGGGGGTTTACGGGATAGAGTTTTCCCTCGAACCGGTGGGAAAGCAGGTTACGCATCACGTTGTATCCCAGTTTGCCCCCGGAGTCGGTGGCTCCCAGTACGGCGATGCTTTCGGGATAGAACAGCCTGCGAAGGTCGTCCTGTGCTCTGGGAGCCGCCTCAGGAGAGATCCGGGGGGAATGATCGACAAATATGCGGGCATCCACGGCGACACAACCGGTCGGGTAGAGAAGAACGGGGTTTATGTCGAGTTCCTTGAACACCGGGTATTTTATGGCAAGGGTGGAGACATTGAGCAGCATTTCGCCGAGGGCCGTGAGATCCACGGAGACGCCCCGGTAGCCTTTCAGAATGGGAGAACCCTTTATCTCCTCCATCATTTCCCGGGCGGAGTCCGCGGTGATCGGCAGGACCCTGAATGCCACGTCCCTGACGACCTCGGCAAAGATCCCGCCAAGTCCGAACATCAGGACCGGTCCGAAGCTTTCATCGCGTGTGAATCCGATGATCGCCTCCACCGCGGGCGGAGCCATCTTTTGTACCGAGACCCCCGTGATGTCAGCGTCCCTGAATGACGACAGGATCTCGCGGTGGGCTTGCCTGACATCACCGTCGTCACCGAGGTTCAGCTTCACGCCGCCCGCGTCGGTCTTGTGGATCACGTCGGGAGAAACGACCTTGAGGACGACGGGATAGCCCAGGTTCCGCGCCACCTCGACGGCTTCTTCCTCGGAGGTGACGACGGTCGCGCCCGTTGTCCTGATGCCGGCGCTCTCGAGGATCGCCTTGCTTTCATGTTCCATGAGGTGGCTGCGGCCTTCCGACCGGGAGAGATCCAGCATGCGGGATATGGTGCTTCGCCCGTTGTGTCCGTCTTTGCTGAGGCTCCTGTTTTCTTTCGTTCTCATTCGCCAACCCCGCCGCGTGTAGATCTCTCCGCAAGTAGCGGTAGTCTATTATTGCATGGTGTGAGAACGGAGGGTATCGGGTGTTGTCTGTTTCTTGTGTCGGAGAGCAAAGGCGACGTTGTGACGGTGTATGGCTTACAGGGAGCAGCCGTGCGCCGGGCACCCGCTTAGGGCGAAGCCCGACGATGGGATCTCCGTCAATCGCGATGGCAGGGTAGGCCGCTAAATGATAAGATTGTTCTTCACCGCGTAGAGTGTCAGTTCGGCGTTCTTCTTCATGTCCATCTTGTCGAGTATTCTTGTCCGGTACGTGCTGATGGTCTTTGCGCTGAGGCAGAGCTCGTCGGCCACCTCGCTCACGGACTGGCCGGAGGCAAGCATGAGCATGACCTGGTATTCGCGGTTGGAGAGCCTTTCATGACGGGGTTTCTCCGCCCCGGCGTCGAGCTCGAAGGCAAGCTTCTCTGCGAGGGAGACGGTGACGTACTTGCCGCCGCGGGAGACCTTGCGGATCGCGCTGATCAGTTCCTGGGGGGCGCTCGCCTTCGTGAGATAGCCGGAGGCGCCGGCGCGGAGCATCCGAACGGCGTACTGTTCCTCGGGATGCATGCTGAGGATGAGGACGGGCACCCTGGGCTTCATGATCTTGATCTCTTCAAGGACCTCCAATCCGCTCTTTCCCGGCATCGAGATATCAAGGAGGACGAGGTCGTAGTCCTTCGCCGTCATCTTGAGCAGGACCTCCTGCCCGCTTTCCGCCTCATCCTCGACGGCCATGTCATCGAGGCCAGCAAGGATCTGTTTGATGCCTTCCCGGACTACCGAGTGATCGTCAGCAACAAGGATCCGTATCATGTCATCTCCTCCTGTCGCGCACGGGTATCCGAACCCTTATGGTTGTCCCCTTGCGCGGTTTGCCGGTGATGCTCACCCTGCCTCCCCACAGGTTGACCCGCTCCCGGATGCCTATGATCCCGAACGATTTCGGGTTGTCTATCTCTTCCCGGGTGATGCCTCTTCCGTTATCGGTCACTTCGAGGCGCAGGCTGCCGCCTTTGCGGACAAGGCTGACACGGACAAGTGTCGCACCGGAATGACGGGCGACGTTCGTCAACGTCTCCTGGAATATGCGGAAGAGGGCGGTAGCCTGATCCTTGTCGACGGAACCGTCATTGCAGTCGAGGCGGGCTTCGCACTGAACACCGGTCCGTCCCTGGAACTCCCCGACCTGCCATTCCATCGCGGCGGTAAGACCCAGGTCGTCTAGGAGGATGGGCCGAAGCTCCGTGGAGATCCGGTGGACGCTGTCTATCGTCCTGTCGACAAGGTTGCGCATCCGCTGTACCTTGCCGGCAAGCGACAGGTCTCCCGGCGGCATCGAAGAGCCGAGCCAGGCAAGATCCATCTGGAGGGCAGTCAGCGATTGCCCGAGTTCGTCATGTATCTCGCGGGCTATGCGTGTGCTTTCCTTTTCACGCACGGATTGGAGGTATATCGACAGCTCCCGGAGTTGTTCCCGGGAATTCGCGAGCTCTTCCTCGGCACGCCTCTGCTCGGTAATGTCCTCGTAGGTGATGACAATCCTGCGCTGTTTCAATGCGTCCCCGATCCGGGCGGACCTCATTCGGCAGAGTATGTCCCTGCCGTCCTTGCGCCGGCAGTTGAACTCGGCGACGAAGGTGCGTTGATGCTCCAGGGTGCTGTAAAAGTAACGGCCGATCTCTTCCGCTTCCTTCTCGTTCCGGTAGAAGAGGGTGACGCTCTTACCGATGAGCTCCTCCGGTCGCCAGCCGAAGACCTCCTCAACGGCCGTGTTGGCGAAGTTGATCCTCCTGTCTTCAAGACCGACAACGGCCTGGGGGATGGCATCCAGGATGGACGACTTGAGGGCATCCAGCTCCTGGAGGCTTTCTTTTGCCACCTTGTGCTCCGTGATGTCCATCGAGTTCCCGAGCACGGCCTTCCGCCTCTTGAAGATGATGGGCGTCACCGTTTCCATGATCCATTTGACCCGCCCTTCCTTTGTAATCAGCCGGTATTCGAAGGGAGTCAGGCGGCGGCCTTTCAGCATATCGACGGCCTCACTGACGGCCGTCACCCTGTCATCGGGATGGACGACACTGAGGGGGTCCATTTCCAGGAGTTCCGCCTCGGCGTAGCCGGTATACTCCTGGATGTGGAGATTGACGAATTGGAACCTCTTGTTGACCGCGATATAGACGCCTACCTGCAGGTTGTTGGCAAGTGTCTTGTAGAGCTCCGTCTCGGCGGCGGCCGACGCGTTCAGCCGTTTACGCTCGGGACCGCCCCGTGATGTCAGCAGCGTCTGTGCCAGTTTCTTCTTCATTGTCGTTACCTGCCGCGTTAACGTTCCAGGCTCGAAACTCCAGGTTCCAGGTCCACGGTTCCGGTTCTCAGCGTCAGGAACGTCGAAAGCCGGACACTGAGCGTGGAACTGTCCCGTTGTTGAGCCACCTTTGTTGTGGGATTGGTAAAGGTGAGAGCATGTCTCAACACAAGCCGGTGAGAGATACAATTTGGCCGGACGTTCATGGTCGCTCCGGCATCATGTGCAATATTACAATGCCCCGCCGGCGATGTCAATCTTTTGCTCTGATGTTAGGATGTTATTGACAGAAACCTGACCGACTGATACCATCACGGGTAAGAGAACATACGCAGCAAAAAGGGGGATGACATGGATCTGTTCGCGGCTATGCGCGAAAGGAGAAGCTGCCGGGCCTACCTGCCGGACCCGGTGGGAGACGATGTGATCGAAAAGGTCCTCGAGGCCGCAACATGGGCCCCGTCACCGCTTAACATGCAGCCATGGGAGTTCTTCGTCGTCACGGATGCGGCGGTGAGGGAGAGGATCTTTGACGAGGCGGAGAGGTGCCGGCTGTGGGCCCTCGAGAAGAGCGGCTGGAAGTGGCTCGATTCATACAGGGTGGATTTCCTGAAACAGGCGCCCGTCATCGTTGCGGTGGTGGGCGACCCCGGGAAGACGGGCGTGGACATGTTCATGGAAGAGGGCAATATGGGATATCAGGCGGCATGTGCCGCCGCGGTCCAGAACATGCACCTTGCCGCGCATTCTCTCGGTTTGGGTTCGCTCTGGTTCACCCTGTTCGACAAGAAGGCCTTGAGGGGGATACTGGGGATCGACGGGGCGAAGGTGCCTCTCGCCCTCGTGTGTCTGGGCAAACCGGCGTCGGATATCCGCGAGATCCCGAGAAAGGCCGTGAAGGACAAGACGACGTACCTGCGGTGAGACGTCCGGTTCAGCGGGCGCGGCAGAGAGGGAGCCTCCTCATGACTCGGGACAGGAGCGGACCTCCCGTTGTCATCGCGCCCTTTCCGGTCCTGTGAACTCCCACTGGCACCAGCTGTCCGGGGGGTGAGGACCAGGGGGGCAATATCTACAGGATACCTTGACCCTGGGATCGATGATTGCGATGACATTCGCAAATCCATGGTCAAAGGTGGGCCGGCAGGCGAAGATCTCCTTGCCCGACCGCAGCCTCGCCTCCTGGGGAGGGCAGGAGAGGACCGTCAGGAGCGCTCTTTCACCGTCCTTTTCGATGTTGTAGGAACATTTTGCCGCCCAGCTCATGAGGTTTATGGTATTGAGGACCGCATCGAGTCCCCCGTTCTCCGGAATGGCCAGGACCTCCTTTATGCGTCGCGCTTCCACCTTCGAGGAGACGTCCCACATATGTATATCGATCTCGAGGGCCTTCTCGGTCCCGAAACGGTCCTCCACCCCGGAGAACCAGAGCCCGTCGCAGGTGTGCCAGTTCCATGAATACATCTTGACGAGTTGAATGAGGGTTTCCTTCGGAAGTCGCTCCAGCTGAGCATGAACGGGGTTCCGCATATCTTCCATGATACCTTCGCCTCCTCTACGTGTGATGGGTGCAGGAATAGTATGACACGGTGCTGGTCAGGAATGGAAATAAATCGCAATAGAATTGGTAAAAAAGAGTAGTATACATATGACGTCCTCTGGGACGATGGATACCAACGGGAGGCTTGACCAATGAGAGACGGGAATTCCAGGGTGACACTGCGGTCCATGACCGCGTGTCTTATGGTGCTGGTTGCTTTTCTTTCCGTCGGCAGCATTGCGCTCTGTGCGGAAACGGTCTTCAGGAACGTTATTGTGCTTGTGGGGGATGGAATGGGTTCTGCCCACACGACCCTGACCAGATGGTACAAGGGTGCCCCCCTTTCGCTCGACGCGATGTATGTGGGAGGGGTGCGGACCTACGGCGCGGATTCCCTTATAACCGATTCGGCGCCTGCCGCGACGGCCTTTGCCTGCGGCCACAAATCGATGGACAAGACCCTGGGCATAATGCCCTGCAGGGCAACCATCCCCGGGGTCCCCGACCCCGGCGAGTCCCGGTGCAAGCCCATAGCGTCCGTTCTGGAAGGGGCGAAATTGACCGGCAGGGCTGTCGGCCTCGTGGCAACTTCCAACATCCAGCACGCGACGCCCGCCGGTTTTTCTTCGCACTGGCCCGACCGGGCGGATTACAACGAGATCGGAAGGCAGCAGGTGTACCAGGATATCGACGTAGTCCTTGGGGGCGGCAGACAATTCCTGGTTCCCGTAGAGAAGGGCGGAGCCCGCAGGGACAATGAAGACCTCACGGCGACTCTCCGGACGAAGGGTTACGCTCTCGTGGCGGACAGGGAGGAGATGTTGAGAGCTCAGTCACCCAGGCTCTGGGGCATGTTCGCTGATGATGCAATGGCCTACGAGTTTGACAGGAGGCGCTTCTCGCCGGGTGAACCAAGCCTGTCGGAAATGACAGGCAAGGCGATAGAGATCCTTTCGAAGAACCCGAAGGGATTCTTTTTGTTCGTGGAAGGAAGCAAGATCGACTGGGCCTCTCACGCGAACGATCCCGTCGGGGTGATTAGCGATGTCCTTGCCTTCGATGAGGCCGTCGGGACTGCCCTCGATTTCGCGAGCAGGGATGGCCGTACGATGGTGATCGCCTTTTCGGACCATGGAAATGGTGGAATGTCCATAGGGAACCGGATGACGGACGGCACGTATTCCCGTCTCCAGTTTGAACGGCTTGTCGGTCCCCTCAGGAAGGCGTCTCTCACGGGAGAAGGGATCGAGAAGGCGCTGAAGAGTGACAGGTCGGAGGACAACGTGAAGAGGGTCATAGCGGAATATCTCGGAATAAGCGACCTGACGCCGGCGGAGACAGCGGCCGTTCGGTCCGCGAAGCCCGGAAGGATGAACGTAGCGACGGGCTCTGTCGTAAGCACGCGAAGCTGTGTGGGCTGGGCGACCCACGGGCATACGGGCGAAGACCTTTTTTTCTATTATTACGGTGTCGAAAGACCTCTCCGGATGATAGAGAACACCGAGATAGCCCGCATGATGGCAAGGGCGATGGGGTTTGACCTCGCCGATGTCGACCGGCGCCTCTTCGCCCCCGCCGAAGAGGTTTTCAAGAAGGTTGGAGCATCGGTAACCCTCGACCGGAAGGACCCCCGCAACATGGTTCTCATCGTCGAATCCGCGGGCAAGAGAGCCGAGCTGCCCCTGAGCAAGAATACCATGAAAATAAGGGGAAAGACGGAAACCACCCGCACGCTGGAAGGAATAACCGTCCTTGCCCCCCAAACCGGCAAGGTCTACATCCCCCGGCAGGCGGTGGAGATCTTCCAAAAGACAGAATAAAAACGGTCTCAGGTCTCAGGTCTCAAGTTCCAGGTCAAAGACAAAAGCACGAAGGCTCCAAGGGAAGACCGGGCATCCAAAGGTTCCGGCCTTACCGGACAGTCGGTCCCTCTCGGACCGGTGCGTCTTCAGTCTGAAACCTGAGACTTGCCGGAACAGTCTTCTCGCTGTCTTTGTCTTCAGCCTGAGACTTGGGACCTGAGACCTGCGACTGTCTTTACTGTGATAGTCTTTCCGATATCTTTCGGGCGGTGCCGATGAGGTGTTGGGCCATTTCAGGCAGTTTGTCCGTGGGCATGGAGCCCGTGAAGCCGAGGATGCAGATGGCTCCCACGGGATAATCGTTGGCGTAGACAAGGGTGGCTATCGCCCTGACACCCATGAGATACTCCTCGAGGTCGAGACTGTAGTGACGTTTCCGTGCCACCCGTATCTCGTCCAGGAAACGGTCGAGGTCGGTGATGCTGTTCGGGGTATATTTGGGCAGGCCCTTTTCCTTGAGGAAGTCGCGGATATCGCTGTCTTCCATGGGGGCGAGAAAGGCCTTGCAGAAGACCGATGCCGTAATCGGGAGGCGCGTCCCAATGGGGGACGATATCTTGAGTTTCTTCCGCGTCTCTATCGTGTCGATAACCTTGACGACACTATCCTCGCGGACACAGAGAAAGACCGTTTCATCGACTTCCTCGACAAGCTTCTCGAGAAAGGGACGGGCAACGGAGCTGAGTTCGCCTCCCTGCAAGACCCTCTTCGCTATCTTGAAGAGTTCCTCGCCTATCGTGTAGCGCTTCGTGGACTTGCTCTTCACGATAAGGTTCTCCTCCTGCAGGGCTTTGAGTATCCCGAACACCGTGCTCTTGCTGAGGGCAAGGGTCCGTGCGATCTCCGTGACGCCCAGGGGCCGCTTGCTATCTACGATGAGTGAAAGAACCTCAAAGGTCTTCTTTATGACGGGCGCAGTGTACATAATTCACGATGCTGAACACTATATATTATCAGGAGTCTTTTGTCAACGTCAATTTGTTGATAATACTGCTCTAAAAAGGGTGGCATCAAAAGGGTCGGTTTGCATTTATGATAGTGAACATGAGGTTCCTGGAGGTGTGGGCAGGAACGGTTGCTCCGGAAATTAGGGTATGTTCAAAGGTGGGAGAATTTGGTACAATGGTGTGTCTAGAGACTATGCCGCCAGAATACAGAATAAGATTTCTGCCGATGGATCGGACTATCCCGGCAGAAGAAGGAGAAAACTTACTCGAAATCGCCATGAAGGCGGGGGTGCATATCAATGCCTCCTGCGGGGGAAGGGGAGCCTGCGGAAAATGCAGGGTACGGATGGCCGCGGGCACCCTGAGTTCATCCGTCCATCCCTCTATCGGTGAAGAGGAGTATGCCGCGGGTGTCCGTCTTGCGTGCATCTCCAGCGTCAGCGGCGATGCCGTGATCGAGATCCCGCTGGAATCGCAGGTGGACAGAAGCGTCCTGAGAAGGTCGACGGTCATGAGCGACGTGGACGCGGGAGGCATCGACGAGGCGCTCCTGAGTGAATACGGCCGGGAACCGTTGGTGGAAAGATACGATCTCGATGTCCCTCGTCCCGACGCGCAGGACAATGTCTCCGACGCAGCGAGGATAGCACGTGCACTGGCGTCGAAGCCGGGATGCGGGGAGCCTGTTGTTCTGCCCTTGAGTGTGATGCACGACCTGGGCACGAAACTCAGGGACGCGGACTGGAATGTCACCGTCGACGTTGCCATGAGCGGTCAGAGAGAGGCCACGGGTATCACGAAGGGCAACGCGGCGGGGTCGCATTACGCGATTGCCGTCGACATCGGGACGACCACCGTTGCGGCCCAGCTCCTCGCCTGTGACGGTGGCGAAGGGAAGGGGATCATCCTGGCATCGTCGTCGGACTACAACAGGCAGATAAGCTTCGGCGAGGACGTCATCAGCAGGATCATGTACGCCGGAAAACGGGACGGGCTCAGGAAGCTCCAGGAGGTCGTTGTGTCCACGGTGAACCTTCTCATCGGCGAGCTCCTGGGGGAGGCGGATGTTGACAGGGCCGATATAAGCCACGTTGTCGTGGCCGGCAATACGACGATGATGCACCTCTTTTACGGGATAGAGCCGAAACATATCATGCTTGCCCCTTACACCCCGCTCGCGACGGCTTTCCCTCCACTCGGTTGCGGGGAGATCGGCCTTGAGGCGGCGGCCCATACGCGTCTTTTTGCCATCCCGGGCGTCTCGTCTTACGTGGGAGGAGACATCGTATCCGGCGTGGCGCTTTCGGGCATGACGGAGAGGGACGACGTCTCGCTCTTCATGGATATCGGGACCAATGGCGAGATCGTACTCGGGAATGGGCAGTGGCTCCTGTGCGCCTCCTGTTCGGCCGGCCCTGCTTTTGAGGGAGGAGGCATTGAGTTCGGCACGCGGGCGGCCCCGGGCGCTATTGAGAAAGTGCGCATAAACCCCGTCACCCTGGAGCCGATGATCCTCACCGTGGGCAGGAAGAAGCCGCTCGGCATTTGTGGTTCCGGACTCATCGACATCGTGGCGGAGCTTCTTCTCGCGGGTGTTATCGACCGCAACGGGAAATTCTCGGCTGAACGAAGGACGAAGAGGGTGAGGGACGGCTCGAACGGCCGGGAATACGTCCTGTGCTTCGCCTCGGAAACGCACATTGAACGGGACATCGTGATCACCGAGATAGACCTTGACAATATCATACGGACGAAGGCGGCCGTGTATGCGGGCTGCTCGGTCCTCCTCGAGAATGGAGGCCTTGCATTTGGCGATCTCGATATGGTTATTATTGCGGGGGGCTTCGGTCACTCCATAGACATTGAAAAGGCGATCGCGATAGGCCTCCTGCCCGAATTGCCGATAGAACGTTTTCGGTTCATGGGGAACGCATCCCTGGGAGGCGCCAGGGTAGCGGCGGTTTCCTGCGGGTTCTTCGAGAAGGCCGGCCAGGTGGCGCGGTCGATGACAAACATCGAATTGTCGAACAATGCGCAGTTCATGGATGAATTCATGGCGGCAATGTTCCTCCCCCACACGGACGGCAGGGCCTTCCCCGAGACGATGAAGGCATTGAAAAATGGTTCCAGGTTCCAGGTTCCAGGTTCCAGGTCATGAACAAGATGGTGAAGAGAGGCTGCCACGGGTGATAGGTGATAGGTGATAGGAAGGAAGATGAAGACAGATAATGGACTACGGCATACGCGCCATGCAGGGGGCAGGGAAAGGTCATTCCCATCACCCATAACCCATAACCCATTACCTGCCTCCGCAGGAGGCCCCTATGCCTAGAGTGATCGCGGTGGCGGGCAAGGGCGGGGTTGGCAAGACGACCATAGGGGGGATGCTTATCAGGTATCTCATGGAAAAGGTGAAGAAGGGTCCGGTGCTTGCGGTAGATGCCGATCCCAACTCCAACCTCAACGAAGTCCTGGGCGTCAGTGTTCACCACACCATAGGAGAGGCCCGGGAGAAGCTTAAGGAAAATGTCCCCACGGGAATGAGCAAGGACAGCTGGCTGGAGTACAAGGTCCAGGAGGCGGTCATCGAGGCGAAGGGCTTCGATCTTCTCGTCATGGGAAGGCCTGAAGGCCCCGGGTGTTACTGTGCGGCAAACAGCATGGCGAAGAAATACATTGACGCTTTGAAGGGTAATTATCCCTTCGTGGTGGTCGACAACGAGGCGGGCATGGAACATATGAGCCGGCTCGTGACGCAAAATGTTGACATCCTTTACGTGATATCGGACCCGACGCCGCGGGGAATCCTTACCGCGAAGCGGATCCTTTCGATAATCGGAGAACTCGGTCTTCACATACACAAGACGGTCGTCATCGTGAACCGTGTGACCGGGAACGGCGCCGACGCGGCCCGGAAGGCCGCTGACGAGAGGGGTGTAACGATCGGCGGCACCGTGACGAACGATGAAGATCTCGTGAGGGCCGACGCGGCGGGAAAGACGGTTTTTGACCTCGACCCGTCATCGGGTTCCCTTGCGGACGCCTGGGCTATTTTCGACGGGACCGTGGGTGCCTGACGGGATCATGGAGTTTGCCATGAAGGAGTGTCTATGACAGCAAGGATCTTGAGCGGAACAGAGGTGGCGAGGCAGGTCCGGGAGCGGATAGCCCGGGAGGTGATCGAGCTCCGTGAAAGGACGGGCGTCACGCCGGGTCTCGTGACCATTCTTGTCGGTGACAACCCTGCATCCGTGAGCTATGTCACGGGAAAACAGAGAACGGCCAGGGAGCTTGGCTTTTACTCCATTCAGGATGACCAGCCGGGGGACGTATCCGAGGAAAGACTCCTCGAGCTTATCGGGAAATACAACAACGACCCCGTCATTCACGGTATCCTCGTGCAGCTGCCGCTGCCGAAGCATATCAACGAGACGAGGGTCCTCAACGCGATAGACCCCGACAAGGACGTGGACGGGCTGCACCCCATGAACCTGGGCAGGCTTATGATAGGCGAGGCGCGTTTCTATCCCTGCACGCCTTACGGGATCAGGGAGCTTCTCGGGATGGCAGGCGTGGAAACGAAGGGAGCCGAGGTCGTTGTTGTCGGGAGAAGCAACCTTGTCGGCAAACCCATCTCCATGATGCTCGTCCAGAAGGAGGCGAACGCCAATGCCACGGTGACGATGTGCCACACGTCGACACGCGACCTCGCGGCCCACACCCGGAGGGCGGATATCCTCATAGTCGCGGCGGGCAAGGCAAAAGCGATAACAGCCGGGATGGTCAAGGACGGTGCTGTCGTGATAGATGTGGGCGTCAACAGGACAGGTATGACCCCCGAGGGCAAGGCGAAGCTTTGCGGGGACGTCGATTTCGAGACGGTGAAGGAGAAGGCTTCAGTCATCACACCCGTTCCGGGCGGTGTGGGGCCCATGACGATCACCATGCTCATGCAGAATACGCTCAAGGCGGCCAGGATGGCCGCGGAAGGAAAGTGAGGCATGGAAGAGTACAGATACGAGGAGAAGGAGGACCACGCGGGCAGGAAGGTGAAGGTCTTGGGGGCAACCTTCGAGGAAGGCAAGCCCGAGGAGCGCGGAGATTGGCGGGAGAAACTTGCCACCCGCGACGAAAGGCTTGGTTACATACGTTCCGCCATGCGCTACTGGTACAGTGCCGACTGGTACGGGAGCGAGAAGAGAAAACAGGAAGCCTGAGGGCAGCATTCGTATATAGTTCAACACAGGGGAGGAAGAGATGGCCTTTGAGATTCCTAAGATAAAGTACACGGGGAAGATCCGGGAGGTCGCGCTGGGGGCGGGGCCGAAGGCAGTGCGCGTAGGCGGTGCGAGCTGTTACCCCTTCCATCGTTTCGAGGGCGACATGCCCAATGTCCCCAGGGTTGCCTTCGAGGTCTGGGACAGTCCTCCTGATGAATGGCAGGAGTGGGCCATCGAACCTTACCGGGATGTGCTCTCCGACCCCGTTGCCTGGGCAAGGAAATGCATCGACGCATACGGGGCGGAGATGATCGTCCTTCAGTTGAGGAGCGCCGACCCCAACGGCGAGAACAAGGGGACCGAAGAGGTCGTGGAGGTCGTGAAGAAGGTGGCGGACGCCATCGACGTGCCTCTTCTCGCTTGGGGAACGGCGAACGACGACAAGGACAGCGAGCTCTTGAGGAGGGTCGCCGAGGCCTGCGAGGGCAGGAACGTCGCCGTCGGCCCCGTTTCGGACAAGAACTACAAGCAGATAGGCGCCATGGCCATCGGCTACGGCCAGGTCGTCATGGCATCCTCTCCCATAGACGTCAACCTGGCGAAACAGCTCAATATCCTGCTCGGGAACCTCGGGGTCAACGAGGAGAAGATCGTCATCGATCCCACGACGGGAGGTCTCGGTTACGGTCTTGAATACACCTATTCCGTGATGGAACGCGACAGGATGGCAGCGCTCACGCAGGAGGACGCCAAGCTCCAGTTCCCCATCATCTGCAATCTTGCCCCCGAGGTCTGGAAGACCCGGGAGACAAGGCTGACGAAGGATGAAGACCCGAAACTGGGCGATGAGAAGAGACGCTCCGTTCTCATGGAGGCGGTCACCGCGATGACCCTCCTTGTCGCGGGGGCGGACATCGTCGTAATGCGCCATCCCGACAGCGTGTCCCTCATCCGGGACATGATCGGCGAGCTCTGCGCGTAACGCGCAAAAGGAGAGACAATGGCCGACGGCAAGGAAAAGAGCATCGACAAGGCAACCCTTGAACTGATCGAGAAGGCCGAGCGGGAGGACATCTCGACCGTTTTCTCGCGCGCCGACGTGTTGAAACCCTGTCCCATCGGGGTGGAAGAGAGCTGTTGCAAGATCTGCTCCATGGGCCCATGCAGGATGCCGCGCTCAAAGAAAGGTGAGGGCACGCGGCGCATGGGTGTCTGCGGTGCGACCGTCGATACCGTCGTGGCCCGGAATTTTGCCAGGAAGGTCGCGGCCGGTTCGGCGGCCCACTCGGACCATGCCCGTGAGGTCGTCCTAACCTTTCTCAAGACGGCCAGGGGTGAATCGCAAGGTTTCTCGATCAAGGACGAGATAAAGCTTCTCGAGGTCGCTCTCGATTTCGGTATCAACATAGAGAAACGTGACGTAAAGGACATAGCCATAGAACTCGGTGAAAAGGCGCTGAACGAGTTCGGCAGGCAGAGCGGCGAACTCGTTTACGCGGGAAAGGCGCCCCTGCGCAGACAGGAGATATGGAGGAAGCTTGGGGTCCTGCCGCGCGGCATAGACCGCGAGATAGTGGAGGTGATGCACAGGACCCACATGGGGGTCGATCAGGATTACCGGCACATTCTCCAGCAGGCCGCGCGCGCTGCGATCGCTGATGGTTGGGGCGGCTCGATGATATCGACGGAGCTTCAGGACATCATGTTCGGCACCCCGGTGCCCGTGCTGGGCTCCATCAATCTCGGCGTTCTGAAAGAAGACCACGTCAATATCGTGGTCCACGGCCACGAGCCACTCCTGCCCGAGATGCTCGTTGCCGCCAGCCACGACCCGGGTATCAGGGAGCTTACGGAAAAGGTCGGGGCAAAGGGTGTGAACCTGGCGGGCATGTGCTGCAGCGCGAACGAGATACTCATGCGCCATGGCATACCCTGTGCCGGCAATTTTCTGCAGCAGGAACTGGCCCTCGTCACGGGCGCCGTCGAGCTCATGACCGTTGACGTGCAGTGCCAGATGCAGGGACTGGCGAGCGTGGCGGAATGTTTTCACACGAAACTCATCACCACCTCCGACAGGGCCATGATCGAGGGTGCCGAGCATATCGAGTTCCATCCCGAACAGGGGCTCGACATCGCGAAGAGGATACTCGCCATGGCCATAGAGAATTATCCCAACAGGCGCCACGCTGTTTACATTCCGGCGGAGAGCGAGAACATGGTGGCGGGTTTCAGCCACGAGACGATAACCTACCTGCTGGGTGGCCTCTTCCGGGCAAGCTACAGGCCGCTCAACGATAATATCGCCAACGGAAGGATCAGGGGCGTCGCGGGTGTCGTCGGGTGCAACAACGTGAGAACGCAGCACGATGCGGCCCATCTTGCCATGATAAGAGAGCTCATCAGGAACGATGTCCTTGTCCTGACGACGGGCTGCAGCGCCATGGCCTGCGGCAAAGCCGGGCTCCTGACGCCGGAGGCGGCGCATCTCCACGCGGGCGGAGGGCTTGCCGAGGTCTGTGAGGCCATTGGCATCCCCCCCGTCCTTCATCTCGGCTCCTGTGTCGACAATTCCAGGATACTCATCGCCGCGACGGCCATGGTCAAGGAGGGCGGTCTCGGTGACGACCTCTCCGATCTGCCGGCGGCTGGCGCTGCGCCGGAGTGGATGAGCGAAAAAGCCATCTCCATCGGTCAGTACTTCGTCGCCTCGGGGATCTTTACTGTTTTCGGAACCACCTGGCCCACGCTGGGGAGCGAGAACGTCACGGAACACCTTTTCCATGAGTATGAAGACATGTACAAGGGGATGTGGGCCTTCGAGCAGGACCCCGTCAAGGCGGCCGAACTCATGATCGCCCACATCGACAAGAAGAGAAAGGCTTTAGGGATAGACAAGGGGCGTGAGCGCGTTCTTTTCGATATGGCCATGAGAAGGGCCATGGAGTAGCGCAGATGGCGGAGGCATCGGCGGTTCGGGACGTGAAAGACGAAAGGGTGAATGAATGTCCAAGATCATAGCATCGGCGGCGATACGGGGCGCCCGGAAGATATTCACCCAGGCCGAAGCGAAATACCGCGAGGCGCTGGAAAAATACGGGCCTGATCAGGAGATAGGTTTTCCCAACACGGCTTACTATCTGCCCATCATATACTCGATGACGGGTATAGCGGTCTCACGGGTGAAGGACATGGAGCGCGTCCTCGATATGTGCCGGAGGCTGATCCCGCCTCCCGTCAAGGAGACTGTTCCTCTCCCCTACCTGGCTCCCGCGCTCGATGCGGGCATGGCCACCTTCTTCGTGGAAGAGATGATAGAGGCCGTGCGCTACCTTGAAGAACCCGACAGGTACGCGGCCGACTCCGAAGAGATAACGGAAAGCACGATCTGGCTGGGGGCCGCAAACGACGTGATCTTCAGGAAGAGGGGGGTCGAGTTCGTCGACGGGACCGCCCCCGGCTTTGCGGCCATAGCCGGCGCGGCCCCGGATGCCGCGACGGCGGCCAGGATCGCCCTTGAACTCCAGGAGAAGAACCTTTACGTGTTCATGGTCGGGCAGAACGACGGGAAACGTTTTGCCGAGCAGCTCGTCGAGGCCGGGGTCCAGATAGGCTGGCCCACGCGCCTTGTCCCCTTCGGGCCCGACATCCACCAGGCAGTCTTTGCCATCGGGTTTGCCTGCCGTGTAGCCATGGCCTTTGGCGGCATTCGCCCCGGTGATTTCAGGCGTAACCTCATCTACAACAAGGATAGGACATACGCCTTTGTCCTCGCTCTCGGAGACGTGACGGACGAATGGTACGCCAACGCCGCGGGGGCGATCAACTGGGGTTTCCCGACGATCGCCGACACGCCCATACCGCAGGTCCTTCCCACGGGGATCTGTACCTACGAGCACGTGGTTTCCAATATTCCCCATGACCAGATCGTTCAAAAGGCGGTGGAGGTCCGAGGCCTGAAGGTCCAGGTGGCGAAGGTACCCATCCCCGTATCCTACGGTCCCGCCTTTGAGGGCGAGCGTGTCCGCGGTGAGGACATCTACCTGGAGATGGGCGGCGGACGGACGACAGCGGTGGAGTTGACGACGTCGAAGAACATGGAAGAGGTGGAGGACGGGCGTATCGAGGTGATCGGACCCGATGTCTCCGACGTTGAAACCGGATCGAGGCTGCATTTTGCCATGGTTACCGAGGTGGCGGGACGCAATTTCCAGGAGGACTTCGAGCCCATTCTGGAGAGACAGAACCATCACCTCATCAACCAGGCACAGGGGATCATGCACATCGGTCAGCGCGACATCGCCTGGATCAGGATCTCGCGTCAGGCCGTGGAGAAGGGCTTCACCCTCAAGGACATAGGCAGGATCATCCACGCCAAGTATCACCAGGATTTCGGCGCCATCTTCGACAAGGTCCAGGTGAAGATCTACACAGACGAGGCAAAGGTTCGCGAGGTGCTGGACGTTGCCCGGGCCGCTTACGCGCAGAGGGACGCGCGCATCGAGGGCATGACGGACGAGACCACGGAGACCTTCTACTCATGCATCCTCTGCCAGTCATTCGCCCCCAGTCATGTGTGCGTCATAAGCCCCGAGAGGACGGGCCTCTGCGGTGCCTATAACTGGCTCGACTGCCGCGCCGCGTACGAGATCAACCCCGAGGGGCCCAACCAGCCCATCCAGAAGGGCGTTGTCATTGACGAACGCTACGGGCAGTTCCGCGGCTGTAATGAGTACGTGCGCAAGGCATCCCGTCAGAAGGTCGAGAACGTGAGCCTCTACAGCCTTATGGTCGATCCGATGACCACCTGCGGGTGCTGCGAATGCATTGCCGCCATCCTGCCCATGTGCAACGCGATCATGACCGTCGACCGTGATTTCATCGACATGACACCCTGCGGCATGAAGTTCACGAGCCTGGCGGGGTCCGTCGGCGGCGGGTCGCAAGTTCCCGGATTCCTGGGCCACAGCAAGTACAACATCACCCAGAAGAAGTTCTTAAAAGGTGACGGGGGCCTGCTGAGGATCGCCTGGATGCCGAAGAGGCTCAAGGACGAGATCCGCGGACGCCTGAAAAAGAGGGGTGAAGAATTGGGCTACCCCGACCTTCCCGACATGATCGCCGACGAAACGGTCGCAAAGACGGAGGAAGAGGTCCTGGAATACATCACGCAGAAAGGGCATCCCTGTTTGGGGATGGAAGACTTACTGTAGAAAGAGAATACCATTAGACGGAATAATGACCAATGACCAAATTTCAATGACCAAAGAAGAAAATAATAATCAATGACCAAAGCAAAAGGCAACGGCCCGGTGTCGCTTTTCTTGTCTGGTTATTGATAAATTGGTCATTTGTTTTTTAGTTGGTCATTGGAATTTGGTCATTGGTTATTCTCTTCACTGAAAGGAGATTTTGATGGCGTTAACGGGGATCCAGATACTGAAGCTTCTTCCCAAGACCAACTGCGGGGAGTGCAAGTTTCCCACGTGCCTTGCCTTTGCCATGGCACTGGCCGCCGGGAAGACGGAACTTGACCTGTGTCCGCACGTCTCGGCCGATGCGAAGGCCCAGCTTTCCGACGCGAGCGCGCCTCCCATCAGGCAGGTGTCTATCGGCGTCGACGATTACGGGGTCAAGATCGGCGGGGAGACGGTGCTCTTCCGTCATGAGAAGACCTTTTTCAACAAGCCCGGTATCGCCGTTCTCATAACGGACGGGATGGATGACGGTGAGGTGGAACGCCGCCTCAGCGCCCTGGAGTACTTCCAGTATGAACGCGTGGGCGTCACGATGAAGCCTGAGATGGCCGCCATCAAGTTCACGGGGAACAAGGACCGGTTCGTCGCCATCGTGAAGTCTGCGCTAGTGAGACCCTGTGCCGTCATTCTCGTGTGCGGCGAGGCGTCGGTAATGAAGGAGGCCCTCGATATCGTGCGGGACAAGAAACCCCTCATCTACGGGGCGACGCCGGACAATTACGAGACCTTCGGCACCCTGGCGAAAGATTACGGAGTGCCCCTTGCCGTCATTGGCAAAGGGTTCGATGAGGTGGCCGCCCTGACGGAAAAACTGATGGCCATGGGACTCAAGGACCTTGTCATCGACACCTCCGCGCGAGGGGTCAGGGATGCCTTTACGGACCAGGTTGCCATCAGGCGCGCCGCACTCGTCACCAAGTTCAAACCACTCGGTTTTCCCACGATCACCTTTCCCTGCGAGATGACCGATGACCCCATGAAGGAGACCCTGATAGCCTCACTCTTTGTTGCGAAGTACGCAGGGATAATAGTGCTCAGCGATATCACCGGAGAAACCCTGTTCCCCCTTCTCCTTCAAAGGCTCAACATATACACCGATCCCCAGCGCCCCATGACGACGAAGGAAGGCGTCTATCCCATCAACAACCCCGACGGCAACTCGCCGGTCCTGGTGACGTGCAATTTCTCCCTCACCTATTTTATAGTCAGCGGAGAGATCGAGAATTCGCGCGTGCCGAGTTGGCTGTGCATCATGGACACGGAAGGGCTTTCGGTCATGACGGCCTGGGCGGCAGGCAAGTTCGTCGGGGATCTGGTCGGGTCCTTCATAAAAAAGTCCGGCGTGGAGGAAAAGATAAAACACCGCAATCTCATCATCCCCGGCTACGCGGCCGCCATACTGGGAGACCTCGAAGAGGAACTGCAAGGCTGGAAGATCATGATAGGCCCGCGGGAGGCGGCACACCTGCCGGCGTTTTTGAAAAGCTGGAAATGAGAGAGGACGTCACAGGTCGCAGGTCCCAAAAGAAAGACCGTGAAAAGGGACGGGCTGTGAACACAACTGGTGACCTGGAGAGCAAGATTCTTTTGGCTTTGAGCCTGTGACGTGAGACCTGTGACCTGTGACGCGAAGCACTCGTTCCGGAGATCACCTGCGTGGCGAAACTGTACAAGAACCAGATAATCCAGTGCGTGAGGAGAATATGTTCCTTATAGGCGAGAACCTCAACGTTATGTCGAAGAGACTTGGCGAGGCGTTCCTTAACAGGGATGCGGGGCCGATCCGGAAGATGGCCGAGGCCGAAGCCGAAGCCGGGATGGACATGATCGACCTTAATATCGGCCCCGCGCGCAAGACCGGCCCCGATTTCATGGAATGGCTCGTCGGCGTTGTGCAGGAGGTCACAGACCTTCCCCTGTCTCTCGACACTTCCAATATAGAGGCCATAGAGGCGGGACTGAAGGTGGCGAAGACAAGGCCGCTCATCAACTCCGTCTCGGCCCGACCGGAAAGGATGGAGGCCCTCATGCCCATGGCGAAGAAGTACGGTGCGCCTTTCATCGGCCTTACTCTCAGCGCCGAGGGCATCCCCCGCGATGCCAACGAACGGGGACTCTGCGCTGCCGAGATCCTTGCGGCCGCCGCGAGCCACGGCATACCGGAGGAGGATATCTGGATCGACCCCATCGTCCTGCCTGTGAACACCCAGCAGCTCCAGATCCAGGGTTGCACGGAGTTTGTCATGATGCTGTCCGACCTTGCACCCTCCTCGAGGTCCACCTGTGGCCTATCGAACGTGTCCAACGGAGTACCGGCACATCTGAGAGGCATTATGAACAGAACCTACCTGATGATGCTGAAGCGCTACGGCATGTACTCCGCCATCGTAGACGCCTTTGACGGGGAACTCCAGGCCATAGCCCGGGGAGAGATGCCCGAACTGGAAGCCCTCATCCACCGCGTCATGGACGGCGAAGAGCTGGACATTTCGAAGCTCGCGAAGGAAGAGGGTGAGTATGTCAAGACCGCCCGGGTCCTCATGGGACAGACGCTCTATTCCGATTCCTGGCTGGAGATATAGAAAACGGCTTGAGCCTCTTGAATTGCTTGACCTGAGGATGTGTTGTCATGCCCGCGTATTTTCTTGTCGAGATACTGGAGATTACGGATGCCGGGATGTACGGGGAGTACATCAACGCCGTGAAGTCCATCGTCGAGAAGGGCGGTGGGGAGTACGTGATCAGGACCGACCGTGTCAGGCCGTTTTTCGGTGGGTCAGCCCCGGTGAGGATCATCCTCATCAGGTTCAAGGATGTTCAGAGCCTCAACGTCTGTTTCGATAGTGAAGAATACGGAAGGATCGCTCCGCTGCGTGAGATGTCAACAACGTCCCGGGCGTATGTGATCGAAGAGGGTTGACCGGGTTGTCATGTGCGGCAAAAAAGACGCGCAGCCCGGTATTATCAGGTTGAGAGCAAGACCGCTGATGTTGTACAGTTTGTTATAGTTGCTTTCCTGTATGATAGGAGGAACATAATGAAGAGACCGTTTGCACGAACGTTGATATGGGTGCTGGTGGCGTCCCTTGTCATTCCGGCGGGGGTGTTCGCCCAGGGCACGGGTTCATCAAAGCCGGTGTTCAAGCAGGGGGAACTCGAGCAGATCCTGGCGCCCATTGCCCTGTATCCCGACGAACTCATCGCCCAGATACTCATGGCCTCCACGTATCCCCTCGAGGTAGTGGAGGCGGCGCGGTGGGTGAAGGCGAACCCCAATCTCAAGGGGAATCAGCTGACGTCCGCCCTGGAGAAACAGAACTGGGACCCCAGCGTCAAATCCCTTGTGAACTTCCCCTCGGTCCTCAACATGATGAACGAGAAGCTGGACTGGACGCAGAAGCTTGGGGACGCATTCCTGGCACAGCAGAAGGATGTTATGAACACGGTCCAGAAGTTAAGGGCAAAGGCGCAGGCCTCAGGGAACCTCAAGACAACGAAGGAACAGAAGGTTGTCGTGCAGGACCAGGTCATCGTGATACAGCCGGCCGACCCCCAGGTGATTTATGTTCCCGCGTATAACCCGACCGTTGTCTACGGTGCGTGGCCCTATCCGGCGTACCCGCCATACTATTACTACCCGCCGGGATACGTGGCGGGGGTTGCTGCGTTCTCCTTCGCGGCGGGCGTGGCGGTGGGGGCCGCCTGGGGCTACGCGTGGGGCGACTGCAACTGGCATCATGGTGACGTGAACGTGAACGTCAACAAGAACGTCAACGTGAACAACCAGATCAACCGGAACTACTACGCGAACAAGATATCGACAAATCCGGGCGGGCACGGGGAATGGAAACACGATCCCTCCCACAGAAAGGGTGTTGCCTACCGGGACCAGGCGACAGGCGCGAAATACGGACAGGCTCCGAGGCCTGGCACCGATACCAGGAAGGATTTCAGAGGCTATTCACCCGATGCCCGGGGTGTGCAGACGCAGGCAGCAGGCCGTGCAGGAAAGGGCTCCGCGGGACAGGGAAAGCCCTCGTCCATGAGTTCCCGGTCCGAGACGCCCAGACCTGGTCAGAGCTCAACGGTACGGCAGGGGAGCGGTAACGCCTTTGAAGGGATGGAACGCGGTGGTGCGCAGACGAAGATGGAAAGCGAGCGGGGCCGCTCGAGCCGTGAGAGTATGTCGGGTTTCCGTTCTTCCGGTGAGAGAGGATCGGGGGCCGGGTTCGGTCGCGGCGCCGGGGGCGGTGCTCGCCGCCGCTAGTGACCCTATGCAGGTGTGATGTGTGTGATCAATCCTACGAGGAGGAAAACGTTATGATCCGCGTTATGAATAGAACGAGAGTCATGTCCGCGCGAAGGCCCGGCCTGGTGCTTGGCATTGCCTTACTGCTGGCGCTGTTCGTGGCGGGAACGGAAGGGTTCACTGCCCAGGCTAAGTCCCCGAGGCAATTGACCTTTGCCACCGCCGAAGAGGCAGTACGGGTGCTTGCCGACGCCGCGCGTGCGAACGACACGAAGGCGATACTCGCGATCTTTGGGCCCGACGCAAAAGGTGTGATCATCTCCAGCGACGAGGCGGTCAACAAGGACCTTTTCGAGCGCTTTGTGAAGGCCTTCCAGGAGAACAACAGGCTCGACGTGTCCACGGACAACAAGGCGTTTCTCTATATCGGCGACAATGAATGGCCCTTCCCGGTACCCATGGTGAAGAAGGGCAACAGGTGGTCCTTCGATACGAAGGATGGAAAGACCGAGATACTCCACCGGAGGATAGGCAGGAACGAACTCAGCGCCGTTCAGGCCTGCCTTGCCTATGTGGACGCCCAGAAGGACTACGCGAGAATGGCCATTCAGAAGGATGGGATGACGGAATACGCCCGGAGGTTCATAAGCGATCCGGGAACTCGCAACGGTCTGTACTGGGAAACCAGGGAAGGCGAGGAGCCGAGCCCGCTGGGGCTTTTCATGGCGAGGGCAAGGAAGGAAGGCCGCGAGCCGAAGAAGGCCGGCAGTAGGCCCGTGCCTTACCACGGTTATTTCTACAGGATACTCACCGCTCAGGGCAAGAACGCGCCTGGCGGCACATACAATTATATCGTTAACGACAGGATGATCGGAGGCTTTGGGCTTCTCGCCTGGCCGGCCCAGTATGGTGTCACGGGAGTTATGACCTTCATCGTGAATCAGGACGGTGTCGTTTACGAGAAGAATCTCGGCAAGAATACCGCAAAAACGGCCGGTTCCGTGAAGGCCTTCGATCCCGACGATTCCTGGATAAGGGTGGATCAATGACAATGAAACTGGTAGAACTGCACAATTGGGACAAAAAGATATCGGCCGTTGTTCTGGGGACCTGGGCGATAGGTGGCAGCCACTGGGGAGCCTACGATGAGGCGAACGCCATCAGGGCCATCGAGACGGCCCTCGACAATGGAATAAACGCCATCGACACGGCACCGGTGTATGGAGACGGCCATGCGGAGGAACTTGTCGGAAAGGCTATCCATGGCAAGAGGGACGGAGTCTTCGTGGCGACAAAATGCGGCCTCGACATATATGACCGTTCGTACAGGCGCGACCTTTCCCCCGCTTACATCGAGAGGGACCTTCACGGCTCCCTGAAGCGTCTCGGCACCGACTGCATCGACCTGTACCAGTGCCACTGGCCGGACCCGCAGGTCCCCGTGGAGGAAACGATGGCGGCACTCACGAGGTTCAGGGATCAGGGGAAGATCAGGCACATCGGCGTGTCCAATTTCAGCGGCCCCCAACTTCTGGAGACCTTGAAATGCGCCACTCTCTTCTCATTGCAGCCGCACTATTCCTTGCTGGAGAGGAGTGCTGAAAAGGATCTCCTTCCCATCTGCATCGAGAAGAAGATGAACGTTTTTCCCTACGGCTCCCTGGGAGCGGGCATGTTGACGGGGAAATACCGTAAATGCCCTCAGTTCAAGAAGGGAGACGCCCGGTCCTTCTTTTACCGTTTCTTCAAGCCTGCTTATTGGCCCAAAGTGCGGCGGCTCGTGGACGAGGTGGAAGCGATAGCCACGCGGAAGGGGACGACCTCCGGAGCTGTGGCGCTATCATGGCTCCTGGAGCAACCCGGGGTCACGTCCGTGATTGTTGGTTCTCGTTCAGCCGAACAGGTCACCGGGAATATAGCCGGTGTGCCGGTGGGTTTGAGCGATGAGGATATGCGCACCCTCGACAGGTTCTCCCGGGAGGTCTACGAGTCCTGAGGGGGCCGGCGGAGAAGGACCGCCGGCCGCCCGGATACAGATCACGGGCAGTCATCCTGAGGAGAGAAGGCCCCGAGCTCTTGACCGCGGCCATCTGGATATGGTCCGCTGTTCCCCGGTACCGTTGCTGCCTCCGGCAACGATGACACGGGCCAGTTTCTCCGCCCTTGCGGCCTGTTTTGCTTGCATGAGATCAATGAGCGCCTTCTGGCCATCGAGGAGCTCGCGTTCCTCCTGGAGGTCTCGCGAGCCCGCCGCTTCTCCGCGGACGTTGTCCTTCAGGCTGCGGTAGAGCGTGACGAGCCGGTTGTTCCCCGAAAGGAGGAGCAGGGTGTTGCAGAACCTGTCCCATGCCTTGACGAGTTCCTGCCGGTTTCCCTTCGCGAGATGGTTTTCGGACTGCCGCAGTATCCTGCGGAGAAGGTTAAGGTCGTTCTCCGTCACGTTGGAAGTTGCCAGGTACACCGCGTATCCCAGGAGGATGCCGGCCACGCCCCGTGTTTCCCGGATGTCCTCCTCGCTTGCCGGGTTCACAGCGTGTCCCCCTGTGGGCAGCTTGTAGATGAATCCCTCACGTTCCAGTTTGTGTATCGCTTCCCTGAGAGGTGTCCTGCTTATCCCCAATATGCCGGCGAGTTTTGTCTCGACAAGGCGTTCGTCGGCTTTTAACCAACCGTTCACTACCGCGCTCTTCAGCTCCGCGTACGCCCGTTCGCAGAGGAGATGGCGTTTCACTTTCCCGTTCCGTTTAAAGGCAATATTCATCTCGTCATCCTTCCATGGAGGGTAACCTGTGTGCGATTGGTGTCCGTGTCGGTTTCCTGCGGGGCATGGCACCATTGCCGATGTCAGGGAGAAGTTCCCCTGTACATCGCAGGCAAACGCGGACCAACGCGGGAGAGACGAAAAAAACGGGTCAGGGATTCAGGGGTAATGGTGTCTCATGGTATTCCTCCTTATTCCTCGTAAGGTTTCGGTTAGGACGGTTTATCCAAGGTTTCCTGACTTAAGGGCATCGGAAGCCAACGCGCCTTCCCATCCCGGTTTCACGGGACAGTGGCCGGCTTGTCGCCAGGCGTTGCTTAAAAGCCCATCACAGTTGCGGGACAGCGGAAGATTCTCACTTCACTTCCCTTGAAGATAAACCATATTGCTCCTCAATTGTATTTACAACAACATGCCTGCCCAAGTCAACAGTCATGGTTCTTCAACTTTCGGCAAGATGTCTCCGTACGGCCCGGGTTGCCGTGACCATGTTCCTGAGACTCGGAGATACCTCCGCCCATTTTCTCGTCTTCAGGCCGCAATCGGGGTTTATCCAGACACGCGATGCCGGAAGGGCTTGGAGAAGCTGCCGTATCTTGTCCGTCAGTTCATGGACCGAGGGCACTCTCGGCGAATGGATATCGTAGACCCCCGGACCTATGTTGTTGCTGTAGCCCCGATCATTGAAGACCTTGAGCAGCCTGTTGCCGCTTCTGGACGTCTCTATGGCAAGGACGTCCGCGTCCATCCTTTCGATGGTTTGAATGATGTCGGTGAAGTCACTGTAGCACATATGCATATGTACCTGTGTCGTCATGCGGGCGGAACTGACGGCGAGCTGGAAGCACTTCACGGCCCACCGTTCATACCTGTCCCTTTTTTCCCTTCTCAGGGGGTATCCCTCTTTGAAGGCTGCCTCATCCACCTGGACGATCCCGATCCCGACGTGCTGCAGGTCCTCTATCTCGTCTCTTATAACGAGGGCGATCTGTTCGCACACATCGGAGCGCTCGATGTCATCGCGCACAAATGACCAGTTCAGGATGGTAACGGGACCTGTCAGGATTCCCTTGACCGGTTTCCGGGTCCTGCTCTGGGCGTAGGATATGACGTCTACGGTCATTGATCCTCGTCTGTTTATGTCACCGTAGATCACGGGCGGTTTGACACAACGCGTGCCATAGCTCTGCACCCAGCCGTTTTGCGTAAAGGCGAAACCCGAGAGCTGCTCGCCAAAATACTCGACCATGTCATTCCTTTCCGGCTCCCCGTGGACGAGCACATCGAGGCCGATCCTTTCCTGGAATTCAATGCAGGAGTCGATGTGGTTCCTGATCCTCAACGCGTATTCGTCCCCGCTGATGGCCCCTTTCTTCAGGTCCTGACGGAGCTTTCTCAAGGAGTCTGTCTGGGGGAAGCTCCCGATGGTTGTTGTCGGCAACAGGGGGAGTTCAAGGACCTTGCTCTGAGCCATCGCCCTTTCCGCAAAGCTGCCCTCACGGACCCTTTGTGTTATGGAGCGCGAACGCCTGCGGACGGCAGGGTCATGGATCCGGAGGGAACATTGCCTGTCCCGGATGATTCGCTGGTTCGTCTCCAGTTTTTCCGGGTTTCCCGGTGTGCCGTTTCCCGAATGTATGTCTGAGATATCGGAAAGCTCCATGAGCTTCTCCCTGGCGAAGCTCATCCAGGGGCGTATCTCCGGGTCAAGGCCGATTTCCTGGGTAAGGCTGTAGGGGACGTGCAGAAGGGAGCAGCTTGTGGAGAGTATGATATCTTCCGGTTGCAGAGCGTGCTCGAGTGCCTGCAGTGTTGACAGGGACCTTTGATAATCGTTCTTCCAGATGTTTCTCCCGTCGATCATGCCGGCGATCAGCTTCTTGCCGTTCAGCCGGTCCAACGCAAGCAGATTCTCAGGACCGCAAACGAGGTCGAGTCCCATGGCAAAGAGATGGACGTCGCGGAGTGCTTCGACCGCCTCGGTCGCGTGATCGAAGTATGTGGTCACGATAAGCCTGACACGGGGTACCGCGCGTGCGAGCGTCTCATAGGCTGTCTTCAGGCATTCCAGGATTTTGTTGTCGGGGTCACGGACGACGATGGGTTCTTCGAACTGGACGAAAACCTCGTCGCCCAGTTCGGAGATGCTCCGCAGGAGGGAAACGTAGAGAGGCAGGAAAGCGGGCATCAGATCTAGAGCATCTTCGTTGCCATCCACCCTTTTTGAAAGGGCCAGAAAGGTGACGGGACCGATGAGGTTGATCTTGGTATTTATGCCGACCTCCGCGGCCTCGTTGAATTCGCTGAACGCCTTGGCGGGACGCAATTCCAGATCCATGTTCCCGGAAAGCTCGGGAACGATATAATGGTAATTCGTATTGAACCACTTCGTCATCTCCATCGCGACGGCGTCCCCGGTTCCCCGTGCCATGGCGAAGTAGCGCTCATGATCGTCCTCGATATGCCTGAACCGTTCCGGGATGGCATTGAAGAGGACTGCCATGTCGAGCATGGAGTCGTAGAGACTGAAATCATTACTGCTTATGAAGTCGATTCCACGGGCCTTTTGGTCCTGCCAGTGCCTGATCCTGAGATCCTTCGAGATGCGGGTAACAGAGTCAAGCCCCTCTCTTTGTTCCCAGAACCTCTCGATTACCTTCTTAAGCTCCCTGTCCTCGCCGATGCGGGGGTAGCCTGTTACATAGGTCTTCAATTTTCTTTGAGTCATGTTTCTTTCTCCTTTCTGTTGACGTGACATAAGGTCCGCAACTGTCCCGGTATTCGGACTCCGGATTGGGCTTAAAAAGACCATCCGTTACCGCAGCACGACTGTGTCCGGCTCTCACGGACTTCCCCGGGGGAACGACAATTGCGGGAACGACATGGGATCGGGATACGAATCTGAATGAATGATAGTAGCCGTGAGTCTTCTCTAAACGGGGATCCCCCTTTGTCTGAGCTCCTGCGTTTTCCTGATGGAGCATTCCTCGCAGCGATATTCGGGATGGGAATCTCTCCTCCTGTCGTAGGCCCTTGCCCTGATGATCCTGTAGCCGCGGGCCTCGCGTCCGCAATCCACACAGACGACGGTGTCCTTTACCTCCCATTCCACGGAAAGTTTATCCGAGGTGAATATGAACATGTCCACCCAGAAGAAGATAAGTCCTCCGATAAGGTTGGCGATGATGGTTGCGGTGACCTTGTCGATCATGCAGAGCAGGTAGAGAACAGCGGCCAGGATCGGCGTGGAGAGCTGCCAGCGGAAGAGATACAGTCCGTAGCGTTTCAGGTTCACCTGCATGACCGTCCTCCTTTATTGCGGGAGATGTATCTCCAGGATGTCCAGTTCCTGTTCAATCAGGTCTATGTTCACGGCACCGTGTAAAATTGTGTTGTAGGATCCCTTTGCCAGGGCCATGACAGCCTGCGTTGCGGCAATGCCGGAAGGACAGTTCCGTGAAGCCCATCCCGCTACCAGAAAGGCCCGATTGACGGTCTCGCCGACGATATCGCGGGCGGCGTACCTCGGATGACCCACGAGGCCCATGTAAATGTTTCCCGAATTGAGCGCGATGACAAGGTCCTTCTGGTAGATCACCTTTTTCGCATGGCTTGCGGCGCTGAGGGCCCTGTCGGAATGATCGGCGCCGGAGAAGAAAGCCAGGAACCCATCACCTACATACTTGACGGGTATGCCGTCGAATTTGAGGACCGATTCGGTGAGGTCATAGAAAAGGACGTTTGTGTATTCGGCGAGTTCCCTTGATTCCATGGAGATGGACCGCTTCTCGAAATGGGTGACGGCGGAGCAAAAGACGGTGGCGGGGAAGACCCCGGTGCCGGCTTCGGTGAGTCCGAGAAGGTAATCGGTGCTTACATCGAACAGCCGGGCGATCTTCATGAGTGCTTCGACATCCGGCAGGTTAGCCCCTTTCTCCCATTTTGAAACGGCCTGCGGTGTGACCTGCAGCGCGTTGGCAAGATTGACCTGCTTGAGACCGTGCTTTTCCCTTAACAAGCGTATCTTTAGTCCTATGCTTATCATTAGGACTAATTATATTGAACCACTAGCTCGATATCAAGCGGGCAAGGGTTTAAATCGGTCAACCGGCGGTTGATATAGGGTTTTTCCATAGGATGGTGAGTTGTGTACAATGTTCAGGATATTTGCCTGGAAAAAAATACAAATAATGCTTGCATTGCAGTTAGGTTGGTGGTAAATACTTAGGCGAGCCTAAGTATGTTAGCCTAGGAAGGTAAAACATGACAGCAACAGATATGTTGACAGCAAGCCTGGAAGATTACCTGGAGGCCATTTTTCACATCATTGCCGAGAAGCATGCGGTAAAGCCGCGGGATATTGCCAAACGGCTGAAGGTCAGCTATGCCTCCGTGACGGGGGCTTTGCGTTCCCTGTCCGAGAAGAAGTTGATCAATTATTCGCCCTATGACCTTATAACACTGACGAAGGAAGGGGAGTTGGCGGCGAAGGATGTTGTCCGCAGGCACGAGATACTCCACGATTTCTTCGTGGAGGTTCTTGCCGTGCCCGAGGCGGACGCGGACGTGGCGGCGTGCCAGATGGAACATTCCATCCCCAGGGACATAGTAGAGAGGTTCGTGAGGTTCGTGGAGTTTGTGGAGACCTGTCCCCGGGGAGGTCAGAAGTGGATCAAGGGGTTCGGGTATCAGTGCGACCACACGAATACACAGGAGAACTGTGAAAAGTGTATTGCCTCATGTTTGGACGATGTGAGGAGGCGCACGAAAGAAGGAGGTGCAAAGGCGATGGTATCATCACGGTTGAAGGACTTGAAACCCGGCCAGAGATGCAAGGTCTTGAAAGTGCGGGGGCGGAGTGAGGCAGGAAGGAGAATCGTGGAGATGGGTGTCACGCCCGGTTCCGTCATTGAGGTGGAGCGCATAGCGCCGCTGGGAGACCCGATAGACGTGAAGGTGAAGGGCTACCACCTTTCGCTGAGGAAGGATGAGGCGGAGGGGATAGATGTTGAGCTTATCTGATGGGGAGAAGATCGTTCCGGGGGAGGCGCACGCAATGCCGCTCAGTGCTGTCGAGGCAGGGAGGAAAGTTTATATAGTGGCTGTCGATTCAGGGGAGAACCTTAAGGCACGGCTGGCCGCGATGGGATTGGTTCCCGGAGTCCCGGTGGATGTGATCCTCAACTCGCCGCGGGGACCCTTCATAGTTGCCGTGAAGGGCAGCAGGGTCATACTCGGTCGGGGAATGGCCGGGAAGATCAGGGTAGTCTAAAAAAATTTACGCATAGAGTTAGGCATGCCTAAGTTCATTGGTTATACCTAATAATATCAGGACGGAGCAGGAGGATGATAGAACCCATGGGATCGAAGATCGTTGTGGCGCTCGCAGGAAACCCGAACTCGGGGAAGACGACCATATTCAACAACCTCACCGGCGCGAGACAGCATGTGGGAAACTACCCCGGGGTGACGGTGGAGAGGAAAGAAGGCTACTGCCGGTACAATGACCACGAGATCGTGTTCGTCGACCTTCCCGGGACGTACAGTCTTACCGCCTATTCTGCCGAGGAGTTGGTGGCCAGGAATTTTATCGTTGACGAGAAACCGGATGTGGTGGTGGACATCATCGATTCTTCCAACCTGGAGCGAAATCTCTATCTCGCTGTTCAGCTCATGGAAACAGGGGCACCTCTCGTACTTGCCTTCAACATGAGCGACGAGGCACGCACCCGGGGATACGAGTTCGACCTGGAGAAGTTCTCGCGGTTTTTCAATGCGCCGGTTGTGAGAACGGTCGGCCACAAGGGCGAGGGTATGGATGAGCTGATGGAACAGATCGTCGCTGCTGCGCTGCACAAGAGGGATCCCGGCGACACGCCTTCCGTCAACTACGGGGAAGAACTCGAGGAGGAGATCGTAAAGATGATCGGCCTGCTCGAGGGTGAGCCTCTCCTCTTGGAGAAATACGGGGCGCGATGGTTGTCGGTGAAGCTCCTTGAAAACGACAGGGATGTTCTCGCAAAGGTGCCATCTGATGCGGTGCGCGTCCAGCTTGCGAAGAGCTCTTCCCACATCGAAGGCATTCTGGGCGAGAGCCCGGAAACGATCATCGCCAGCAGCAGGTACGGTTTTATCTCGGGAGCTTGTCAGGAGGCGGTGCACTCCACCGTTGAGGTGCTCCATACCATGTCGGACAAGATAGATACTGTCATCACAAACCGCGTGCTGGGTATCCCCATCTTTCTGGGACTGATGTACCTGGTCTTCTACCTGACATTCACCCTGGGGGACCCGCCCATGGGGTGGATAGAAGGCTTTTTCGGATGGCTGGGAGACAACATCGGGGCCCTGTGGCCGGAGGGTTCGGAGAGCCTGTTGAGGTCTCTTATTATCGACGGCATCATCGGAGGCGTTGGCGGCGTCATAGTCTTCCTGCCGAATATCCTCCTTCTGTTCTTTGCCATCGCCATACTCGAAGATTCCGGCTACATGGCCAGGGCCGCGTTCATCATGGACCGGTTGATGCACAAGATAGGGCTTCACGGAAAGAGCTTCATCCCCATGCTTATCGGCTTCGGCTGTTCCGTTCCCGCGATCATGGCTACGAGAATGCTGGAGAACAGGAGAGACAGGCTGGTCACGATGCTTGTCGTTCCGCTCATGAGCTGTGGAGCGAGGCTTCCCATCTACGCGCTCATCATCCCCGCGTTCTTTCCGGAAGCATGGAATGCCCCGATGCTCTGGATCATATATGTAATAGGGATACTTCTCGCGGTGCTCAGCGCGAAGATCCTCCGCAGCACCATCTTCAAGGGCGAGTCCGTTCCCTTCGTGATGGAACTGCCCCCGTACCGGGTGCCGACATTGAGGGGTGTCCTGACCCACATGTGGCAGCGCGGGTGGCTTTACCTGAAGAAGGCCGGAACGGTCATTCTCGGCATCTCCATCCTCCTGTGGGCACTGACGACCTTTCCGGGACTGGCAAAAGACCAGGCGGAGCGGTTCGAGAAGGAGAAGCAGGCGGTGGAATCGACGGTAACGAACGAGGAGATGAAGAAAGAAAAGATCGCAGCCATCGAGAATACCATGACGGAGGCGTCGCTCAAGGGCAGCATCGCGGGAAGGATCGGCCACGCCCTGGAACCGGTCCTGAGGCCCATGGGATTTGACTGGAAGATAGGGACCGCGTTGATCGGTGCCTTTGCCGCGAAGGAGGTCTTTGTGGCACAACTCGGCATTGTTTACAGCGTCGGCAAGGAAGCCAACGAGGAGTCTTCCGGGCTTCGCGATCAGTTGCGTGCCAATTACACCCCACTTGCGGCATTTTGCATCATGCTCTTCTGCCTGGTGAGTGCCCCCTGCATGGCGACCATTGCGGTGACTCGCAGGGAGAGCAATTCCTGGAGGTGGGCGCTCTTTCAGCTCGGGGGGCTCACGGTGATGGCGTGGATAGTGACGGTGATCGTGTTCCAGGCGGGCCGGCTGCTTGGTATCGGTATCTGACGGGAGGTGTTTCATGGATGGATCGATCGGAGAGTTGGCTGTGGTTGTGGTGATCGTGGGTGCGGTGATCGTTCTCGCCGCCAGGTCCGTGTACCGGCTGGCAGCGGGCCGGGACACGGGGAAATGCTGCGGGTGTTCCTCGTGCGCGTGCCAGGACAGCGACAGGGAAACGAGATGAATGGTCTTCTTAAGCATACAAAGAGGAGGTAACGATGTGCGTTGCGTTAATAGGTGGAATGGACAGGTTGGAACGGGATTATGAGGCGGAGGCGCGAAAGCACGGAGTCGAGTTGAGGGTGTACACCAAAACGAAGACAGGTCTGGCGACGCGCCTCAAGACCGTGGACGTCATGGTTATGTTTACAGGGAAGGTGTCACACCAGCTGAAGAGGGAAGCGGTGAGTGCCGCCAGATCAAGGAGCATCCCCGTGATCATGGCCCATTCCTGCGGGGTATGCAGCTTGCGCGAATGCCTGCAGCGTCTTATGGCATCGGGAGAAGACGAGGCCGGGAAGAACGGAGGGGTGGGTTAATGCCGGGGAGGGTATTGCTGCCATGCTGCCGACAGGTAGGTCATGTAACGAAAGATCCCGGTTTGTTTACCGGCGCAGGTGATTTTCGATTAATATACAAGGAGAGACATATGGCCGTATTATCACAGATCGTATCGAGCAGCTCAAAGATGATGAAAGCAGTCCTCATTCTTGCAATGATCGTTGCCCTGCCGGCGGCGGCCTTCGCCGCCCGGCCGCTCCTTACCGATGACGCGGGGACACTGGGGAAGGGTGGATTCCAGGTGGAACTGGGGTTCGAAATGTCAGACCACAGGACGGACGAGGACGGCGTGGTGACCAGGGAGGACGCCTCTTCCGCTAGCGCCACCGTTTCCTATGGCATCCTCGACAATCTGGACGTGCTTCTCGGAATGCCCTACGAGAAGACCAAGATCAGGGAAGACGGCGATACCATCCACAATGAAGATGGCATTGCCGACATAACGCTGGAGGCAAAGTGGCGTTTCTTCGAGAAGGATGGTTTCGCCATGGCACTGAAGCCCGGGGTGTCCTTCCCCACGGGGAACCACAACAAGGGCTTCGGAACCGGCCGGATGACTTACGGGGCGCTCTTCATAGCCACACAGGATATCGGGCCCGTCTCCTTCCATCTCAATGCCGGGTACAAACGCAATGAGAACAAAACGGACGAGAGAAAGGACATATGGGGCGGAGACCTGGCAGGTGTTGTCACCGTGGCAAAACCTTTGAAGCTGGTCGCGAACGTGGGCATGAAGACGAACACAGACAGGACGGCGGCCACCGACCCGGCCTTCTTTCTGGGAGGTCTCATTTACTCCATAACAGACAAGATCGACCTCGACCTCGGCTACAAGCGCGGTCTCAACAAGGCCGAGGCGGACAATACATACATCGGCGGATTGACGATAAAGTTTTGAGGGGACAGGTGACGGGTTATGGGTCATGGGGCTGGGTCCCCTCCCGTAACCTATCGCCTGCAACCTGTTGTCCGTCCCTTCCTCTTCTTGCAAAAATCAGGGCGACAATGTATTGTACAAGCATACGTCATTGAGACGGATGGGAGTTGAGGCCTATGGCGGAGGGGTGGATGGCGCTGGCATTGACCACGTTTGCCGGCATGGCGACGGGCATCGGGAGCGTCATCGCCTTTGTGGCCCGCAGGACCAACTATCGCTTCCTGTCGGTGTCGACGGGTTTCTCCGCGGGAGTGATGCTGTACGTGTCGTTCGTGGAGATCTTCTTCAAGGGGTCCGGCGTGCTTGTTGCCTGTTACGGTGAACCGGCGGGCCGTTGGATCAATGTGGCGTCCTTCTTCGGCGGTGTCGCCGGCATCATGGTGTATATCAGCCTCGACCAACTCCTCCCGACAAGCCGTGCCTACGGGAAGGGCCACGACAGCCTCCTTGGCCTCATCAGCGGAATGGCGGTCATGGCGTTGAGCCTGTTATTGATGAAAGGGTAAAAGGGAAGAGGAGGTTACCGTGATCATCGAAAAAGCGTTTGTCTTCCTTGGCTGGTGTACGGTCGTCAATCTCGTTGTGCTGCTCATATGGTTCCTGGCCTTTTCCAGGGCCCACGAAATGCTGTACCGGATCCACGGTCAATGGTTCAAGGTCTCGAGGGAGACCTTCGACGCCATACATTACGCCGGCATGGCGTTCTACAAGGTTTGCATCATACTTTTCAACCTTGTGCCCATGATCGCTCTGCGCATAGCGTTGCAGGCCTAAGGAGGACTCGGATGAAGGAAAGATTGAGGTCGGAAGTGAAGCAACTTCCCTGGACACTCGCCAAACTGCTGGGAGGGCTGATATCCGTCATCGGTTTCGGGGGTGCGGTGGTGGTGCTCACGAGACGGCCGGATCCATCCTGGGGAGGTGTATTTGCCTGGGTTCTGGCGGGTGTCATCGGCCTTGTTCTCTTCCTTGCCGCCTCCCGGTTCCTTGCCAGGCGTGAAGAAGCGGAGGGGTCGGAACCCGGCCTGAAGGACCGGGCGAAGACCAGCGCCCTGTCATGGACGGTCCTTCTCATCCTCGCGGCTTTGTTCCTTGCCATTGTTCTTATCGTGGCGGCCTGAGGGCTGGAAAAACCTTTGTAGCTTCCGTCGTGATATGGTAAATAAGTCTCCATGAAAGAACTGATGGGTTTTTGCGACCTTTCCTGCAAGTATGCGTCGATGCCCAAAGAGAGCGGTGTGGACGGGTCAGGAAGCTGCAGGACCTTTGTGGCGATCCGGTGTGCCCTCAAGAAGACCCTCGTGCACAAGAACATGCCCTGCAAAGACAAAGTACTCAGAAGAACGAAAAAATAACCAATAACCAAATTCCAATGACCGAAGAGGGGACAATAACCAATGTGTCAATGGCCAAAAGGGAGGGATAACCAGTAGCAGAACAGGAATCGGTGCCCGTATCGTTATTGGTTATTGTCTTTTTAACTGGTCATTGGAATTTGGTTGTGGGTCATTATCTTCACCACCTGGTTGTTGGCTATTTTCTTTCACAATGCTCATGAGCTTTTCCAGCTGGTAGTCCGACGAGAGGGATGCCTGGTGAAGCGTATCGATGGCGTTGAAGCAGCCGCGGAGCTCCTCGACCATCTTGGTTTCCTCGACCTCTTCGCGGGAGAGTATGGAGACGCCGGCGGTGAAATGCATCCAGGCGATCATGTCCTCGAAGGCCTCTTTGCTGAACCACAGGACACCCTGATAACGGTTGACGCCAAGAAGATAATGGACATCGCCGTCGGCCATGAGTGACGTGAGCACCGACACGGGATTGTGTTCATCGCACCATCTCTGGTGGGTCGTGAAGATCTTGATGAGCAGCTGCGCGGAGTGCCTGTCGCTGTCATCGTATCCCAGTTCCTCGAGTGTCTCCCCTATGATTCGGCCGAAGAGCCATTCATCGATCCAGCTTCTGCTGATCTCCTCACGGGCCCCGGCGCCGTCGATAAGACCTCCCAGGACATGGACGAAGAGCCATGCCAGGTGGGCGGCGGAAAGCTCCCGGGACAGGAGCGAATGGATGTCAGCCTCACTGTCCGTAAGGTGCTTCGTGAAGGGGTGGGACGTGATCAGTATCATGAGCTTTCTCGTCACTTCCCGGATGATGACCTGCTCGTCCTGGGATGAGCCCGCGTATGTCTTGATCTCGCGAAAGAGGTCGGCAAGTTTGAGCGTGACCTCGTCGGTCAGTTCCTTCGGAGGCAGCATGACCTTCTGGTTCACCACGTCCCTGTGGGTGGTCAGGACGTGTCTGAAAAACCCGGGATTGACGAGTTCCCTGAAATACTGGTGGACAGGCTGCAGGAAGATCTCGCGCATCGTCTCCTCGATGCTGGGAACGCCCCTGCCGTCCAGGTATCTGTATAATTGCGCGTAGTGGTTCCACTGGTTGTCCTGGACCTGACGGAAATCAAGAAAAACGTGATACTGGTAGGCCTGAAGTTCTATGAAAAGGCCCTTTTCGGCAAGCTCCCTGTTTTCCCTGAGGTATTCCAGATTGGAAACGTGGTCCCTGAAGACAGTGAAGTAGCCGCCGTCGCCGGCGAGACCGAGGCCTTGCATGAGGTCCTTCTGGGCAAGCTTGCGGGTATCCCCGGGCCCCTCCTTGACGGAGAACGCGGCGGACCAATGTATCCAGCCTCGTGCCGTGGCGTACCTGTTGTGGAAGACAAAAAGAGTTCTTGCGTCTCCGAAACGGTTCGAGTACGCAAAGACGTCCTCGTTGACGGTGCCCTCGGGAGTGAAGAAATCGTAGAGAAGGAAGTTCTCCACATCGGCGAAGAGGTAGCGATGGTGGAGAAGGGGGGATATCTCCCTCTCGTGCCGTTCGACGAGGTGCTGGTTCGGCGTTTCATCCCAGTATGCCCGGCGGTATTCCATGCCGTACTTCTCCCCGTAGCCTTCGATCTGTCCGTGGCCGAACATGGGCAGGCCCGGCATCGTGACCATCATGGTGCAGACCCCGAAATACTTGTCTCCCGTGCCGAACTGGTCCACGGCCGTTCTTTCGTCAGGGTTGTTCATGAAGTTGACGAAACGGCGGAGTATCTGCGGGTCGAACTCCAGGGTGTTCTTCATGACCAGGCGGTACTTGGAGTTTTCCTCGTCGCGAAGCATGTTCATGAAGGCACTGTTGTAAACGCGATGCATTCCCAGGGTTCGGACGAAGTATCCTTCCAGAAGCCAGAAGGCCTCGGCGAGCAGGAGTGTGTCCGGCGCCTCCACGGCGACGCGGTCCACGACCTCGCGCCAGAACTCCGTGGGCATGGCCTTCGAGAAGTCGTCGTAGGTCAGGCTGTATTCCGTTCGGGTAGGTATGGCCCCGCCCGTGCCCGGTTCAGGGAACCACAGCCTCTGGTAGTGCTTCTTCGTCAGCGTCATGGCGGCATCGAAGCGGATGACCGGGAACTTCCGGGCGACGTGGATGATGGTGCGGATCATCGCCTCGCGCACCTCGGGATTAAGATAGTTCAACTGTGCGGTGTCGTTCCAGGGCATGCTCGTCCCGTCATTCCCGTGATAGACAAACTTCTCGTCGCCCGTCCAGTTGTCGCGCCGTTTGAACACCACCGCCGCATCGGTGCGGTCGTAGTAATGGTCCTCTATCTGGATGGAAACACGGTCATCGTGGGACAGGTTGACCCCTCCGAAGGAATACCAGGGGTAGGGGTTGTGATCGAGGGAGACGAACCAGTCGGGGTGCTCGATGACCCAGCGCGAATAGATACCGACATGGTTCGGCACCATGTCGCTGGCAAGGCGGATGCCTCTTCCCGTGGCACGCTCCTTGAGTTGAAGGAAGGCCTCCTCGCCGCCGAGGTCCCGGGCAATGATGTAATCGTGCAGGGAATAGGCTGAAGGTACCGCCTCCGGGTTGCCGCACATCTGTTTGATGCGCTGCGAGGCGGCACTGCGTTCCCAGACGCCGATAAGCCATATCCCGGTAAAACCCCGCCTCCGAAGGGTATCGAGCTCCTCGTCGGGTATCTGGTCGAGCCTGTGTATCGACCGGCCGTGGGCTCGTGACAGCTGGTCGAGCCACACGTAAACGTTTTTGGCAATGAGGATAAGACGCGGCATCCAGTCCTTGTCCGCGCTGAACTGTTCCGGTTCGAATTCGAGGCCGGCGTAGCGATACACCTGGACCTTGCCGGGTCCGAGAAAAGGCATCTTCTCCTCTTCCCTGAAGAGGTCGAGGCTCTTGAGGACACGCGAGATGAACCTGGACCCGAGAAGGTATCCCCAGCGTTCCATGATGTATTCCAGTTGCCCCGACAATGAGTGCGGTACCGCGATGGCCGGGCTGCGGAGCAGATCTATCAGGTTCTGCCCCTCCGGGCCAAAGGGGGGCTGCGAGTCGAAGAACGCCCTGAGTTCGGCGACGATCTTCAGGAAGGGCGTCTCTTTCCGCAGGGAAGAATCATCGAAGAGCTCGGTGAAGGGGGAGAAGGCAGGGTTCATGTTCGCAAGCCAGAGAAGGAGCATCTCCTCGAGCACTATCCGCCGATTGGGGATTTCTCCCGTCTCGCCGTCCAGGTACTCATCGAGCGTCGTTTTCCTCTGGTAGACGGCAAGGGGCGGGAATTCGTCGCTGAACTGGCGCAGGGCCTTCTGTGTTTCTTCGGGGCCAAGCCTTGCCTCGAGGTGGGTCAGGGCGCGGGCCATTATGTCCCTGTCCGTCGATTCCGCGTACACGCTTACCATGTAATGGAGGATCTCGTCTATGAGACCCATGGCAATGAGCGCGCCCGCCCGTATCGCACGTTCGGGATAGAGGATGAGGTTCCGCTTGTCGTTCATCTTCTGAGCGAAGGTGCGGGCCGCGAGGAAGTTGGTGAATATAACGTTGCCGCTCAAGGTAAAGAGGGAGTCGCTGAAGTGATACGTGTCCCTAACCTTCCGCGATACGTGGAACTCTCTGATGGTCTTCATTTCCATTTCTTCCTGATGGTTTTGATGTTTTTTTCGACGGCAGCCATGTATGGGTTCTTTTTTCCACCATAGTGGTAGGGGATGTATTTTTCCATGGAACCCATCATCTCGAAGCGCTTGAGGGCCACTTTTTCATAGAATGTAGGTGTCGATCTCATGAGGTCGTCGGCGTCGACGTACAGGGTGGAACCTTTCTTGTGAAGCTTCCTGACGCCTTCGAAAGCGTAGGATTCGGCGAATTCGTTGAACAGGACAGGGAGGGTGTCGATGTAATCGGAAGACGACATCTGACCCAACAGATCGGCCGTGCCCAGGGCGCACCCGACCACGCGTTCCTCGTCGTTGCGGAAGCGGACATTGAGGTCGATGGTGACGCCGGTGCACCTGATGATATTGAGGATGTGGCGTGTTTCGGCAACGGGCAGGTCTATCTGGCGGAGGTAAACGTTGGCGAAATCGATGCTGCGCTGGACATGGGTGAGGGTGTATTTCGCTCCCGTGCCTTCATCGTCGCCAATCTCCTTGATGTATCCCGTGTCGTGGAGAAGGACCGCGATGGTCCCGTAGGCAAAGAAATTCTCAGAGATCATCGGAGAGGCTCCGCTCCTGTTCCAGCCGCTGATGATCTCCACGAAAGGCGGGACGGTCTGCATGGTGTGGTAGAGGTCATGGTATTGTGTGTCACACCGTTGATAACCGGGCCATTTGCCGTTGAAAAGGTCGACAACATCCCTGAAGACCCGCGAGATGAGGGGTATGCCATGATTGCCGTAATTCTCGTCATGGATCTTCCCGATCTGCTTCAGGATGTTCTCAGGTGTCAGCTCGTTCCTCGATAATACGGGCATGGCATCATCTCCTGCGCAAAAGTCTTCGGTAGTAATTTTTGAATACTATACCATAAACAGCGACGGTCAACAAAGCGCTGGCAAAAAGTGGGACAAGAAGTCTTCCCGGCATAAGCCGCCGGGTAAGGACGATAAGAAGGGTGAGGAGTATCCCGGCAAGAAGGGACTTGATGATGTCGCGCATGGCGGGACGGGCCAGCCTGTACTTTGTTCTGTGCTTGAGGACGACATAAAGGAAGACAAAATTGTACAGAGATACGATGGACGTCGCCAGGGAGATCCCCAGATTTTTGAAAGGGACCATAAGGATGGATGCGATGATGGCGTTGAGCACGATGGAGGTGATGCCGATAAGGGCCGGAGTTTTCATATCATGCATGGCATTGAATATTCTCACGAAGGAGATGGAGAGGGCGTAGAATACAAGTCCCACGCTGTAGCCGAAGAGGGCCCGGTTCGTCATTGCCGTGTCTGTTGCGGTGAAGGCTCCACGTTCGTAGAGGACCTTCACGCAGAGGTCGCCCGTGGCGCACAGCAGTATTGTCGCCGGGACAAGGGTCACACAGATAAGGACGATGGAACTGTCTATGTGGGCCTTGAAATCAACCATGTCCCTGTCGTGGAAAAGCTTCGAAAGCTTGGAGAACATGACCGTGTACACGGGGACGGCGAAGAGACTGAAGGGAAGGATGAATATCCTGAAAGCATAGGAAAGGGATGCGACCTCCCCGTGAGGGAGGTATGAGGCTATGATCCTCCCGACGAAGCTGTTGATGGGCACGATGGACGTTGCTATGAGCGCGCCCGTGAAAAGGCGTTTGGCCGTGGCAACGGCGGGGTGGCCGAGATCGAGGGAGAAGTGGTAGCGGATGCCTAATTTCCTCAGATAAGGGTACTGCATGACGATCTGCAGGAGGGCCCCCGCGCTGACGCCTATGGCCAGGCTGTAGATGCCGAGCTTTTTTGCCAGAAGGACCGCCGAGCCGATGAAGATGAGGTTCCAGAGTATCCCCGACAGCTCGGGGGCGGCGAAGTGCTCCTTCGCGTTGAGGAAGGCCTTCATGACGGAAAGGACTGTGTGAAACCCGATGACGGGGATCATGATGAGGAAGAGGTTGTTCGTGATGGCTTTGGCCTCTTCGCTGAATCCCGGGGCGATCATCCGGACGACGGTGCCGCTGAACAAGAAGAACAGGAGGGAGACGAGGAGCGTGAGGACCACGGAGATGTTTATAAAGGTCGAGTATATGCGGGAATATCCCTCGCGGTCGTTGAGATACTTGGTGCACACGGGGATAAGGAATGCGCTCGTCGCCCCGGAGAAGAAGAGCGTCTGGATGAGCTCAGGAAAATTGAAGGCCACGATGAAGGCGTCGACGAGGAGAGTGGCCCCGAAGAGGTACGCCTGTATCGCTTCGCGGACGTAGCCCAGCGGTCTCGAGATGAGTGTTATGATGGTGATGACGGAGCCTTTGCGGATGATGTCCAGTGCCGGGTTCCGGTGGGAAGGTTCAGATGCTTTCTGTTCCAATATTCCGTCTCTTGACGATCTTGCGGAGCTTGTTGAGGGCCTTCTGTTCGATCTGGCGTATGCGCTCCCGCGTCACGCCGAAGGTTTTGCCTATGGATTCCAGCGTTTGTGGATCATCGCCGTCGAGACCGAAACGCAGCATTATGACCTTTCTTTCATCAGACGCCAGGGTGTCCAGCCACGAGGCCACCTCTTCCATGCGTCTTGTGTGTTCCAGGATGGAAAGCGGCTCTTCGTTGTCGGGGTTCGGAATGACCTCCTCGAGGGTGAGCTTCGAGTTCTCGTCGATATAGCTTTCGAGGGAGTAGGTCTTTATCGCCATGGTGAAGAGGTTTCTGACGAAGTCGATGCGATATCCCGATTCGCTGGATATCTCTTCCAGCGAAGGCTCCCGGCCGGTCTTTTCGACAGCGGTGCTGATGATCTTCGATATCCTGTTCACCCGGGATGAAACGTGGACGGGCAAACGTATAGTGCGGGAATGATTTGCTATCGACCGCTCGATGGACTGCTTTATCCACCACGTGGCATACGTGGAAAAGCGGCATTCCTTTGCCAGGTCGAATTTCTCCACCGCCTTGATGAGGCCTATGTTGCCCTCCTCGATAAGGTCGAGGAGGCTCATCCCCTGGTTGACATACCTGCGGGCGATCTTCACAACGAGGCGCAGGTTGGCCTCTATCATCTTCTTGCGTGCCTCGGGGCTCCCCTCCGCCACCATGCGGGCATACATCTTTTCTTCTTCGACGGATATGACGGGCAGCTTGCGCAGGTCCCGCATGTAGAGGCGTTCCACCTCGATATCATCGTAACGTACAAAATCTGCCGTGTCTCTATCCGCGCTCATTCTCTCCATCCCTGCTCACCGATGAGCTTGACGAACCTGCAGCCGCCGTAATTCTCTTCCGTGTAATTGTTTTCGGCCTCACGGGTAAAAATGATAAGGTCCTGGGAGAACTCGTTCCCAATAGGAATGACAAGCCTGCCTCCCATTGCCAGCTGTTCGAGAAGGGCGACGGGAGCCTGGGGGGCGGCGGCGGTCACGATGATACCGTCATAGGGGCTGTGTTCCTTCCAACCGAGAGTGCCGTCGCCGATGTGGATGATCACGTTGCTGTACCTGAGCTGGTCAAATATCTTTCGTGCCCTTTTCGCAATGGCCGGTATGCGCTCTATGGTGTAGACCATATCGGCGACCTCCGCGAGGACGGCGCATTGATACCCCGAGCCGGTGCCGACCTCGAGGACCTTTTCCTTGCCGGTGAGACGAAGAAGTTCCGTCATGAGGGCAACGATGTACGGCTGCGAGATGGTCTGCTTCTCTCCGATGGGAAGAGGGTGGTCCTCGTAAGCCTCGGGCCAGAGGGCCTCATCGACGAAGAGATGCCTCGGGACCTTCAGCATCGCATTGATGACGCGCCTGTCGGTCACCCCGCGGGCGACGATCTGCGTCTCCACCATGAACTGCCGCTTGCTCTGATATTGGTTCATCATAGAGAGAGTTCTTTTGCCCTCAGCGCGGCCTTTTCTATGGCCTCGATGACGCTTCCCCTGAAAGCCTTGTCTTCAAGAGCGGCCAGACCACTGATGGTGGTGCCGCCCGGAGATGTTATCATCTCGCGCATCAGTGCGGGGTGGACGTTCTCTTCCTCGAGCATGGCGATCGTTCCCTTGATGACCTGCAAAGAGATGGCCTTCGCCTTGTCCCTGGGGATGCCTATCTTGACGCCGGCATCGATCATCGCTTCCAGGAAGAGAAGGAAGAACGCGGGGCTGCTGGCGCCGAGGGAGGTGACGGCGTCCATGAGCTCTTCCCCGACATCGACGGTAAGGCCCGCGGAGGAAAAGAGCTCCTTCACCTCCGAGACTTCGTTCTGCGAGACATCCGCGCCGGCTGCCACGCCTATCACACCCTGGCCGACCTTGACGGCGATATTGGGCATCATCCTGATGACCTTCACCGACCTGCCCGCCAGCGCGATGATGTTCGCCATGGTGACACCGGCCATGATGGAGACGAGGACCTTCGACCCGTCCATGGAGGAGGCAACGTCGGGAAGTACCTTCCGGGCATCCTGGGGCTTTACGGCAACCACGACGAGATCGGACCTCTTCGCCAGCTCCGAGACCTTCTTTACATCCTTGACGCCGTATGTTTTTCCGATGTGGAGGGCGCGATCTTTCTTTGCCTCAACAAAACAAAGATCGTTCTTCCTGACCCCCTTCTGCAGCAGGGCCCTGAGGACAGACTCCCCCATATTCCCCACGCCCACGATCCCCACCTTGTTCATGACTTCCTCCTTGTACCTTATAACAGAACAACGCCCCAAATTAAAGTCAAAACTGCGTATACGGGACGGCGGCGCCCTTTGATGACAACGCCTGATGGAGATGAAAGAGGTTGGGGGATGAGAATGGTGGGGTAGAGGAAGGTTCAAAAGTTCAAAAGTTCAAGGGTAAAAGACTGAGAGGGCCGAGGAAGGTGGACCTCGTCACAAAGAAGGCCCTCAAGCCCAACATGGGCAAGACCATCCTCCAAGAACTCGTCCATGTATAGTCAAAGACAGTCCGTCGATTACCTCGAGGAACAAGGGACCTTGACATTTCAAGAACGGACCTTTTGAGCCACTGCAATACCTCATGTCCGTCGTCTTCCACCACTCAACGCCGCCGGTGATGACCACCGCAACATTCTGTCGAAGAACACAGTGGTTCCAGCCGGTAATACGGCGCATGGACAGGGTGAATGGTAGTCTTGAAAAAGGCAGTTGTTTCTCAAGAATCAGATGTGATCCCTGAGAAGCAACCCCCCTTCTCCAGAACCATCCCATCATCGTACCTATACACCTCATCCCCGACCCGTCAACCACCTCGGGTCCGCCTCTGTCATAACGGACAGCACGGGGACCGTGAAGGAGACGATAGAGTACCTCCCCTTCGGGAGCTACCGGGACAGGCAGGACCTCGACGGGTCCTTCCCCAACGTGAACTACACGTTCACGGACCAGGAGGACGACGACGAGACGGGATTCTACAACTACAGGGCCCGCCTCTACGATCCCCTCCTGGGGAGGTTCATATCGGCGGACTCCATAGTTCCCGAACCGGGCAACCTCCAGGCGTTCAACAGGTATAGCTATTGTGTCAATAATCCGCTAATATATGTGGATCCGAGTGGGCATTCGTTTTGGGATGATGTGGGGGATTTCTTCAGTAATGTGGGGGATTCACTGTCCGACCCCAAGGTGCTTGTCGGAATTGCCATCTGCGCAGTCGCTTTCTATGCCGCGGGTACAATCATTGCTGCAATAGAGAACGCGGCTGCCGCCAGTGCGTCAGCGACCACCGGAGGATGGGCGGTAGCGCAAATGACCGCTTTTTCAGCGGCACAGATCCATGCAGCCGCGGGTGCGGCAGCCGGGGGGATAAATGCTGCCATCTGCGGAACTGATATCGGGAAAGGAGTCCTGATAGGCGGCATATCCGGAGGCCTCGCAAAGTATGCCGGGGCAGGGTTGTTCGGGGGCTCTAGCCCCGCGCTTGCTAACACCCCGCTGAATGAACTTGGTGTCCGCATGGGAGTTGGCGCCATAACGGGTGGCATGGCCTCGGGCATATACGGTGGCAACATAGGCCAGGGAATGGGCCAGGGGGCGGTTATGGCGGGTATGGGTTGCGTATTCAATGACTGGTTTGACGACGCCGTTATGCCATGGATGAGGAAGATGTGGACAAGGTACATAAAGCCGACTTACGCAGATACGAGTTTTGGGTATTCTTTCAGCGGTGCAGCCGTGAGCGTCGGAATAATGGGAACCAGGGATGCCTATTACAAGTATATCTGTGCAGGCGCGGCGTCGATCGGTCCGATTGCGAGCCATATGTGGGGGTCAGCGAATCTCTCGGAGGGTCTGTTTGTTGCATTTCAGGTCTCTGGAACAGGGTATGGCGCTCAGGGCGGGTATAGCTTTGGCGGGTTCGCCCCAGGAGACAAGGGTGGGTTCTTTGCCGAAGGCGGCCCTTCCGCTCCCGGAGGGAGCCTGCTGTTTTGTCGCGTGTGGGGTCCATATCGATACTAACACGAGAGTGTGAACGCTGATATCTGTTATGACGCGGTATCTGCGACACAGGCTTGGCTCCGCAGGATGACATGCTCCAGGGAGATGGTTTGGATAACATAGTATATGGCATTCTCTTTAGTGTCGGCGGGCTGTTAACTATCATTTTTCATAAACGATTGGGTCGCCACACCTATGAAGTCAACAAGGGTCTTCCTTTCACTTCGACCTGGAAAACGGATAAGTACTACAGACTGTCGTTTTTGCTCCTAGGCATTCTATTATGCTTATTTGGTATTCTTGTCCTTCTTGGAGTGATTAAGTAAGAGTCGGGCGAGTGCCAACTTAACAGCAATGCGCATCGAGCGAAAACGACAACGGTGTTTGGTTGCGGATGGTCCGTATATCTTACCACATACAGGGAACAGTCAAACCGAGAGGCTTGAAGTACTTGCCATCAAAAGCATAAGAGAGAAAGAGGACGCTGTTGAAATGCTGAGGCGCTCCACCATCGCCCCATGCCCAGTGGGACACACACAGATGCCCGGCCTATTGATGTCTTTTTCGGTCCCAGTCTCTTGCTCTGGAACCCTTGAACTTTTGAACCCTTACACCCTTGAACCGTCTTCACCCCACCCCCGGCACTTCCTCCTCCAGAAACTGGTGCGGGTTTACGATACGGGTCTTGATGCCTTTCTTTCCGAGCATCGCCTCGTGTCGTTGGTATGGAGACAAGGAAGCACGGGTATTGAACATCGACTATTGTCATTGGGCACCTGGTTGATTGGTAGCGCTGTCATTCTCGTGATCGTGAGAAATAGGTGCGTAATCCGATGATTCCGACCACCTGTTCCGTTCTATTCCGACCAGCGGTTATGTTTCAAACCGACCACCCCGTCGGAGCCGTCAGGCGACGCCGGTAAGATTTCTCACCTTACACCTTTTCCTCTT
>LVAA01000028.1 GCA_001603955.1 Syntrophobacterales bacterium Delta_02 | reverse complement strand
AGCAATATTATTCCTAATAAAAAAAGCTGTCAAGCGAAATCTATCGGTATGCCTTGATATTATACGGGAAATCGCGTTCCCGGGAAGGCGCTTATCTCACGGTGAACCCCACCGAGTCGAGAACGCTGCCGTCGCGGTCGACGATCGAAAGGGTGTACCGGCCCCGGCGGGGCTCCCAGAGGAAGAGCGGCGTGTCGGAACCCGCGTCGGCATCGTTGATGACCCACCTGAAGCGTCTCGACCGGGGCTCGAAGCGCATGGCGACCCGCTGGAGGGTCTCGGGGATCTCGGGATCGATGGTGATGAGCGTCCCTTCGGGAGGGTAGACGATACGGGGCTTCTCATGGGCCGACTGTACCCGCACGGCCGCCACCGGCTCGGTACCCTCAAGGAAGAACTCCTCGCGCGGAGGTTCGATATCCCCCTCGAAACGGACCCTGGCAACGGTAACACCCGGCGGACGCACCGGTGGTGACGACGGGACCGTGCCATGGAGAAAGTTCATCACCTCGAGCCACACGGGCGCCGCCCCGCTGATGCCGCTGACATCACGCATGGGTTCACCTGAAAAGTTGCCGACCCATACCCCGACGGTGTAGCGGCCGGAGAAACCTATGCACCAGTTGTCGCGCATGTCCTTGCTGGTACCCGTCTTGACAGCCGTCCAGAAGCGCGTGGCAAGGGGGTTCTCGAGACCGAACGTAACGGCGCGCGACTCCCTGTCGGACAGTATCCGGGAAACGACGTAGGATGCCTTTCCGTCCATCACGCGGGTCCCGGACCCGGCAGGAGCATCGGGGCTCAGCTTCATCCCGATGCTCCGTCCGCCCCGTGCCAGCGCGAGATACGCCCCGACAAGCTCGTAGAGCTCAACATCGGCGGATCCCAGGGCGATCGAATACCCGTAGAACTCCGGCTCCCTGGTAATGCTCGCAAATCCCAACCTTTTCAGCCTTTCGACGAAGGGCTCGAGGCCTGCCACGAGGAGCGTCTTGACGGCAGGCACATTGAGGGACGACGCAAGGGCACACCTCACGCTCACGGTGCCCCGGAACTGGTTGTCATAGTTCTGCGGCACATAAAGCCCCGTTGGGGTCATTATGGAAAGGGGTGTATCCTCGAGAAGGGATGACGCAGTGAGATAACCCTTTTCGATGGCGAGCCCGTAAAGAAAGGGCTTCAGGGTCGAGCCCGCCTGCCTTCGCGCCCGAATGCCGTCCATCCAGACGGCGCTCGACGTGCTCCCGCTGTTGCCAACGTAAGCGAGGATCTCGCCCGTGGCATTGTCGACAACCATAACAGCCCCATCGGACACGTTCCTTCCTCGCAGAGCGGCAAGGTTGTTCCTGAGGGCATCGAAAACAAACCCCTGGAGCCGTCCATCGAGGGTCGCCGTTACCCTCAGGCACCGCCCGGCGAGAAGCATGCGCGCCACATGGGGCGCCAGGGAGACATCGAATGCAATATGGTAGGCCGACGCCAGTGCCTCTGCCGTCTTCTTTTCCACGTCCTCTCTGGTCACCCTCATCCCGGCCCTCACCGCCAGGCGCCAGGACCTCGTGGCAACGGCTTCCCGAGCCGCATTGGGCGACGTTACCAGGGAGGCCAGTATGACGGATTCCACCTGGGTGAGACCCGATGGCTCCTTGCCAAAGAGGCCTCTCGACGCCGCCCTCACACCCTGGAGCTCTCCGCGGTAGTATATGAGGTTGATGTAGGCCTCGAGTATCTCCTCCTTCGTCCAGCTGCGCTCCAGGACGAGCGCGGTGATGATCTGCCGCCATTTCTGACCGAGGTCCCTGTGGACCCGCTTAGGTCTCAAGCCCCGGTCAACCAGCGAAGCGACTTGCATCGAGATGGTGCTGGCACCCCTGAGCCTTCCGCCCGCGGCCCTGCTCGCGAGGGCCGAGATGAAGGCGAAAGGGTCGACACCGCGATGTCTGAAGAAGCGACGGTCCTCGACAAGGATGACGGTGCTCAGGAACGAGGGCGAAGCGTCGGCAAGACAGGTCCATTCCAGGCGCCTGCCGCTGTCATCGGTCCTCAGTGTATGGATGACCTCCCCGTGACGGTCGAGAAGGACGGCATCGGAGGTGCGATACGAGGCCTTGAGGTCCTGAAAGGACGCTATGCCGGTGTTCCTGACCGACCAGGCCACCGTGAGGAACCCTGCGGCGGCGAGACACAGGAGGACAAGCGCCGTGATGATGCATATCCTCCGCGCGCCTTTCCGTCGTCTGAAGAGCATTTTTCTATTTCCTCACCTCCACGGGCGGGTTCGGGATCTCGCCGAACATCTCCGGCGCGTAAAGCGCCTCCACCCGTGTCTCGGGCAGGCGGAACACTCCGTCGTTATTGAGCCTCACACTGTACTCCACGGTCCATTTCCCGCGGGGTACAAATTCATAGTAAACCCTGAGGGCCTCGAAGGACCTTTCGCGGTAAGCCTCCCACACCCACCCCCGCTCACGTCCCTGCCGGGAAAGGAGGGTCGAATCCTGCCCGAGGCCGCTTCCCAGGATCGCCGCTCCCGACGGGATGGGATCGCTCACGACCACCCAGGTCATATCCGAGCGGGCATCGATCTCCAACCGGACGCGCATCACGTCGCCGCGTGTCCACACACCCGGCGCCTTGCGTTCCACTTCCGTGATCGTCTTTTTTATCGTGTAACCCGACGACAGAGGCGTCCTCAGGGGAACCGCCGCCAGGCTCTGAACGCTGGCCCAGGGCCTTCCCTCACCCCTGTGATCGATCGCGAGGACGCTTCTCTTTCCCGGCCAGGGCAGCATGAGATTGCTTCCCTTTGCGTTGTCGGCCCACGAAAAGCTGTCCTGCCTCCCGCCAAGGGCGACGGAAGAGGTCCCCTTCACGGCAGCGGACTCGTACTTCCGCGAGAACTTCCGCAGGGCAAGCACGCCCCAGGCGTTCGCCGTCGTTGTGTCGAAACGGCCTCTCTTCATCCTCTGCACCAATCCCCGGGCGATGCGCGGCACATCCTCACCCCATGTGCCTGTCTCCATGGTCGCGATGAGGGTCCGGGCCAGGTTGAGGTCTGTCGACACCATGAGCCACCAGAGCTGGTCCGATCTCTCCGTGGAGAGCCCCATGGTCGTTCCCTGCAAGTTGAGGCGGCTTCTCAGGATCTGGGCTGCTCTGTCGAGCTTCCCCTGCCCGTCGGCTATACCCGGCATTCGCCGCAGGACATCCATCCAGTCAAGGACAGCCGACGTCGGCCAAAGGTTGGGCTCGATATCAATCGTTGTCAGAAGCTGCGCGCTGGCCTGTCCATGCCGCGCGAGGGCCGCGACCGCCGCCATTTTCCTGATGGAAAGGTCCGCCGTCTGAAGCGCGGATCGCCTTACGACCTTGCCCTCCACAAACCCTTTCAGGCCCCGGATCATCCTCGCACGCACATTCTGCGGTATCTCGTACCCGGACGCGCTGCTTATCGAGAGAAGGTAGGAGGTCAAGACGTCGCTGCCGCGCGTCATGAGGGGGAAGTACTTCGCGAGGCCGTCCGTGTCGAGATAGGCAGGCAACTGTGTCATGAGGTCTTTCCACATCTCGCGGTCGTGGAGGGCAACGGCCCTCGACGTCTTCTGCTCGAGGCAAACGTAAGGATAACGGCGCATGTAGTCGATAATGCCGTCAAGTCCCTCGGCGAGCCTGGGCCTCAAGGTCACCGCCACACCGCCGCGGTCCGGCTCGGCATCGGCGGGACGCTCAACGTCCATTTTAAGGGTATCCTTCACCTGGGTCAGCGTGGCCTGGACAACCCTCACATTGACCGCCGGCACCACCTTCTGCGTCGCCTTAAGCATATCGGCCGCCTCTCCGGAGGCCTCCTTCGCCGATACCTCGTAATCGAGCTTCACGGCACCCGGCGGTACGGTGACCTGCCACGCGGCCTCCCGGGCCTGCCCCGCCGGGATGGCTAGTTGGAGAGGCGCGAAGGGCTGCGATGTCTTGCCGCCGCTCAGCGTTAACCCCACCGTCACGTCCATCTGCCTGGCCGACGAGTTGCGCACCGTGAATCCCGCGGTAAAACGGTCGCCTTCCCGGACAAGGCCGGGCAGGCCCGAAAGGACCATGAGGTCCTGGGTGGTCCTTATCGTCTCGGCTCCGGTGCCGAAAAGATCCTTCCCCGAACTGGCGATCGCCACCACCCTGAAGGATGTAAGGGAATCATTGAGATCGAAGACAACGTCCGCCTCTCCGTCGCTGTCGAGCGGCACCACGCTCTTCCAGTACACGAGCGTATCGAAGAGTTCCCGCGTCAGCTGCTTCCCGCCCCCTCCCCCGTGAGGAAGGGCCTTGCGCCCGAAGTGGCGTTTGCCTATGACCATCATCTGCGATGTGGCCGTCGACATCTCGTAGCCCTTCCGGCGCATCATCGCCTCAAGCAGGCCCCAGCTCAAATTCGGTTTGAGTTCCAGAAGCCCTTCGTCGACAACGGCCACGGCAACCTCGGACCCCTTCGGCGGAGCTGAACCGTCGGGCGTCCTCACCGAGATGCGCGCCTTTACCTTCTGCCTGACGCCATATGTCTTCCTGTCGGTCTCAACTCTGACCTTGAGGACATGGGGCTTCCATCCCACCCTGACCTCGGCTATGCCGAGCCTGTAGGCCGGTTTCCCCGGATCGAAGGACGCCGTGGGCTGAGTACCCGCCAGCCGTCCCCGGACCAGAAACGCCGACACAAAGATGTTTGGCACGTAGTTGGTCTTCACGGGGATGTCTATGAGGGGGTTCTCCCGGGACACCTTTTTTATGTACGCGTCCATCACGCCCTCGCGCTCCACGCTGACAAGCGCGGTCGCCGCGTGGAAAGGCATCCGTACCTCGAAGCTCATCGTTTCACCCGGATCGACCTGACGGCGCCGGGGGATAAGGTCGATGCGGTCATCGTTGCGTGCCTCGTACCATGTGTCATCCTTCCCGTAGACCGTAACCTCCCTGTTCGTGGAGGAGATATTCCCCCGGGAGTCCTTCGCCTCGGCCTCCATGACTATCCTTCCCGTCACGGGTGCCTTGCCCTCGCAATAGAGGACACCGTTGGCGTCGGTCTTTCCCTTGCAGTGCTCTCCTATCTCCTTCGTTTCCGTGGTGTTGTCGAAGGCGTAGAAACCACCCGTAATCCTGCGCCTGTGGGAATACGTGGACCGCTTGAAGACCCTGACCGTGACCTCTGAGTCTGCTTGAGGCTTCCCCGTGAGATCGAGAACGACCACCTGGTACCTGAGAATACCCGTGGGTCCATCCCCGCGCGCCTGGATCCCCGTATGAAGCATCGACGGATAGACGGGTATCCTCGTCGAGGATGTCTGAACCTCCCCGTTGGGGTCCCTGAACTCGAGCTCGCTCAATATCTCCCGGGGCACATCCGACGGGGGAAGGTCCCCGAGCGTTGTCCGCGCCGTCCCATTCCTGTCGAGTTTCAGGTCCACCGTCTTCAGGCGCAGCCGCGGCCGGCCGAACCTGTCGGTCCTTGTCCTCGCAGCGCCTTCCTCGCTCTCATCATCACCGGAGCCATCATCCCCGGCGAGACTATCGGCGGCCTCACCGAGCTTTTCGATACCCGTCTTGACCCGCCCCCTGGAGAAGATATAATCCTCGTAATCGTCAAAGGAGATGTACTTCTGTTCCATTTCGGAACGGATCCTGACGGGATGGTCCGACGCCGGGCCGCCCGAGAGATACCTCACGTCGATGTCGAGATCGACGGAACGCGCGTCGATGGCGGGTTCCTTCGGGCCCCGGATGAAACCACGCATGAGGGGCACACGGAACTGTTCCACCCTGAAAGAACCCGAGAGCTGCCCCAGGACCCCCCGTCTGCCCGGGGCAGGCGTGCGCCGGAGATAGATGTTATAGGTGCCGAGCTTCGCCGCGAGGGGTATCTTCCACGTATTCTCGGCGGTGCCGTTACCTTTCCACGTGAGGTCCATGGTGTACTTCTCGTCGCTTCCCACGTGAACGATCACCGCCTCGTTGATGCTCCCGAGATCCGGGGGTACGAAGAGACCTTCCATGGTCCGCTGCCGGGCAAAATGTTTCATATGCAGCGTCTCACCAGCGCGCAGAAGGGTCCTGTCGAAGACCGTGTGGGCGATCACCGGCTCACCGCGGCCGTCGTCGTACTCGCCGGGCAGACCGAAGCGCCAGGACTCGATGCCGTCATCCCAGCTGGAATGGGTGAAGGTCATGTCCTTACCGTTGCGGGCGAATACGAAAAGACCTCCCCTGATCCCCGACAACACCCGTGAGTACTCGTAGTAAAGGCCCTTCTCCTCTTTGCCGCGCCGGCATTGAGGGAGACTGGAGACATTGGGAAGGCGCTTCGCGATCCTGGCGATGCCCTTCTCATCCGCCTTCCCCTGCCAGATCAGGCCACCCTTGCAATCCCTGAGGGTGACGGATGCGTTGGGCACGGGTTCACCGCTGTCCAAGGCCGTCACGAAAACCAGGGAAGACTCCCGGCCCCACTTGAGATGCGCCGCCATGTTCGTGACCAGGGCGGCGGTGGGTACGTAGACGGGACCCGGCTTTTCCAGCAGCCTCTGCCCGAGCATGAGGCTCTCTATCTCGACGATATAGAAACCGGGCTCGGACAGGGGTATGCCTATGACCTCAAATTCCTTCGTCCCCCCCGGTTTGGGTATGGTCACGGCATGGCTGCCCGGAACTCCCTTCAAGAGCGACCTTTCCCGGGGGGATGCGGCCAGTCTGTGGAGCCACGCTATGACCGACGCATCCGCATCTTCCGCCGCTTTATGAATACCGGCCTTTATCTCCCCGGCCAGGGGAACCCCTCCACCCTCGCGCGCCTGGTCTTTCGAGGCCGGTTGGACGGAGTTCTCCTTCCTGCCGCCGGGCCCGGAGTTCCCCCCTTCATCCCCTCGCGCCAGCCAGGTCTCTATGTCTTCTTCGATATTGCGGACCGTGACGGGCAGGAAGGCCTCCTTGCCCGATTCGACAACCCCGAACCGGTCGGGAAACTTGGCAAGGGCAGGATATGTGTCGGTCCTGACGGGAAGGGGAAACTTGTCCACGTTTGAAAGGGAACGTCCGGAAATGTCCCTGAGGCCTTCCGGGAGATGCACGCTCAAGAGGCTCTTTTCCGGGAAAGGTCCCCGAAACGTGAGATACGCAATGTCGCTCTCACCCTCCTCGTCTATCCCCGGCTTCCAGGTCAACTTCTTCGCGGCGTCCTTGCCCGTGGAGATCATGATCTTCGCCGCATCCTTCTTCGATATCGGGGCCGAGAAGATGAGCCGCATCGGTGACAACGGTATGCACCCGCCCTGAGGCTTCTCTTTCATGCAGCGGAACCTCGCGGTGAAAGGCCCGCGCGCACGGTAGGAGAGGACCTGGTCCTTCGTCGTCGCCACGCCGCTTTTCGACGCCACTCCCCTTCCCCATATGACCTTCACGTGGGCCTTCGGAGGAAACGTCTGTCTGCACTGGAAGAGCACCACATTGTCCTCTTCCTTCTTCGGGACAGCCATGCCACGGAGCACTCTTCTGCGCTCCTCGCCGGTTATGAGCCGTATGGCGACCTGCTCGCGGACCCCCTCGATGGAACAGGAGACGTTCTTCATGATCGACGCCTGCGTGGCCGGGGCGTCCAGCCGGAAGAGAAAGGTCTGCCCCTCCTCCACCTCGCTCCCCTCCGCCCACGGGTCCGATTCCCTGACCGAAGGCCCCCCCGTATTGAAGGTAAAGGTTCTTCTGCCTGTAACGGGAGCCCCGGCGAGGGTCTTCAGATTCTGCTTCAGGGCAAAGGTACAGGACAGGCCAGCAGGGAGTGCCTTCTCGAAATCATAGGACCAGTTGTTCCCGTCGATCCAGCGCCCCTGGCCTTTCCCCGCACACTGCACCGTAAAGGGGTCCGCGGGGCGGGGATCGCCAAAGGCCACCATCTGGTCCGTAAAGCGAACCGTTACCTGGCGGATGTCCTTGACAGAGCCTTCCGGCGAGAAGAGTCCCACCGACGCGCCGGAGGCATAGCTGCCGGCACCCAACCACACGACCGCCGCGAAAACGACACAAAGGATGTTTCTGAACATACTTCTTCCTCCCCTGAAGACTCGAAACAACGACAGGCAACCCTCGTTTATCCATCAATACTATAAGAAAGGATGGCCCTTTTCAAGGAAGAAACCGCCGGGCGGGGACAGGACGGGACAGACTGGGAGAGGAAGGGAAGAAGAGAAAAAGAAGGGATAGGACCTATAGGAGAATAGGACCTATAAGACCTATAGACCGATAGGACGCTTAGGACCAATAGGACGGATCGGTTGTCCCTTGTGGGAGGCAATTGCGCTTTGATAGTCCTATAAGTCCTATCCTGTCCTATAGGTCCAATATGTCCCATAGGTCCTATCCTCCTATTCGTCCTATTTTCCCCTATTCCCTCGCCCGACCGCTTCTCATACCAGTTCTTTCCCCGTACTGGACATGCTCAGCGTACAGTGTTTTATGCCCTTGATCGCCCTGAGTATCTCCGCCAGCCGGCGTACCTCATCCGGCTTTCCCCTCACGGCGACTATCTCGAGGCAATTGTTGTGGTCGAGGTGGACGTGTTGCGTGGATATGATGGCATGCTGATAATCATGCTGAAGGTCCGTCACCTTGTTCAGGAGCTCCCGGTGATGATGGTCGTATATGAGCGTTACCGCGCCGGCGACCTCTTCCCCGATCTCCCACTCCTTCGCAATGAGCTCCTGCCGTATGAGGTCCCGGAACGCCTCCGACCGGTTGGAGTAGTTCTTCTCCCTGATATGCTCATCAAACTTCCTCAACAGGTCCCCGTCTAGCGAAACCCCGAACCGCACTAATTGAGACATGGTCACCTCCCTGTGGCACGTTCAACATGAAGCGTAGCACAAGGCGAACCGACTGTCAATTGATTCAGGGGAAGGAGAAGGGGAGCAGGGAATAGCGGGAAGAGTGCGGATGGGGTGGATAGGACCTATAGGTCCTATCCTCCTCTCCTATTCGTCCTATTCCCTCTCCCATCCTCTGGCCCTGCCCCCTGAATCCTGGCCCCTGCCCTTTTTCATTTATCCTTTGAGAAAAGCCTGCAACCTCCGTATAATGTTCGCATGGGTAAGGTATATCTCGTCGGCGCCGGTCCGGGGGACATAAAGCTCATCACCATAAGGGGCCTCGAGCTTATCCGCCAGGCCGATGTCATCATCTATGATAACCTGGTGAACAAAGGCCTCCTCGAGTACGCCCACGCCGGCGTGGAGATCATATACGCGGGAAAGGAGGCCTCCCGCCACGAACTCCCGCAGAAGGAGATCAACACGCTTCTGGCCGAAAAGGCCCGGGGAAATGAAGTGGTGGTGCGTTTGAAGGGCGGCGATCCTTTCATCTTCGGTCGAGGAGGCGAGGAAGCAGAGCACCTTGCCGGGATCGGCATTCCCTTCGAGATCGTCCCCGGTGTCACTTCGGCCATCTCGGTCCCCGCCTACGCCGGTATACCACTCACGCACCGCGATCACGCCTCCACCGTCGTCTTCATAACAGGCCATGAGGATGAGAAGAAATCCGCTTCATCAATCAACTGGCACGAACTGGCAACGGGGCCGGACACCCTTGTCTTCCTCATGGGCGTGAAGAACCTTGGTAAGATCGCAAAAAGGCTTATTTTCGAAGGCAAGGACCCCGACACCCCTGCCTGCGTCATCCGGTCAGGCACCCTGCCGGCTCAAAAGGTCGTCCGTGGAACGCTCGCCACTATCTCCGAGGAAGCCCGCAAGATGCAGCTCACTCCTCCGGCGATCATTGTCGTTGGCAGTGTCATACGCCTCAGGGACAAGCTCAACTGGTTCGAGCATAAACCACTCTTCGGGAAGAGGGTCGCGGTAACGCGTTCGGCACATCAATCCCGCAGGTTCGGCGAGCTTCTGGCGGACCGGGGTGCCGAGCCCGTCTATCTCCCCACGATCGATATTGAACCCATCATCCCCAACTCGCGGCTTCGCTCCGCCATAGACAGGATATCCTCCTACGACGCCATCATCTTCACAAGCGTCAACGGGGCCTCCATATTCTTTGCGCACCTGCGCGGATCGGGGAGGGACGCCAGGGCGTTGAGCGGCCTCACCATCATCGCCATAGGCGCCGCAACGGCCGCGCATCTTGCCATCTACGGCATACAGGCGGACCTTGTTCCGGAAAAGTTCACATCGGAGGGGGTTGTCTCCGTCCTTGAGGCCTATGGCGTTGCCGGAAGGAATTTCCTCATTCCCCGCGCCGAAGAGGCCCGCGACGTGATCATTCGATACATAAGGACGAACGGCGGGAGCTGCAGCGTCGTACCCATCTACAGGGCAACGATCCCGACACCGGCCGGACCGGTCCCCGAGGACCTTGATATCGTCACCTTTACGAGCTCTTCCACGGCCAACAATTTCATAATGCTTTATGGTAAGGGAATATTGAAGAACAGCGTCATCGCCTCGATAGGCCCCGTTACAACGGCAACCCTGATAAAGTCGGGCATCAACGTCGACATCGAAGCACAGCAGTCGGATATCCCCGGACTGGTGAACGCTATCGAGGCCTACCTCCAACTTCAGGGAAAAAGACCATGAAGATTAGCCGACCCGCTGCCTCTCCCGTGATGCGAGAACAGACCTTACGTATCCGTCCATGTTGACGATGGTGTGTCTTGCCGGATCATATGTGACGGTGCTTCCGCTTTCGTTGTTCACCAAAATGAGTGCCTCTCCCCACGGCACTTTCTGAAGCCCGAGAAATGTGACATTCTCTTTTGTTCTGACTCCCATCAGCGCACCCCCGGCTCGCAAGGCCTTTGATCCCGTCGTGACCATTCCCGCCGGCCATCTCTTCGGCCTCAAGACCGGTCGCACGGCCGCAGGCCACGTCGGTCCTCCGTTGTCTAGTCGGGCAGCGAGACGCAGGAACTGCAGTAATCGTTCCTTAGGCTGCAGAAGGGCGGGAACTCCGCGATTTCCTCATTCCTTATGTCGAGGACACAGACGACCTGTCCCTGCCTCTGGAGCATCCTGGCCTCGTTGTGATCCACCCATTTCGTCCTGCCCTGCTTTAAAGACAATTTCATCAACATTGGATCTCCTCCTAAGCGTGTGGTATGACAACCATCCTATCGAACCTGTCCGGTGATCTGAGAACCCATGTGCCGAATCGACCTTGCTGGGTTGCCGGCGTGCCACATGGAGATGCCACGGAAGTCCTCTGAGCTATCCTGAGTTCGAAGTCCGGTGGGGTCGATCGCTTCAGGGAAGCCGGGGCATTCACTCCCCCCCGGTGAATATGCCCCGGCTTGGTGGGATGATGAAACATTGGGGTTTGCGGTTACGATTTTACCCGATTATTGGGACCGGTATCAGACAGAGGGACAAACCTGACATGATTCGTTACGAAACTTGGACATGTCCCGGATCTGTACAGTAAGAAGGCCGGGACTTGTGTAAATACAGCGATGTTGACACGTCCCGGCCTGAATGGAATGGTGCGACTACAGGGGTTTGTTACGGTGGATTTTACATGGTAAAGATGGAGGATGTCGATGTTATGGTACGATCGTGCCCTGTGAAGTGCTCAAACAGCAATTCTGCTACATTTTCTCGCCCCTGGAGTCTTCTTCTGGGTCCTTCCGACTCTCCTGACCCCTTGCCTTGGGCGTCACGATCAGTTCTTTGAACCGGGTATAGGCCGCTCTCCCGAGTTCGATCGGCTCGGCCAGGCCCGTCATTTTCAGCTCTGCTTTCCTGGCGTGGAGGGTCCACAGCTCGACGTGGTTCTTATTGATGATCGTGGATCGGTCGAGGAGGACGAACATCTCGGCGGGCAGGCGCCTCTCCCAATCTCTCAGCGATGACCGGACCATAAAGCGCTCGCCCTGGATATTGTGGACATTGGTATAGTTCCTCTCGGAGAAGATGGCTACGATGTTGCTGACAGACACAAAAGAGGCCTTCTTGCCCGTATTGAGGAAGACCTGGTCGGCGGCGGAAAAGATCTCTCCCGCCGGGTCGAAGGAGGGCAGACGGAACGCCGCTCTTCTCAGTGCATTCCTGAGGCGTGCCGGTTCGATGGGTTTGAGAAGGTAATCCAGCGCATTGACCTCGAATGCCCGTATGGCATACTGGTCGTAGGCCGTAACGAAGATAACGGAAGGCGGGTCTTCGAGACGCGCCAGGAGGTCGAACCCCGATCCTCCCGGCATCTGGATGTCAAGGAATATCAGGTTTGGACCGAGGGCAGTGATCATCCTTTCCGCCTCGTCCGCATTCTTTGCCTCGCCGACTATCCTCACATCCCACTGGTCTCTCAGCAGTTCCTTCAGATTCTCCCGTGCAAGCCGTTCATCGTCAACGATAAGTGCCCGGATCTCGTCAGAGTCCTTTTTCATTCTTTTCTCCTCTCCGCGGGATTTCAACAGTGACCACCACCCTGTCGCCTGACTCGCCGGTCCTAAGGCCGCAGCGGTCACCGTAGGTAAGCTCAAGCCGTGTTCGTATGTTCTCGAGCCCGATACCGCCCTTTCCTGCATCTGTTCCGGCGTCCCGGGCAACCCATTTTCCCGTGTTCGTAACTTCGATCCTGACAAACTCCCCTGCCGCCACGCATGCAACGTCAACCCGAAGAGGAAGGGGGGACGTCTTCATTCCGTGCTTGACGGCATTCTCCACGATGGGCTGAACAAGCAGTTCGGGTACCATGGTATCCCCTATCTCCTCGGGCACACTGACGGAAACGGCCAGGTCCTCCTCAAACCGGACCTTTTCCAGGCTGAGATAGCTTTCGATGACGCTCATTTCCCTGCTGAGCGGAACCAGTCCCGATTCCCGTGACGAGAGAGTGGAACGCAGGTACCGGGAGAGCTGTCGCACCAGTTCGGCGATCCGGCCGGGGTCCGTCCTCGAAAGGGCATCCAGGGAATTAAGGACATTGAAAAGGAAATGGGGATTGATCTGGTACCTCAGCGTCTCCAGTTGAGCCTCGACAAACCTTCGCTGCGCCTCCTGCGCCCTGTGGCGCTCCTCTTCGACCTCTTTCTTTTCCGTGATATCATTGAGCAGGCCCTGGATCCTGATCAACGCGCCCTCTTTGTCGCGGTCCGCCCTCGCGTATACGACGCCCGTCCTTTTCGCCCCGTCGCGCCGGACAAGGTCGACCTCCAGACCGCTGACACCGCCCGATCTCCGCAATTCCCCGAGAAGAAGGGAGCCCGCATCTGCACCGCAATGGTCCGTCATGTTCGTTCCCAGCACCTCGCCCGAACCTTCGCGGCCCAGGAGATGCGCAAAGGCCGGGTTCACATTCAGGAGAAAGCCGTCGGGGTCCATAATAAATATCCCTTCCACCGCGTTCTCGAAGATACCCCTGTACAGGCGTTCCGCCTCTTCAAGCGCCGCGTGGCTCTCCTCGAGACTGTGGGCCATTGCATTTAGCCCCCTTCCCAGACGGGCGACCTCATCGGTGCCCCTGACCTCCACACGCCGGTCGAGACGCCCCGCCTCGATATCACGGGCCAGGTCCATGCACTGTCCGAGCCTGGCCAGCAAAGGTCGTGCCACGGCGAGAGCACCCCCCCACACACCGAAAAGAGTGCTGATCAGCGTGCCCGCGGTCACTCTTCCCATTGCGTGTATGGGTTTCATGATCTCCTTCCTCGGCTTCTCGACAACAAAGTACCACTCAGGCTGCGGTGTCCTGCGGAACGCGGCCAGTTGCGTGCCCTGCTTCGACGGGTAGCTCACGGAACCGGTCCCGCGCGCGAGCACCTCCTCAGGAATGGGGATATCGGGTTGTTCGTATGCCCTCGCCTCAATGGTGTTGTGGGCCTCCCAGCCGTCGGGAACCTCCCTGTCGAGCTTCGGGTCGAAGATATAGGCCTTTCCCCCGTGAACATAGTCCTGGGGGGCCAGAACGTAGTCGTTGAAATATGTGAGATCTATGACTGCCCGCACGACACCGCTGATCGTGCCGCCGTTGTCCACGGGAGCCGTGATGACTATAACGGGACGGCCCGTTCCCCGGCTGAGGAAGATCTGGGATATGGCCGTCTCCCCTCTCATGGCGGAGAGGAAATCAGGCCGTCTAGCCACTTCCCGCTGCATGCTCTCGAGATCCACCCGGTCCGGGAACGAAGAGGCAACACACCGGGCATCGCGGTCGTGAAGGTTTATCGACTGATATACCTTCGCCTCTTCAAGGACCTCCTGAAAACGCCTGCAAGCCTCGTCGACGACGGCACGGGACCGGGGACGAAGGATCGCCCGACGAACACAGTCCTCCCGGGCCAGCGACCGGACACCTGAGGCGAAGATATCGAGGGTGGTTTCGCTCTGCCTCGCGATCAGCGCCGCGGTGCGTTCCAACTCCCTCTCCGCCGCCGATCCGAGACGCCTGCTTGCCGACCTGTGCGTGAGCAGAGAAGAAAGCACCACGCCCGACGAAGCTATCATCGAGAACATAAACAGAAGCTTTCCGCGAAAGGTCATAATTGACGAAAGACAGGATCGACGCCCACGAGCCCCCTTTCCATGGCGACAACAGGAAAAATATTCTCACGGACCATCGTCAAATGTCAATAAACAAAAAAAAGGTTTCACGTTTCAGGTCTCAGGTTTCAGGTTAAAGACAAAGACGGGACGTTTAGGCAGGACCGGAGCTCAACAGATTCTGCATTCCACGCAAACCCTTTTTTTGTCTTTTAAGCCTGAAACCTGGAACGTGAAACCGTTCTCAGATATAGTTCTCGAGGAGTAGTGAGATGGTCTTCTCGACGCTGCCGGGTTCCTTTTCTTCCATTTCCCGGATGGATTTCCTGATGCGAAAACAGGTGAGCTCGTCCCCCAGGTCGTCGAGGCAACGATAGATGCCGGAACGCCTGCCGAAACGGTATATCAGCCTTTCCTCCTCGGACAGGCTGAAATAGCGGTCAATGGTTTCAAGGAACTTCTTCTTGTCCGAGGGAAGCCTGCCGTCGATCTCTTCCAGGAGGTTGAGGATATGATCACTCTTGACGTAGCTGCCTATGCCTTCAAGGTTCTCGATGAGCAATCTCTCTTCCCTGAGGATGTCCTCTTCATCAGGGAGGAGAAAGTCGCCCGTCTCCAGCTTCTCGTAGAGCGGCATTGTCCTGAGCACCTTAAGGGTCCGAAATCTTATGAAATCGGGATCGATCTGATTGAGGACGTGGGCGGTATCCAGGGCATGTTCCCTCCACCATTTCTTCCCTCCCAGACCGAGCACAACGTACTCCGAAAGCTCGATCCCGGCCTCCTTAACCTTTCTGCCGGCAAGCACGTGGTCATCGCGTGTCGCCCCCTTGTTGATGTATTGCAGGAGAGGGTCGTGACCGGACTCGAGCCCCACGTGAAGCCTCGTCAATCCGGCCTCTTTCATCCTTTTCAGATTCTCCCCCGACACGCTCCTGGCAAGAGTGCGGGACCGCGCGTACGAGGTTACGCGGTCGATGGTGGGAAAGGTCTCCTTGAGGTGCGTGAGCGCGTCGATGAAGACGTCCGCCTTCATGGCAAGCGAGTTCGCGTCCTGGATGAAAACGTTCTTGCATCCGAAATACATCCACACGGCGACAGACTTGTAGCCCTCATTGATCGTGTGACTGTCGAACACCGATTCCACCAGGGAATCGGTGATCTTTCCCGCGAAACCCTTTTTCCATGAAAGCTCCCTGATGTCGTCATGGATGGCCTTGATGGTATCTATGTCAGACCTGATCTCCTCAAGGGAGCGTTTCTCGAAGCGCTTCCCCTTGTAGACCTGACAAAAGAGACACTTGTTCCAGGGGCAATTCCTGGTGAACCTTACCAGAAGACTGTAAGCTTCGTTGGGTGGGCGTATCGGCCCTATTTCATATCGCAGGGTTCTTTCGCTCATTCCTTGTCTACGTGAACGGCAAATGCCGGGGTAGACGCCTTGGACATCGCTTTCTTTCTCTTCGGGTTCTGGGATGCTTTCTTTCTTTTTCTTTTTAATTCCGTCTTCTTGGAAAGAGATGGCATATGGCCCTCCTTTTGTTTTCGTCAACATACCACACAACCCCCAATGTTTTCAAGAAGGTAAAACGGGCTATGGGTAATGGGCTATGGGCCATAGGAAAGCAAGTGGCCCGGCCTAACGATTCCAACGGTTCCAACGATTCCAACATCTTCCTTTCCCATAACCCATCACCCAGCACCCCCATTTATTTATCTTTATTTATCCCCCATTCGGGTAAAATCATGCTATTATAATGACATAGTGCACATCAGGACATAAGGCCCGATCCTCACATGTCAGTCACCGTCTCGCTGCACTGGTTCTTTCGCTACCCTCCATCGGTACCCCGTCGGGCCCTGTTTCGATCAGGTGTGATGTGACCGTTCCAAAACGGAGGTGCGCAGAGAACATGAGAAACCTTCACAACAGACCCCTCAAACCCGATGAAACTGCCGACGTCATGGAGATCGGAGCGGGCGTTGCCGGCGCACAAGCCATCTCTCAGCTGACGGGCGAGGATGAGAAAAGGCTCCGCCTCATGGTCGACCCCCTGCCGATATCGATCGTGTACATCGACAGGGACTTTCGGTATCGCTTCGTCAATAAGATCTATGAATCATGGTGTGGGAAGACGGGTGACGACATATACGGAAAACGGGTCGAGGAGGTCCTGGGCCCCCGGGAGTGGTCTCTCGTAAAAGAGTTCGTTGAAAGGTCCCTCAAGGGCGAGACGGTGGTCTTCGAACAGGAAATGGCCGACAAGGCGGGTGTTTCGCGTCACTTCAGGGGCAGGATCGTACCCTGCACGGGCCCGGAGGGGCAGATAGACGGCGTATACGCTCTCATCTCCGACGTCACGGAGGAAAGGCAGATCGAAACGACCCTGCGCAGAAGCGAGGAACGTTACCGGCTGCTGTTCGAGAACATCCCCGTGGGGGTATGCATCAACACCCCTGACGGCAGGATAGTATCCTACAATTCGGTTTTCCAGAGGATGACCGGATATACCCGTGCCGAGATATCGAACCTCAGGACCCGGGATCTCTTCGCAACAAGCCGCGACAGGCAGGTACTTCTGCAACACCTCAAGAACAGGGGGATACTGCACAATTATCTTGTCGACCTTCGGCGCAAGGACCGGCAGATAGTCCAGGCGCTCCTCAGTATCGTGCCCCATGCCGTAACCGGTGACAACACCATCCTCACCGTGGTGCAGGACGTCACTGAGTACAAGAAAACGGAAGAGGCCCTTGTCGAGTCGGAGCGCAGGCTCACAGACATCATCAACTTCCTTCCCGACGCCACCTTCGCCATCGACAGGGACGGCCGGGTGATCGCCTGGAACAGGGCCATGGAAGAACTATCCGGCGTTCGTGCGGTCGATATCCTCGGCAAGGGGAACCGCGAGTACTCCCTGCCCTTTTACGGAAAACGCCAGCCCCTTCTCGCCGACTTCGTCCTGAGACCGGACCGTGACGCGGAGAAAGGGTATTACTTCATAACAAAGGAGATGGACCGCCTCGTTGCCGAACCCCGTGAACCTTTCTTGCTGCGCGGCAAACCTGTTTACATCTGGGCGAAGGCGAGCCCCATTTACGACCTTGACGGCAACATCACCGGGGTCATCCAGTCGATGCGGGACATAACCGCCCGAAGGGAGGCCGAGGAAAGACTGAGAGAATCGGAGGAGCGTTACCGGACAGCCATCGAATATTCCAACGACGGCGTGGCCATCGTCAAGGGCAGCACCCATCTCTATGTGAACCAGCGTTTTTGCGATATGTTCGGATTCGATTCCCCGGATGAGGTCATCGGCCATGGCCACGAGGAGACCGTAGACCCCGAAGACCTCGAGCGTGTCCGGGGCATCAACGAAAGACGGCAGCGGGGAGAAAAGGTACCCGACAAATACGAGTTCAGGGGCAGAAAGAAGGACGGGAGCATCGTCTACGTGGAAGTCTCGGCCACAAGCACGACATACCGCAACGAACCTGTCACGCTGGCATACCTGAGGGATGTCACGGAACGCAAACTGGCATCGGACGCGCTCAGGGATAGCGAAATGAGGTTCCACGCCATTTTCGAGAATGCCAGCGATGCGATATTCCTTATCCACGGGAATTCCTTTATCGACTGTAACCTCAAGGCCCTTTCCATGTTCGGCTGCAAAAAGGAAGAGATCATCGGACAGGCCCCCTACGAACTCTCTCCCCCCATCCAGCCCGACGGAAGTAATTCGAAGGAAAAGGCGATCGCAACGGTCAGGGCAGCCCTGGAGGGCAAACCCCAGTTCTTCCGCTGGCGCCACAGACGGTTCGACGGGACGGATTTCGATACCGAGATCAGCCTCAACACGCTCCAACTCGGGGGAAAGACATACATCCAGGCAATAGTGAGGGAGAAGGGGGAAGAAACGGGATAGGGATCGGGGAGCAGGAGGAAGAGCGCCACCGGGGGGAGAGAAAATAGGACTTATAGGATCGATAGGACCTATGGGACAGATAGGACCTATAGGACGCGCTGAAGGCAGTTGCGGTCCCGTAGCGTGATGAGTCCGTCCTACAGGTCCTATTTCGTCCTATGGGTCTAATTGGTCCTATTGGTCCTATCCCTTTCCTCTGTCCCCTTCATGGCCCTTTCCCCCTTTTTTCTTGAAATACACGTAATCATATGGTATTTTACAACTCGATCAAATTCGCACGTCTTTCAATTAATGTCAGGGTGCAGGGAACTGTCTGCCGTTAAAGTGCGAAAGGCGGAAGACTAAAACCAGGAGGAAAAATGTCGAATCTTACCATCAAACAATTGCTGGAAGCTGGCGTTCACTTCGGGCACCAGACAAAACGCTGGAACCCCAAGATGAAGCCTTACATATTCGGAGCCCGCAACGGCATCTACATCATTGACCTTCAGAAAACGCTGAAGATGTTCAAAGAAGCCTACAACTTCGTCAAGGAAGTGGCGTCCCGCAACGAATACATCCTCTTCGTTGGCACGAAGAAACAGGCCCAGGAAGCCATCGCCGAAGAATCGAAACGCTGCGGAGCATTCCACGTCAACAACCGGTGGCTGGGCGGCACGATGACGAACTTTCAGACCATCGAAAAGAGCATCGACCGGCTCCGCAAGTACGAGGAGTTGAAGGAAAGCGACATATACAAGGTCCTTCCGAAAAAGGAGGCCATCGGTATAGAGCGCGAGATAGAGAAACTGGAAAGGAACATCGGCGGCATCAAAGGCATGGAAAGACTTCCCGGGGCCATATACGTCGTCGACCCGAAGAAGGAATACATCGCCGTGAATGAGGCCAAGAAGCTGGGCATCCCCACCGTCGGCATCGTCGACACGAACTGTGACCCCGACGATATCGATTTCGTGATCCCCGGCAACGACGACGCCATCCGCGCCATCAAGCTCATAACCGCCCGTGTCGCCGACGCGGTCCTGGAAGGAAAAGCCCTGTACGTTGAAGAATTCCAGGGCAAGGATGGGGGGCCGGCCGAAGATCTCAAGCCCTTTGTCGACGAAAGCGTGCTGGAAGAGGAAAAATACGACGAGTACGAAGCTTAAGAGTTGAGGAGGACTTCCATGGATATTTCTGCTGACGCAGTAAAAAAATTACGTGAAAAAACAGGTGTCGGCCTCATGGACTGCAAAGAGGCCCTGAAGAATTCCAACGGCGATATGGACAAGGCGGTTGATTTCCTTCGGGAAAAAGGCCTTGCCAAACTTCAGAAGAGGATGGGAAGGGTTGCTTCCGAGGGCTCTGTCGCCTCTTACATACACACAGGCGGCAAAGTGGGCACCATGGTCGAGATCAACTGCGAGACCGATTTCGTCGCCAAGACGGACCAGTTCCAGAATTTCGTCAAGGACGTGGCGATGCAGATAACAGCCTCGAACCCGCTGTACGTGAAGCGCGAGGACATTCCCGCGGAACACGTCGAAAGGGAAAAGACCATATACAGGAACCAGGCTCTCGAATCCGGGAAACCGGAAAAGATCGTCGACAAGATAGCCGAGGGGAAACTGGAGAAGTTCTACCAGGAGGTCTGCCTGGTGGAACAGACCTTCATTAAGAATCCGGACATGACGATCAAGGACCTTCTCGAGGATCTCCTCGTGAAGACGGGGGAAAAGATCGTGATCAACCGTTTCGTGAGGTTCCAGCTGGGCGAGACAACTCAGGATTAGCATGAGATACAAGAGGATTCTCCTCAAACTCAGCGGTGAGGTTCTCATGGGCAACGAGGGGCATGGCATCGATCATGCCACTGTTGCCGACATTGCCGGCCAGATAGGAGATGTTCGAGGACTTGGCGTCGAGGTCGCCATCGTGCTCGGCGGCGGCAACATATACCGCGGGAAGAAGGGCGAGAAGGAGGGGATGGACCGCGTCACCGGAGACTACGTCGGTATGGTGGCAACCGTCATCAACGCCCTCGTCCTCCAGGACACGCTCATCAGGATGGGCACTCCGGCGGTGGTGCAAACGGCGCTCGCCCTGGAAAGGATAGCCGAACCTTACGACCATGCGCGGGCCAGGAGCTACCTCAACGAGGGAAAGATAGTTATCTTCGCCTGCGGAACGGGCAACCCCTACTTCACCACCGACACCGCCGCGGCCCTTCGCGCCGTCGAGACGAGGGCGGACATACTCATGAAGGCCACGAAGGTGGACGGCGTCTACGACAGGGACCCCGAGGTCCACACCGACGCCGTCTTCTACCCGGAAATATCTTACAGCGAGGTCCTGGAGAAAGACCTTCAGGTCATGGACCTTACCGCTATAACGCTTTGCAAGGAGAACGACATCCCCATCGCCGTGTTCAGTATACGCGTCGGGGATAACTTGAGGAAAGTGGTTCTTGGCGAGAAAATAGGGACGATCGTGAGGAGGTAACCCTATGAGCAATGACGTTATGACCGAACTTGAGGACAAGCTGAAGAAATCACTCGCGGCACTCAAGAAGGACTTCTCGAAACTGCGCACCGGTGTCGCCTCGGTATCCCTGCTGGAGGATATCAAGATAGACTATTACAAGCAGCCCACCCCGCTCAACCAGGTGGCGACCCTCGGGGTCCCCGATTCGCGGACCATCACCATACAGCCCTGGGACAATACCGTCATCGCGGAGATCGAGAAAGCTATTCAGAAATCCGATCTCGGAGTCAATCCCATGTCCGACGGCAAGACCATCCGGCTGACCTTTCCGAAGCTCACCGAAGAGAGGCGCAAGGAACTCACGAAGCAGGGAAGCAAGATGCTCGAGGGCACCCGCGTCGCCATGCGAAACGTCCGAAGGGACATCAACGAGAAACTGAAGAAGCTGGAGAAGGACAAGGCCATCTCCCAGGACGATCTCAAGAAGAAACAGGACGACGTCCAGAAGCTCACGGACAAGCACATAGACATGGCAGAAAAGCTCTTTTCCGAGAAAGAAAAAGAGATACTCTCCATCTGAGCGACGTTATCGATGAAAGAAAAGGTTCCCGACAGATTGCCCACTCACGTCGCCATCATCATGGATGGGAACGGCAGATGGGCGAAACAGCAGAGACTCAGGAGAGTCGAAGGCCACAAGGTCGGGATCGACTCGGTCCGGGACATCACCGAGGCGACCTGCGAGCTGGGCATTCCTTATCTCACCCTCTATGCCTTCTCGAAGGAGAACTGGTCCCGGCCAAGGGAAGAGGTCAAGGCGCTGATGTTCCTTCTCGGCCTCTACCTGGAAGAGGAACTCCCCATGATGATGGACCGCGGTATACGCTTCAACATCATCGGCGAGAGAGGTGATTTCTCGAAGTCGCTCCAGGCACAGTTCGATGCTGTGATGAAGAAGACGGAGCGCAACAGGAACCTTGTCCTGTCGATCGCCCTGAGCTACAGCGGCCGCAGGGAGATCATACGCTCCGTACGCCACCTGTGCGAGGATGTGAAGAAGGGCCTCGTGAAAAGGATCGATGAAAAAGCCTTCAGACGGCATCTTTACAGTCCGGAGATACCCGATCCCGACTTCCTCATCCGCACCAGCGGGGAGATGAGGCTCTCCAATTTTCTGCTCTGGCAGGTGGCCTATACCGAGATCTACGTGACCGATATCCTCTGGCCCGATTTTCGAAAACAGGCCTTTCTCGACGCGCTGGCCGAATTCGCGAAGCGTGACAGAAGGTTTGGAAACGTAAAGGATTTCTGATTGGGAGAACTGAAAAAGCGCGTCATCACGGGCATATGCATTGCCCCCGTCATCGCCTTTCTCTTCTATATCCTGCCCGCGGATTGGTTCCTCACCCTTCTTCTCGCCATCAGTGTCGTGGCATTCCTGGAGGCCGCGACCCTCGCTGGCTGCCGCATGAAATACCTTGTCGCGGTCCTCGTCATCGCCGGAACGGTTCCTCTTTACTTTCGCCTCTTCCAGATATACCTGTTCTGGATGATGGCATCGGCATTCATCGTAATCGTCTTCAAGGTGTTCGACAGAAAGGCATCCTTTGAAGAGGCGAACCGTGACCTGACAGGTCAGACCGCCCTTCTCCTCTTCTGCAACCTCTTCATCCTCATCCCCTTCTTCTACCTCTACCTGCTGAAGGAACTGGACAGGTTGTTCCCTCTCATCCTTCTCTTTTCCATCTGGGCAAGCGACATCTTCGCCTACGGCATCGGGAAGAAATTCGGAAAGCACCCGCTGGCTCCCCGGATCAGCCCGAAGAAAACCGTTGAAGGCCTCTTCGGCGCCGTTCTGGGCTCCCTGGTGGTCATAACCGCGGCCTGCCGGCTGCTGGGCCTGAGCATTCCGGTGGCCCTCGGCGTGGGAGCCGCAACAGGCTTGCTCGGGCAGGCAGGCGACCTTCTCGAATCGGCATGCAAGAGGGTGTTCAACACAAAGGATTCCTCACAGCTCATTCCCGGGCACGGCGGGCTCCTGGACCGTATCGATAGCTTCGTCTTCACGGCCCCCTTCCTTTACATGTGTCTGGTATGGACGAGATACCTATGAAGAAAAAAGTACTCATACTGGGTTCCACCGGCTCTATCGGCACGGCGACACTTGAGGTCATCGCCAACAACCCCGCGGCCTTCGAGGTCTGCGGTCTTGCCTGCAGGAACAACATAGAACTCCTCAACGAACAGATCGCCCGCTTCAAACCCCGCGCGGCCTGCGTCTTCGACGAAAGGCAGGTAAGCGCGGTCACCGCGCCCGGCATACGTGTCCACGCAGGCATCGAAGGCATGAAAGAGATGATCCGCTCCGACGTTGAGACCGTCGTCAATGCCCTCCCCGGCAGTATCGGGCTCGAGCCTACCATCGAAGCCCTGAAGTGCGGAAAGGTCCTTGCCCTTGCCAACAAGGAAAGCCTGGTCATGGCCGGCAGGATCATCAGGAAGATCCTTTCCGCGAAGACATCCCGGCTCATACCCGTCGACAGCGAGCACTCCGCGCTCTATCAGCTCCTCAAGGGCGTGGAAGGCAAGGAGGTCCGCTCCCTCATCATCACCGCCTCGGGAGGCCCCTTCAGGAAGCACACGAAGAAGGCCCTGGAAACGGTGGAGCTCTCCCAGGCCATGAACCATCCCACGTGGAGGATGGGGCAGAAGATCACCCTCGATTCCGCGACGCTCATGAACAAGGGGCTTGAGATCATGGAGGCGCGCTGGCTATTCGATCTCGAGCCCGGGAAGATAAAGACCCTTGTCCATCCCGAAAGCATCGTCCACGGCATGGTCGAGCTTTCCGACAACTCTGTCCTGGCGTACATGGCGAGCCCGGACATGAAGATCCCTATCGCCTATGCGCTGAACGACGAAGAACGGCTTGCCCTGCCCTTCTCACCCCTCGATCTCAGCGGGCGTATGAAACTCACCTTTCATCCGCCGGACCTCGGGAGGTTCCCCTCGATCCGCCTCGCGTATGAGGCTCTCGCGGAAGGCGACAGCACCTGCATCGCGTACAACGTGTCCAACGAGGTGGCCGTACAGGCCTTCATCGACGGACGCATACGATTCACCGACATACCCCGCGTCGTCGCCGAGACCCTGGCGGATACCTCCGGCGAACCGGTCATCGACACCCTCGAAGGGGTACTTGCGGCGGCGGCGTGGACACGGGACACAGCAATGACTAAAATAACTGGTACAGGACGAAAAAGATCATGATCTCCTTTTTGTATTTTCTCATCGCCCTCGCGCTTCTCATACTGGTGCACGAGTTCGGGCACTTCCTGGTGGCGAGGTTCTTCGGTATCAAGGTCCTCACTTTCTCCATAGGCTTCGGGAAGAAGCTCCTCCGCTTCACCCGGGGGGAAACGGAATACGCCATATCCGCGGTTCCCATGGGCGGTTACGTGAAACTCCTCGGTGAATCTCCCGACGAAGAAGTCGCGGAGGAAGACAAGCCAAGGTCCTTCTCCCACAAGCCTCCCTACGTGAGGATACTCGTCGCCGTGGCAGGGCCCCTCTTCAATATCCTTCTCGCCCTTTTCGTCTTCTATTTCGTCTCCATCATCGGCTACAACGTACCCTCGGCGCGCGTCGGCAAGGTTGCCGCGGACACTCCCGCGCAGGCGGCCGGCATAAAGGCGGGTGACGTCATCGTCAAGGTCGATGGCAAGGAGGTAAGGGAATTCCTCGATATCGCCACCACCATAGACCAGGCCCAGGGCGATACCGTCGAGGTGGTCATCGACCGGAACGGCACTCCCGTCGATCTTACCATCAAACCCATGACCATCGAGGAAAAGGACGTCTTCGGCGAGCCGTACAAGCGCAGGATACTCGGCATAGAAAGGTCCGATGAGGTCGTAAAGAGAAAGCAGGATCCGGCGCAGGCGGTGGGGCTCGCCTTTCACATGACCTGGGAGTACTCCCGGATAACCGTAGTGGGGATAGTAAAGATCATACAGGGCTCCATTTCGCCCAAGAACATCGGGGGGCCCGTCCTCATCTTCCAGGAGGCAAGCAAGAGGGCAAAGAAGGGCCTCGGCGATTTTGTCTTTTTCTTTGCGCTCATAAGCATCAATCTGGGCATCATCAACCTGCTTCCCATCCCCGTCCTCGATGGCGGCCACATCCTTTTTAACGCCATCGAGATCGTCATCCGCAGGAAGATCTCCCAGAAGGTGCAGGAGGTGGCCCAGACGGTGGGGCTTGTCATCCTGCTCATCATAATGGTTTTCGCATTCTACAACGATTTCGACAGGATCTTCGATTTCGGCAAGTACTTCCATGGCAAATAAGCTCGTACTTGCCATCGATAATTCCATCGATCACCTCGTCCTCGCCCTGGCGGGGGACCGGGGCCTCATCGATGAACGCAGGATCAAGGAATCGCGCTCTCCTTCCCAGATACTGCCGGAGGCGGCCGAGGCCATCCTCGCCTCCCACGGCCGTACCGTAAGGGAGCTGACAGGTCTCGCCGTCACCCTGGGGCCGGGTTCCTTCACAGGGATCCGGGTAGCCCTTTCGTTCTGCAAGGGCATACACGCCGCGACGGGGGTGCCCCTCACGGGGATCCCCACACTTGACGCGTTGGCCTTCGCCCTGGCTGACCGGGAGGGCTCGTACCTGTGTCCGCTGGTGGACGCGAAGAAATCCGAGGTCTTCCTGTCTCTCTACCACGTCTCACGCGGCAGCCTCACGCGCCTTTCGGCCTATACCGCCATGCGTCCCGCCGACGTACCCGAGGTCCTCAGGACACCCTGCGTCTGCTTCGGGACGGGCTCGCGGCTCTGCGAGGAACACCTTTCGGGGCTTGAGGGCATCACGGTCATCCACGGGGAATACGACCACGTCCGCGGTCAGGTCCTCGTCGACGACAGACTTCCTCTGACCGACCCCGGTCGGCCCGCCGATCTCAGACCGGTTTACGGACGGCGCTCCGAGGCGGAGATCAAGTTCAACGTCGCTATCGACTAAAAGACTAAAAAAAGTGCCTGAATTGGTGTATACTATGTACCAGTCTGTCGGGCAATCCAGGATCGACCGGGCCTTCTTAAGCCATATAAACTGGATCCGCGCAATGTTCCAGGGAGGAAATATTGAAGAGTATCGCCGAGATCAATGAGAAGATAAAAAAGGGTAAGGTCGTCGTCGTGACTGCCGAGGAAATGGTCGAGATCGTGAAGAAAGATGGCACGAAGAAGGCCGCTCAGTATGTCGACGTCGTAACGACGGGCACCTTCGGCCCCATGTGTTCAAGCGGCATGTTCATGAACCTCGGACACTCCAAACCCAGGATCAAGATCGGCGGAGGAAAGTGCTACCTCAACGACGTCCCCGCATATTGCGGCATCGCAGCCGTGGACATCTACCTCGGGGCCACCTCCATGCCCGACAACGACCCGAGGAACACCGTCTATCCCGGGGCTTTCAAATACGGCGGCGGGCACGTCATTGAGGAATTCGTGAGCGGAAAGCCCATCAGGCTCGAGGCGACCAGCTACGGTACCGACTGTTACCCGAGAAAAAGGATCGAAACCTACATCAACAAGGAAACAGTCAACGAGGCCTACATATACAGCCCGAGGAACGGCTACCAGAACTACAACGTCGGGGTCAACGTCTCCGACCGGGTGATCCATACGTACATGGGTGTCATCAAACCGAACCTGGGGAGCGCCACGTATTCCAGCGCGGGGCAGCTGTCTCCCCTTCTCAAGGACCCGAAGTACAGGACGATCGGTATAGGGACCCGGATATTCCTGGGAGGCGGGATCGGGTACGTAGCGTGGAATGGCACGCAGCACAATCCCTGCGCCGCCCGGACCCCCGAGGGACTGCCGAAGGGGGGCGCGGGCACACTTGCCGTCGTCGGGGACGCAAAGCAGATGTCGGGCAACTATCTCCGGGGCGCGAGCTTCCTCGGGTACGGCCCCACGATGTTCGTGGGTCTGGGGATCCCCATACCCGTCATCGACGAGGAAATGGCCTTCTTCACGTCCCGGGGCGACGAAGAGTTCTATGCCCAGGTCGTGGATTACTCCACGGACTACCCCCAGCGGACGGGGGCCAGTCTTTGCGAGGTCACCTATGCCGAGCTCAAGTCGGGGAAAATTACAGTGAAGGGAAAAGACGTGCCTACCTTCCCCGTATCGAGCTACTCGAAGGCCCGTGAAATAGCCTCCACCCTCAAGACATGGGTGGAAACGGGGAGTTTCCTGCTCACCAATCCCGTGGAGCCCTTACCGGGGGTCGATTCGGGAATCAGTCTTGTCACACTCGACGAGCGGACACCGGAGGAAATGCAATAGGCAGGTTCCCGGGGAGCGGTCCGGCAGGCATCGCATCATGAAGAAACGCGCAATATCACTAATATCCGGCGGCCTTGACAGCATCGTCGCCACAAAACTCGTCATCGAACAGGGCATCGAAGTGGTCGGCCTGCATTTCAGCTCCATATTCGCGAGCAAAAGGGACAGGCAGCGCGGTCATATGGCCCTCCGCACGGCCCGGGAACTCGGTATCGAGATCGTCACAAGAAACAAGGGTGACGATTATCTCGAGATCGTCAAGAACCCCCGCTACGGATACGGAAAGAACATGAACCCCTGCATAGACTGCCGGATATACATGCTCCGCCTCACGAAAGGGCTCCTGGCCGAGTTGGATGCATCCTTCGTAGTCACCGGAGAGGTCCTGGGCCAGAGGCCGATGTCCCAGCGGCGCAATACCATAGAGCTCATCGAGAAACGAAGTGAACTGACAGGCCTCATCGTGCGGCCCCTGTCCGCCAGACTGTTCCCTCCAAGCATTCCCGAACAGGAAGGCATTGTCGACAGGGAGAGGCTCCTCGATGTCTCGGGCAGGTCACGGCAGGTGCAGTACCGGCTCGTCGAGACCTACGGCCTTTCCGCGTTCGATCTGCCCGGAGGAGGGTGCCTGCTCACGGACCCCATCTTTTCGAAGAAGCTCAGGGACCTCATGGCAACGGACAGGGCCTACACAACGAAGGATATCGAACTCCTGACCGTCGGCAGGCATTTCAGGCTGTCCCCTTCAGCGAAGTTCGTCGTCGCCAGGAATGAACGCGAGAACGAACAGCTGGCCGTCATGGGAGAGGCACCGTACATCACCGTGGACCCCGTCGATTTCAAGGGACCGCGGGGAATACTCAAGGCTGAAGAACTCTCGGAAGAGATCCTTCTCACGTCGGCCCGCATCCTCGCCCGTTACGGCAAGGACGTGCCGGGGACGGCAACGGTGGAGATAGGCGACGGCACGAGCAGGACTTTTTCCTTTCAAGTTGAGGAGATAGACAGCGACGCCATGCTCATACAACAGGAGGCCCCATGAAACTCCTCGACAACATCTACGTTTACCCCTGGACCTCATACGAGGCGAACAACTGCAACACGGTGTTCATCGACGGGCCGGTGCCCACGCTCATCGACCCGGGACACAAGAATTTTCTGGGAAATGTGATGAACGGCATGTCTCGGGACGGCAGGAACATCGAATCCGTCAGGCTCGTCATCGGCACCCACGGCCATCCCGACCATATCGAAGGCATCGATGCTTTCGACGCGCAGACCATGAGGGCCATAGGCAAGGTGGAGTTCGAGCACCTGAGCGGCGGCGGCAAAGACCTCTACCTCATGACGGGCTGCGAAATGCCCCGGAAGCCCTATTCCTTCTATCTCAATGAAGGCACGCTCGCCATCGGCGATATCGTCTTCCGCGTCATCCTCACCCCCGGCCACTCTCCCGGGTCGCTGTGTTTCTACTGTGAGGAGAAGAGGCTTCTCATATCCGGCGACACCCTTTTTTACCTGGGAGTCGGGCGGACAGACCTGCCGGGGGGAAACATGGAAGTCCTTGGACAAAGTATCGGGAAGCTGGCTTCACTGGACATTGAATACCTCATTCCCGGTCACGGAGAGGTCGTGGCGGGACGTGACAGGATCGAAAAGAACTTCAAGATGATCCTGAATGAATTCTTTTAGAGGGGTTTAAGATTGTCATTGACAATTTCACCCGTAAGTATATATTTGAAGTGTCAGTTTCATAGGAGGGACAGTGAGAATACCCGATGAATACACCTGCAGACTCTGCGGATACTCCTTTCTCGATGGCGAGGTTCCTGAATTGTTCTGCCCCAATTGCGGAAGCAGCCAGGTCGTCAAAGAGCTTAGCTACGATGAATTCCTCGATGACGAAGACGCGTTCGTCGCCATGCTAAGGTATGACGAATACAAGAACAAAGGAGCTTAGAGAGCTTGGGGGCCGCCGTGCGGCACGCCCGCACGGCAGAAATAAGTGTTGACATTTACCGGGTTTGGGTGTTTGATATTACCCGGATGCCGCTTGGATCCTGATCTGGACCGAGACGGAAGGCGCGAAGTTACGGTAACCTTCTGACACGAGTTCAGAGGGTTTTTTGTTTAATGGGACTCACGATGGACAAAGTAACCGTACCGGCGCTAAAAGGCATGAAAGGCGAACGCAGGATCACAATGCTCACCGCCTACGACCATCCGACAGCCCGGATCCTCGACAACGCCGGCATCGATACCATTCTCGTCGGCGACTCTGTAGGTCCCGTAGTTCTAGGTTATCCCAACACCATTCCCGTTACAGTTGATGAGATGATCCACCATACCCGGGCAGTCGCACGGGGTATCAAGCGGGCTCTGCTGATAATCGATATGCCATTCATGTCCTACCAGGAAAGCATCGAGCAGGCGAAGCGCAATGCCGGCAGGATGTTCAAGGAGACCGGCGCCGAGGCAGTGAAGCTCGAGGGTGGCATCACGATGCAGGACACGATAAAGGCCATCGTGGACATGGACGTTCCTGTCTGTGCGCACATCGGCCTCACCCCGCAGTCCATCCACCGCATGGGGGGATACAAGGTACAGGGCAAGGGCAAGGACGTGGAAAGGCTCATCGAGGACGCAAAGGCCGTTGAAGCGGCGGGCGCTTTCATGGTGGTCCTCGAGTGCGTTCCCAGGCAGCTCGCCAAGGAGATCACCGAGATGCTCTCGATCCCGACGATAGGCATCGGCGCGGGCCCCGATTGCGACGGACAGGTGCTCGTCATCCACGACCTGCTGGGCCTCCTCGGGGATTTCCGGCCCAAGTTCGTGAAACAATACCGTAATCTTACAGAGGAAATAGGCAAGGCCGTCAAGGAGTACATTGACGAGGTTGCATCCGGGAGCTTTCCCGACGACAGCCAATCATTTCACTAGCATGAAAACGATACGAACCGTCTCCGAAATGCAGGCCACATCCGACGAACTGAGAAAGGATAAACGGATCGCCTTTGTACCCACCATGGGCTACCTGCATGAGGGCCACCTGGCGCTCGTCAGGAGAGCAAGGGAACTCGCCGACGTCGTCGTTGTGAGCATATTCGTGAACCCCATCCAGTTCGGGCCCACGGAAGACCTCGCGCGATACCCCCGCGATTTCGACCGCGACGCGGCCCTCCTCGAAAAGGAACGGACGGACATCATCTTCTATCCCGACGACGGTGAGATGTACGAGAAGGGCTTCACCACGTACGTCGAGGTCAAGAAGCTCGAGGACCATCTCTGCGGGAAAACGCGGGCGGGACATTTCACCGGGGTTGCCACCGTCGTGGCAAAGCTCTTCAACATGGTGAAACCTCACTACGCCGTCTTCGGCCAGAAGGACTATCAGCAACTGATGGTCATCGAGAGGATGGTGAGGGATCTCAACATGGATGTGGAGATAGTCCCCTATCCCACCGTTCGTGAGCCCGACGGCCTCGCCATGAGCTCACGAAACACCTATCTCAGCGATATCGACCGGAAAAAGGCCCGTCTCATCAGTGCCTCATTGAAAAAGGCGGAGGAGATGGTCATGTCGGGAGAGCGCAGCACGGAAACGATAAGGAAGGCCGTTGACGATATACTCCATCAGGAAGACGGCATTGACATCGAATACATTAATATCTGCGATACCGGGACTCTGGAGGATGTCACCGTGGTCGCAGGAAAGGCTGTCATCGCCGTGGCCTGCCGCATAGGCAAGACAAGGCTGATCGACAACACGATATTAACGGAGGCATGACGAAATGAGAAGGAACATGATGAAATCAAAGATCCATCGAGCAACGGTCACGGACAGTAACCTCGATTACGAGGGAAGCATCACCATCGACTCCCAGCTCATGGATAAGGCGAACATCATCCCCTACGAACAGGTGGACATCTACAACGTGACATCGGGCGAACGCTTCACCACTTACGCCATACGGGGCGACAAGGATTCGGGGGTCATCTGTATCAACGGTGCCGCCGCCCACAAGGCGAAGAAAGGCGACATCATCATAATCGCCACCTATGCCAGCTTCGAGGAACAGGAATTGGAGACCTTCAAACCGAAAAAGGTCTACGTCGACGGCACGAACAAGATAAAAACACAGCTGCTGCAGGCGGTTAACTAGAGACGGCTTGAACCGCTTGAGCGCTTGAACCGCTTGAGCGTCAAAAAACAAGAAGACAACGGCCGGATTCCCGCTATGGGAACCGGCCGATTTCATTCTTTCATAACTTGTCTTATTTCAAATAGATACGATCTTCTTTTCCTCGGACACCCTGGGGAGATCGAGAAGACCTCCCATCCCGGGCTACTCGAACATTTCCTTGAAGGGTGCTTGCCAGGCTTCCTTCAATGAAGCGATGGTCGTATCGATGATCGTGTTTCCACCGAGTCCTTTCACCTGGAACCTGTCTCCGGCCTGCACTCTTCCTATCACCCCGAAAGAAACGCCTTTCAACGTCTTTGTGAAGGCGTCCAGGTCGCTTTCCCCGAGGGTCACTACAAACCTGCTGGCCGATTCGGAGAAGAGGAGGATGTCGTCGCGGTGGACACCCGAAGTGGGGACGGTCGTGAGGTCGACCTCAATGCCCCTGTCGCCGGCGAAGGCGCTCTCGGCAAGGCAACAGGCCAGGCCGCCGTCGGAGATGTCGTGGCAGGAGCGGATAAGACCCGCCCTGATGGCTTTCTCCAACGCCTGGAAGGTCTTTTTCGCTTCTTTCCCGCGCACCCGGGGGGCAATGTTCCCTACCCGGCCGAACCGGGCGAAGTACTCGCTCCCTCCCATCTCGCCATATGTCCTGCCGATTATGATGACGAGGTCACCGGGGTCCTTCATGTCCATGGTGACGATCTTCTCCACGTCATCGATGACGGAGATGCAGGAAACGAGGACGGTCTGGGGCACCGATATCTTGATCTCGTTGTGCATGTAGTCGTTCTTCATGCTGTCCTTTCCCGAGATGCAGGGAGTGCCGAAGAGGGTCGTGTAGTCGTAGAGCGCCCTGTTGGCGCGAACGAGCTGGGCCAGCTTGTAGGGCCCCTCGGGATTCTTCTCCGACAGCACCGGGTCGGACCAGCAGAAATTGTCGAGAAGGGCCATCCTCTTCAGGGAGCCGCCGGCGGCTATGTTGTTCCTTATGGCCTCGTCTATGGCGCAGGCCACCATGTTGTACGTGTCGAAACGGCTGTATTTCGGGCATATCCCGTGGCTAATGACAACACCGTTCGCGCTCGCGAGGTCGGGACGCACCACCCCCGCATCAGCAGGTCCGTCGTTGTACCTGCCCGTGAGCGGTTTCGTGACACTCGAGCCCTGCACCTCATGATCGTACTGGCGCACCACGTACTCCTTGCTGCAAACGTTCCAGCGGCGAAGAACGGATGCGAGTGCCTCCGCGTAGTCGTCGGGTTCGGCAAGGGGCTCTTCGTCGACCATCCTGCGTTCCCACTTCGCCTTCAGGTTCATCTTCGGCAGCCCCTCGTGGAGGAATTCCATATCGAGATAACCCACCGTCCTGCCATCGTAAAGGACGTGGAAACGCCCGCTGTCGGTGAACTCGCCGAGCACCGTCGAGAGAACGCTCATCTTGCGGGAGAGTTCGAGGAACTCCGCGAGCTTCTCCGGCGGCACGGCGACGGTCATGCGCTCCTGCGCCTCGGACAGCAGTATCTCCCAGGGGGAAAGGCCGTGATACTTCAGGGGCGCCCGTTCCAGATGCATGATGCACCCGTTCGTGTCGGTGGCCATCTCGCCCACCGACGACGAGAGGCCGCCGGCCCCGTTGTCGGTTATGGAGCTGTACAGCCCCCTGTCCCTGGCGATGAGCAGGAAATCGGTCATACGCTTCTGGGTGATGGGGTCACCTATCTGCACGGCGCTCGTGGGAGACACCTCGGAGAGTTCCTCCGACGAGAAGGTGGCGCCATGGATGCCGTCCTTGCCGATCCTGCCGCCCACCATGACGATGTGATCCCCGACGTTGGCCCGCTTTAGATACGATGCCTCGCCCCGTATGGTGACAGGCATGATCCCGCAGGTACCGCAGAACACCAGGGGCTTGCCGAGATAGTTCTCGTCGAAGACGAGGGAGCCGTTGACCGTCGGGATACCGCTCTTGTTGCCGCCATGCTCGACACCCTCCCGGACCCCTTCCAGGACCCTCTTGGGGTGAAGAAGCCGGGGAGGTATTTCGCCCTTGTGATCGGGGCTAGCGAAGCAAAAGACATCGGTATTGAACACAAGCCGCGCGCCCATGCCCGTGCCGAATGGGTCGCGGTTGACGCCGACGATCCCCGTCAGGGCACCGCCGTAAGGATCGAGGGCCGACGGCGTGTTGTGCGTTTCCACCTTGAAAGCAAGGTTGTGCCTGCGGTTGAACTTGATGACACCGGCGTTGTCCTTGAAGACGGAGAGACAGAGATCGTTCCTGCCCTTCTTCCTCCGGATCTCTTCCGTGGACCCCACGACATAGGTCTTGAAGATGCTGTCTATGCTATCGACCCTGCCGTCCTCCTCGTACTCGATGCGGGCGTTGAATATCTTGTGCTTGCAGTGTTCGGACCAGGTCTGGGCAATGGCCTCTATCTCCACGTCCGTAGGCTGCCCGTCGAGGTCCACCTCCCGCCGCACGGCCACGACGGCCGGGTCGGTGAAATAGGCCTTCACGGCGAGAAGTTCATCCCGGGACAGGGCCCAGGTCCGTTCCCTGTTTATGCGCATCAATTCATCGATGGAGAGGGCGACAACGTCTATGCGCTCCACGACAGGTTCAGTGGCGATGGCCACCCTGGGGACAAATACCCCCATTCCGCCCTCCCTTTCATACCGGGCCCCGTCCTTCAGGCTGTACCGGTTTATGAGAACGTTGGCCAGCAGATCGACCGCTATCCTGTGGACATCGTCCTCGGAGAGTGAACCCTTGAGGAAATACATCTTCGAGTTGTACACGGCCTCACCGTTCCCGAAGGGCCTGCCGGTCATTGCCTCCACGACCTCCTTGGCCGTCCTGCCAACGTTGTCCGTGACCCCGGGTTTATAACCGACCTCTACAACCCAATCGGCATCGGTGGGGGTCGCCTCGTCAAGAAGTCCCCTGTGAACGATGGGGTCGACAAACGCGTCGTCCCTGAGTATGGACAGGATATGGGGGTCCACCGCGGCATCGATGGTATAGACGTCCACGACACGCGCGTCCCTGACCTCTATCCCGAGGTCGTGTTTGATCCTTCTCTTCAGTTTCTCCCCCGGGACGTCCCGAAGCCCTTCCCTGCATGATATCTCGATCCTGTGAGCCATGCTACGCCACGTACTCCTTTAGATTTTTTATTCCCTCGGCCGCGTGAGACTCGTCGTGGACCTCCGCGGTCAATATGATATCGTCACCCCGGGCCTTGAGAAAACCTTTGAGCTCCCGGAAAGGAAAGGTTCCCCGCCCGATGGGGAGATGATCGTCTCTCGTCCCGTGATTGTCGTGCAAATGCATTTCCTTTACATAATTGCCGATGGTTGACAACCATACCTCAAGCGACACATTAGTGAATAGGTTGAAGTGTCCTGAATCAAAGCATAAATATAATTTCTTTGGCTTCATGTACTTGAAAAGTTCGATGAAGCTCAGCGGTTCTTCCTCGAAGACGTTCTCCAGCATGACGGGGAGCTGGTCACCCGCCTCCCCGAGGACCTCGTTCCACGTCCCGGCGCTTCCCTCCAGCCAGACATCGAGATAGTCTCCGAAACGCCACTTGTCGTACCCCGGGTGGCAGACAACACCCAGGGCGCCGAGATGGTTGGCCATTGTGACCGTCCTCTTGAGCTTCTCCCTGGTGATGTTCCTCACGTCCCGGTCAACGGCACCCGGGCTCAGATCCATGAAGGGCGCGTGGACGGTGCACCGTATCCCCTCTCCCCGGAGTATCTTGCCCGTTTCCGTGACGTGCGCCTCGTCGACATCGTCGATGGCGTCGTTGTTGAAATACACCTCCACGCCCACATCGAGCTCCTTAATCCGCCTGATATTGTCCCGCACCATACGGTATGGAGCATTGATCACGATCATCACCGGTCTACCTCCCTCCTGATCTCCAGGATGACATCCTTCAGGGCCCGGCAAACGACATCGATCTCCAGCACCTTCATGTTCGTGTGAAAAGGCAGGGCCACTATGGATCCCCCCGCCGCCTCCGCCTGTGGAAAGGCCCCCGGCTCGTAGCCGAACTGCCGCCTGTAGAAAGACTGGAGGTGAATAGGGGAAAAATAAGGCCTTGTGGGAATCCCCCTTTTTTCCATAAGAGTGATCACCTTGTCGCGCGAGATCCCCGCACCGAGGCGCACTACATAAACGAACCAGCTCATGCGGGTGGTCGTCGCAGCCATTTCCAGAGGATTCGCCTCCTCGATGCCGGAGAGCGCCCTGGTGTACGCGTTCGCCACGTCGTTCCTTTTCTTCAGCATCTCGTCGAGCCTGCGGAGCTGGACAACGCCGACGGCCGCATTCAATTCCGACATCCGGTAGTTGTACCCGAGGCGCGAATGGTTCAGCCACCCGTCGAACTTGTCCCTGCCCTGATTGCGCAGACTCTGGAAAAGATGGGCCCATTCCTCGTCGTTCGTCACCAGCGCCGCGCCCTCACCCGTCGTCATCTGCTTGTTGGGGTAGAAGGCAAAGGTCCCCGCCCTCCCGATTGCACCCACGGGGCGCCCCCTGTAAGCGGCGCCGATAGCCTCGCAGGCGTCCTCGATGACGGTAAGGTTGTACCTGTCGGCGATCGCCATGACAGGGTCCATGTCGACGGGCTGGCCAAAGACATGTACGACGACTATCGCCTTCGTCCTCTCCGTTATGGCCGCCTCCAGCTTCGTCGCGTCGAGATTCAGCGTCACGGGGTCGATGTCGACAAAAACGGGCGTCGCCTTCTCGAAGAGGATGCAGTTGGCCGATGCGACAAAGCTGAAGGGAGACGTGATGACCTCGTCGCCCGGGCCCACGCCCGAGGCGATCATGCACAGGTGAAGCGCGCTCGTCCCGTTCGCAACGGCGACGGCATGCCTCGCCTGCGCCACATCGGCGATAAGCCTTTCGAATTCGACAGTTCTGGAACCTATGCTGAGGTTCCTCGACTGCATGACACGCACCACTTCCTCTATTTCCTGGGCCGTTATGTCGGGCATGGACATGGGGAGTTTCAGATTTGACCGGGGAACCTCCGCCGGCATCTCCAGAATGTCCTTCAGAGAGGGTGTCGTTCTGAAGGAGACCGGTATCTCGTGACAGAGGGCCTCGATATTCATGACGGTCTGCTGGGGGGCCCCGGGTATGGCAATTATCACCTCGTCGATACGAAGCGCCTTCACGATCTCGCCAAGGCGTATCGTCGGGCCGTGAACAGGGAGACCCCGGAGCTTCCCGCCTATCTTCGACGGGTCATCGTCAAGGAACGCGGCTACGCTGAGCCCCAGGTGGGGACTCTCCCGGATCTCCATGCAGGCGCGCACCCCGGCGCCCCCGGCGCCGACAATGAGCACCTTCCGGCCCGGGACGAGACCCGTCCTCTTCCAGTTGACATCCCCTTCGTAGCGTTCGGCGCCTCTCAGGATGATGCGAAACATGAGGACGAGGGCAAGGTTTATGAACCCCTCCGTCACGATCGCAGCAGGGGTGAACGTCGAACCCCACGCAGGCCTGAGAACGTATCCGGCCACCAGGAGCAACACGACGGTCCCGCCGGCAACCCCGCCGAAGAGAGCGGCAAAATCGGAGCGCGTTGAGTAACGCCACAACCTGCCGTACACCCCGGCAACGGCAAGGCTCAAAGGCCTCAGGACCACGGCTGCCCCGAGAAAGGGGACCACAAGCCTTAAGGCCGCCTCATCGACATTGAGCGCGGCGGTAAGGACCACGGAGACACATGTCACTAGAACATCGCCGAGAACAACCGGCCAGTAGCGTACCTTCATAGGTCGAATTTCACCTGCGGACAAAAGATCCAAATTAGTCAGCTATCTCAGGTAAGATAAACCAAATTCTCCATAAATACCACAGAAAAGACGGCAGCTGGTCCATCTCCGCGACGAAGGCCGGCACGATCCTCATATCCTTCCGTCGTGCCGATGCCACGTCAGGGCACCCCATCGGCACCGGCGCTTCGCCGTACCACCCCGTGTCTGCCCTGTCCCATATCCGTTCCAGGGCCTGACTCCCTGCCGTAATATCCACGTAATGAAACACCAACACCAGTTCACCGAGCCGTGCGGCCCCTCCGCGGCACCCTTAATGTCCTCGTGAAACGTCCGATAAAGACTCCACGACGGGATTCCCGCGGGCACATCGCCGAGGCGGATGACCAGTAACCAAGAGGTGCGAGATGAAGACAGTCATGATCGCGGCCATCGTCGCGATCCTATCGTTCACCGGATGCACCACGTGCCGCGTGACCTCAGTGGAGGATGCCGAAAGGTTCGCGCGGAACGGCTATGAAACGCGTATCGCCGTTTACAAGCTCGGGATCGGCGGCCTTCTCACGGGGGGCTTCGTGTGGACCCACCACGCCCAGGCCCAGGTGCTCGTCGATAGCGAATGGAAATGGGTGGAAGGCTCCGAACTCCTGAACTCCCCCACCTTCACCATAGCGGACAACGAGATATACTACTGGAGAGCCACGGACTACGCCAGCTTCCTCAAAAAAGTAGGGAAGTACAACTAAAAGACCGTTCCAGGTCGCAGGAAATAAAGGCAGTTTCAGGTTTCAGGTTCTTCTTCTGCAGTCATTCCGGAAACCCTCTTCTTCGTCATTCCGGTGAAGGCCGGAATGACGGCCTGTGGGCGGAGTGATTGGGCGTATCTCGTCTCAAAACGAACGAAGGACTGCTCCAGGCTCATCGCTAAACCCGGAACAGCCCTTCACATCCAATCCCTCTTCGTTTTCTTCTTAACCTGAAACCTGAAACTTGAGACCTGAAACGGTCTTTTCTACTTCCTCGCCCAAAAGGATTCCACCATCCCCACCTTCCAGCTGCCGGATTCCTTGAACAGTTTCAGGTGAACAGGGTGCTTCGACTTCCTGTGGGTTATCAGAAGCTCCGCCTCCTCCGGACGGACAAAACCCTCCTCCCACCTACTCTCTTCCAGGATCAGGAGCGGATCGAAAGACTCGAGCACTCCCGTCCAGTAGGACCTGGCTATCATGCCACCCGCCTTGAGGTCGCCGCTTATCTGTTCCTTCGAGTACTGACCTCCCGATCCCCTGTAAATATCGATGGTAATGGTCTCCCTGGACCTCGCGCTCATCAGCGACCAGGCCTGGCTGAAACTTCCTTTCATAAGGCATTGGAAGAAACGCTCGGCCGACGTGAGGACCCCGTCCAGATCGTCGCGCTCCCCCGCCGCCGGGCTCACGACAGGAGACAGGAGAATGAGCGCGCACAGAACGAGGAGAACGAGGCCCTTCCCGCCGGACCCCATCACCGGGGCCGTCGGGCCGTTGTTGTGCACTCGGAGGGTCAATGATGCGCCGTTGTTGTGTGCGCGGTTGTTGTGCCACCTCCTCCGCCACCTCCTCCGCCGCTTCCGAACGCGGCGGCTCCTCCTCCAACGACGGCGGCGGCGGCGGCGGCGCCAACGGCGATTGTACCGGCACCCACCCCCGCGGTCATAGCGGCACCCGCAGCGGCGCCCATCGTTATCGTCCCGGTCCCGACGGTCGCACCCGCGAAGGATGTCGCCACGAGACCGGAGCCAAGGCCCACGGAGTTCATTGCCGCCGCAAGCGCTGCGGGCTCAGCCACCACGTACCCGCCTCCCAGGCCGGCCGGGAGGGGAACCGCCATCTGCGCCTCCGTTACCGTCGCCGTGGTGGAGAATGACACCCCCGGCTGTGAGAGGAGCTCCGCGAGCTGTGCCTGGGTCATGTTTATCTGGGTCCCGTTGCTCAGGGTCATCACCGTGAACGACTCCGCCTGGGCGGAGGCCCTCACGGGCACGAGCAAACCGCCAGAGAGAAGAACCGCAACCATCAAGACGGCCAACGGTCTGAGAAAAACCTTCATACTGCACCTCCTGGGTTATTTTGGATCACTGCATCCACTCCCTGTCCTTGTCGAGATAGATCTTCACGTCCCTGCCTATGTAGTCGAAAAGACCGAAAGAGTGGTCGATATCCTGGGCCACGTCCCTCGTCCACGGAGCGATGGCGTAGCTGTAGGTCGTCCTCGAATCCGTCCCCGTGAACAGGTTGAGCGGTATCGACACCCCGATCCCCTTGTCGTGATACCCCCTGTTGTAGCTGTCCTTGAATATGGATGTATCCGTGACGCTGTACCACGCGAATACCGTAACCCCCTTGATGAACTTCGATACCGTCACCCGCATCCCCTTGTCGCCCGCCAGGAACTGACCTGCCATGATGTCTATGGAGAACTCCTTTTCGGGTATGTTGATCCGCCCGTTCAGAAACGCCGTGCCGTAGTAGTCCTTCCAGTCGACCTTCTTCAACTCGAAGGCCTTGCCCACCTCCCTTTTCTTCGTGATGCTCCCGCTCGCGCCCACGATGAACCGTCCGTTCCTGAAAGGCTTCGCTATCTCGGCGTCGAACCCGGTGTATTCGACCTCCAGTATCCCTGCGCCGAACCTGGCATAGACCTCCCTGTCCGTCTTGTATATCTGGTTGAACATCAGCCGGGAGAGTATCACGTTCTCTTCGAGATAGGGGACGATGTCGCTCCTGACGGGTCTCGACAGGGGCTCGTTCGTCGAGGATACGGTGTTGAGGGGATAGGCCAGGACCTCGACAAGGACCGTGCCTCCCTTCCAGGGCGCGTAGCTTGCCCATCCGGCAAGCCCCGCCCGGTACTTGAAGAACCCCGACGGGTCGTTGAAGAAACCCTTGATATCCGGCTTTATCCCGTAATGGAAAGATTTCTGGTATTTGGGAGTCCTGCCCGACAGGCTCGAGACCGTCATGTCCGTCCGGGAGAGGAGGCAGAATTCCCAGAGTTCCATCCGTTCCCGCTTGAGGTCGATGATGTCGGGAAGGGTCGTGGCGAACTTCAGGACGGGGATGCCGTTGCGGTGGAGGATGATGTCGATGTCCTGAACGTCCCCGGGAAGGATGGCGGCAAGCAGCTTCACTATGACCCCTATCGCCCGGGTGGTGTAGAAGTACTTGTCGTTCTGCGCCTCGATGGTGAACGTGCCCGTATCGGAGATGTAGACGACGATGTCGCTGAACCCCGACATGGCAAGCGCATACATCACCCTCTCGCACAGGGGCCTGTTCCTATCTTTGAGCGTCTCCCTGTACGGTTTGTCCCATATGGGGACGAGGGGGTTGCCGATATCGAAGGTCATCGACAGGTTCACGCCGACCTGGTTGCCCCTCTGGTAGCTCACCCCCACCTCGGACCACCTCGTCGGCCTCCACCTGAACCCGAAATTGAACGGTGACGGCACGGGCCTCGTGAAGTACTCGTCCCTGGCGGGGTCGTTCACCTGCTTCTCGTACTTAATGGGGCTGTACTCGATCATGAACGCGTATTTCTCCGAGGGGGCAAACTGGATGCCCCCGAAGAACTGCGAATCCCTGAACCAACCGCTCGGGTCCTCGAACATCTCCACCTTGAACCCCTCCCCCTGGGAACGGAGTTGGTTCTTCCCGTACCTGCCGTTGCCGAACCCCAGGGTGAAGTCGAAGGGGTACACCTGTTTGCTCGCCACGATGTACTGGGAGGAGAAGAGCCTCGTCCCGTGGGGGTCCATGATGCCGAGGGCGATCGCGGGCGTGTACATCCCCTCGCGCACCGTCTGGAGCTTGAGGTCCACCGCCTTGTCCTTGTAGTTGCCGTACCCGCTCCAGTTCTCAGCCTGCGAGGCCTTCACCCCGAGGACCTCCGTGACCCGGCCGTTCACCTCCAGCCGGTCGAGGACCCCCATCCCTATGTAATAGACCCTGTAGGGATGGACCTGGCTTGCACCGAAACGGTACCTGTTTTCCTTTATCACCCGCGCAGTCGGTGTCTCCATGAGGCCCGTACCACCCCAGTTCGAGGCCCCTGTGAAGGGCTCGTCAGAGGCGCGGCACGGCTGCGCCAAAACCAGAGCAGAAAAACAGATCAACGCCATACAGCATCGCCATCCACCCGAAAAGTTTGGCATTCCCTGTTTTCACTGGTTACTTGAACATGAAATTGACGGTTGCCCCGATCACGGACATCTGCATCAGTATCTGCGTCCAGTCCTTAAGTTCCCTCACCCAGGCGAAGCGCTCGAGCTTCTCGGGAACGATGATCGTATCGCCCGGGTCGAGCTTCCCCGTATCCTCGCTGAACGCCGTCAGCTCCCACCGGGAGTTGGACTGGCTCCAGTTCATGAAGCCGCCGTTCACTCTCCGCGCTGTACCGTCGACCTTGAGGACGAACGTGTTGCCCTTGTCGGCGTACCGGGTGTATCCACCCGCGATGTCGACATAATCCTTGTAGCCCATCTCATCGAGGAAAACGAAACTCCCCTGGGACATGACTGCACCTGTCACGCTGACAACACTGTTCTTTATGGGTATGTTGAGAGTATCACCGTTCTCCACCTCTATGTCGAAGGCGCTCCCCTTGAGGAGCCTCAGGTGAACAAGCTTCACGGACATCCTGCCCGTGGGCTCTATCTTCTTCATAGACTCGACAAACTGTTTCCTTTGCTGAAGTTCCAGTTTCTTCGCTTCCGTGGGACCCGCGGACTCGATGACCGAGGTCTCGGCGTACAGTTCACGTTCCAGCCTCCGGACCATCTCCTCCATGGCCTTCTGCTGCATCTCTCTCACCCTCACCCGTGTGAAGATAGTGCCCTTCAGGTAGGCGTTCTCCGTGTACCCTCCCGCCCGCTCGATGACGGAGGACAACCTCTCTCCCCTCTCGACGGCATACCTCCCGGGATGGGCCACCTCACCGCTGACGGTGATGATACGCTCCTCCTTCACGCCGTGGATCCTCTTCACGGTCACCCTGTCGAAATCCCTGAGAACCACGTTGTGGTTCGGGTCTCCAGCCAGTGCCCTCTTCAGATTGTAGCGCTCGATGAACCTCTTGTTCGTCGCCGGGTTCATCCGGTAGAGCTCCACGTCCTCCAGGGAGGCATCACGGGTGATACCGCCCGCAAGAAGAACGGCATCGCGCACCGTCATCTTCTCGATGAGCTCGAACTTGCCGCCATCCCGAACGGCCCCTTCCACAACGATCCCGGGCTTGTCCGTGAAGAACCACTTGGAGAACACGTAGATGCTGTCCTGCCGCTTCAACTCGATGTTCTGGGACTCGTCGTTCTGGAGGAGGAGCTTGCCCAGGCTGAAGGGTATCAGCTCGTACCCAAACTTCGACCCCGTGGCCGCGAGCCTCTTTACGAGGGCATAGTCCATGTAAGTCTCGTACTGGAGGTCGTTGGCATCCCGGATAAGCTGCCTGACCCGCATACCGCCGCGGTACTCGTACTTGCCGGGCCGCTTGACGTGGCCGTTGAGGTAGACCACGTCCTCCTCCTTCTCCGCGATGTTGAAGACCTTCACCAGGTCTGCCTCGGACAGCTTGAAGTCCCTGGCGGCGCTCAAGCGCTTGTCATCGAGGTCTATCACGACCTGTCTCTCGTTCTTCACGACCCTTTCCACCTGTATCTGCTGGGTATAGGCCGTGGGGAGGATGCCGCCGGCAAGCTCGATGACGGTGTGGAGATCCTGCCTGCCTTTCAGCTCGTAGATGGCGGGTCTCTTGACATTCCCCGCTATCCCCACCAATGGGCCCGTCACGGGCACAAAGACCACGTCTCCGGCCTGGAGCATGGCGTCCTTCGACTTGTCCCCCCTGAGGAGCAGATCGTAGAGGTCAAAGGTGGTAATAAGCCTTCCCCTTCTCTTGAGCTCGACACCCCTTAAGGAACCGATGGCCGACGGCCCTCCCGCGATGAGGAGCGCGTCGGTGACGGTGGAGAAAGCTCCGATCGTGTAGGCACCGGGCCTTACCACGTCACCGAGGACGAATATGGGGATGGTCTTCAGCCTTCCCATGGTGATGTTGACGCTGGCACCTATGATCTTCTCCGCCTGTTGGATAACGTTGACGGACATCTGCTCGAAGGTCAGCCCCGCCACGGCCACGGGCCCGATCTGGGGGATCACGATGTTCCCGTCCTTGTCCACCACCAGGTTGTACTGGGCATTTACCCTTCCCCACAGGAGTATCTTCACCTCGTCCCCGGGCCCGACGACGTAGTCGGTGGGGACGGGAATGTCCTGCCTCTCCGTGACCACTCTCGCCGCGGCATCCCGGAAGAAGTCATACCCGAACGGCCTGAGATCCGTGGAGATGTCCTGGTAGCCCCTCAGGCTCTTCATCCGGTAGAAGAGCGTACCCGGTTTCCCCGCACTCTCACCCGGCACCTGCTTCTGGAGGGAACCGGCTTTTTTCTTCTCCTCTTCCTCTTTCTGCTTGAGCATGCCCTTGCCTTTTGCAACCTCCTCCGGGGTCAGCGACTGGAACTCCGGTCTCTCCTTCAGGGCCTTGACCGCCTCCGGCGTCAGGACACCGCCCTGTTTGCTCATCTCCTGCTGGACGGCCCCCTGCTGCTCCGGCGAGAGGCCCTTCATCGCCTGACCGATATCTGCCGGTTGAGCCGCGCCCGGTGCCTGAACCGCAGCAGGCGCCCCTGCGGAAGCTACCCCTCCCCCGTCCGCTCCCGACGGTGCGCCGGCCGCCTCCTGGGCAACAGCCGTACAGGCAAAACCGGCCATGATCATTGGAGAGACCAACAAAATGCAGAATACGGCAAGTCTTCGCATAACCCATCCCTCTCCTTACGCGTGCGACCTCTTGCAGAACAATCCTTTCAACCCACTCATTTTGCCTATCTCCTTCCATTCCTCCCGGTTCCTCTGGTAGTGCTCCCGTACGAAGGCGAGGAATATCCCCAGGAACAGGGAGACGACGAAGGCCACGACAACCATCATCGTCCGCTTGGGCTTTATCTTCTTGTCCGGCACCCGCGGCGGGTCTATGACCTTGAAGGCGAAGTTCTCCTT
>LVAA01000147.1 GCA_001603955.1 Syntrophobacterales bacterium Delta_02 | reverse complement strand
GCGCCGGGGCGTCGTGTGCCCTTGGCGAAAGTGCGCAATATCGGAATCATGGCTCACATCGACGCGGGCAAAACGACGTTGAGTGAACGCATTCTTTTCTATTGCGGGAAGAATTACAAGATCGGTGAAGTACATGAAGGCACCGCTACCATGGACTGGATGGTTCAGGAGCAGGAACGCGGCATTACCATTACTTCCGCTGCTACTACCTGTTTCTGGAAAGAGCATCGGATTAACTTGATCGACACCCCCGGACACGTGGACTTCACGGCTGAAGTCGAACGCTCGTTGCGCGTGCTTGACAGCGCGGTCGCAGTGTTCTGTTCTGTGGGAAAAGTACAGCCGCAGACCGAAACGGTATGGCGCCAGGCCCGCAAATACAATGTTCCGATTTTTGCGTTCATCAACAAGATGGACCGCGTCGGTGCGGATTTTTATGGCGCGGTTGCCGAGATACGTTCCAAGCTGAAGGCTACTGCCTGTCCGATTCTGCTGCCGATCGGCGCGGAATCCAATTTCCTCGGGGTTATCGATGTTATTGATAACAAAGCGCACTTCTATGAAGATGAACAGGGACAGCAGATCCGTATTGATGAAGTGCCGGCCGAATACAAAGACAAGCGCGAAGAAGCTTACAATTACCTGGTGGAATGTCTTGCCGAGCACAATGAAGACCTCATGGAGCTTTTCCTTGAAGATAAAAAGCCGGAGACTGATCAGGTTAAGAAAGCGTTGCGCGCATGCGTCATCAAGGCCTTGATTGTTCCCGTCGGTTGTGGTACCGCGTTCAAGAACAAAGGTGTCCAGAACCTCCTTGATATGATTATCAATTATCTCCCGTCTCCGGTTGATCTTCCTCCCACGGAAGGGACCGATCCCTTTACCGAAGAAAAAATTTCCCGTCAAACCGGTGACACCGAACCTTTTGCCGCCCTGGCGTTCAAAATCATGAACGATCCGTATGTGGGTAAACTGACCTTTTTCCGCGTTTACAGTGGTATCGCGGCCCGCGGCATGACGGTTTACAATCCCCGTACCCGCAAGCGTGAACGTCTGGGCCGTGTGCTCCAGATGCATGCGAATTCGCGTGAAGAACGCGATGAGATTTTCAGCGGCGATATTGCCGCCGCCGTCGGTTTGAAAAACGTCGTTACCGGCGACACCATTTGCGATGAAGATAATGCCATCGTTCTGGAATCCATGACGTTCCCCGAGCCGGTTATTTCAATGGCCGTGGAACCGAAGACCAGCAGCGACCGCGATAAACTTTATAAAGCACTTGGCGCTTTGTCCGAAGAAGACCCGACTTTCCAGGTCCGCAGCGACGAAGACACCGGCCAGACCATTATTTCCGGTATGGGCGAACTGCACCTTGACATTATTCGTGACCGCATGGTCCGGGAATTCAATGTTGAGGCCAATGTCGGCGCTCCGCAGGTGGCTTACCGTGAAGCGATCCTTGGCAATGCTTCCGCCGATACCAAATTTGTGCGTCAGTCCGGCGGTCGCGGTCAGTATGGTCATTGCGTGATCAACCTGATCTCCAAGGAACGCGGACATGGCATCACCGTCGAAAACAAAGTGGTCGGCGGTAACATCCCGAAAGAATATATCAAGCCGGTGGAAGAAGGTATCCGCGGCGCAGCCGCGACCGGTGTGCTGGCTGGTTATCCCCTGACCGATTTCCATGTGGAAATTGTCGATGGTTCCTACCATCCGGTCGACTCTTCGGAAATGGCGTTTAAGATTGCCGGTTCGATGGCGCTGAAAGACGCTGCCAAGAAAGCGGGCGTTACGCTGCTTGAACCGATCATGAAGGTGGAAGTTACCACGCCGGATGAAAATATGGGCGATATTATCGGTGACATTACCAGTCGCCGCGGTACGATTGTTGAAGTAAACAGCGATACCGGCACTGGATTTACCCGGGTATTGACGCATGCGCCGCTGTCCGAGCTGTTCGGTTATGCCACGGCGATTCGTTCACTATCCAGAGGGCGCGCCTCCTACTCGATGGAGCCCGCTCACTTTGAC
>LVAA01000027.1 GCA_001603955.1 Syntrophobacterales bacterium Delta_02 | reverse complement strand
GTATTCTATATTTAAGTAGGCGGGTGACTTTATTTCAAGAGAATTCTTTGCCCGGGGCCTTATCGGGCCGGTCAAAACCCGACGCCGTCGAGGACGCTGCCGCAGAATTTGCAGGCCCCGCTCTTCAGGTTGTATTCGGTGACCGAGTACCCGTAACGCCCTATGACCGTTTTGCCGCAGTTGTGGCAAAAGGTGTTCTCTCCCCCGGAGCCGGGGATGTTGCCTTCGTAGACATAGCGGAGCCCCTCATCGAGGCCTATCTGCCGGGCCCGGGCGAGGGTCTGCGGACTTGTCGGCTCCGCGTCGAGAAGCTTGTAGGTGGGATAGAAGGCGCTCACGTGCCAGGGCACCTCCACACCGAGTTCTTTCGCTATGAACCGCGCGATGGACTTCAGTTCCTCATCGCTGTCGTTGTGCCCCGGTATGATGAGCGTCGTCAGTTCTATCCAGATCCCCAGTTCCTTGTAAAGGCGTATCGAATCGAGGACGCGGGAGAGCCGCGCCCCGCATACGTCCCTGTAGAAGCCCTCGGTGAAGCCTTTCAGGTCTATGTTCGCCGCGTCGAGATAGGGGGCGATGGCCCGAAGCGGCACCTCCTCGATATACCCGTTCGTCACGAAGTTGTTCGCCATGCCCTTTTCCCGGGCCTGGCGGGCTATGTCGAAGGCGTATTCGAAGAAGATGGTCGGTTCGGTGTACGTGTAGGAGATGCTCGCGCACCGTGACGCAAGCGCCTGTTCGACGATCTCCCCGGGACTCACCGCCTCTCCGAAGATCCTCCCGTTCTCGTGGGGGCCCTGGGAGATATCATGGTTCTGGCAGTGGAGGCACCGGAAGTTGCATCCCACCGTGGCGACGGAGAAGGCCTTCGAGCCGGGATAGAAGTGAAAAAGGGGCTTCTTCTCTATGGGGTCCACATGGTAGGCGCAGGGCAGGCCCCAGACAAGGCTGTAGAGGATGCCGTCCCTGTTCTCGCGGACACCGCACAGACCTCTTTTGCCGTCGGCGATGACACAGTTGTGGCGGCACAGGGAACAACGGACGGTCTTCCCGTCCTTCTTCTCATAAAAGGATGCCTCTCTCATGTCTCACACCTTTTCTCCAAAAACGGCCGCTACCACATCGTCCATTGTCTTCACGGAAAGGAATGTGATCTTCTTCTTCACGTACTGGGGTATCTCAACGAGCTCATGGTCGTTCTCGTGGGGAATAAGAACCCTTTCCATCCGGTTGCGCAGGGCCGCGAGGGTCTTTTCCTTGAGGCCCCCTATGGGAAGGACCCTGCCCGTCAGGGTGATTTCCCCCGTCATCGCTATCTTCCTGTTGATGGGGCGCCCCGTGATGGCACTTATCATGGCGACGGCCATGGTGATGCCCGCCGAGGGGCCGTCCTTGGGAATGGCACCCTGGGGAACGTGGACGTGCATCTCCAGATCGCCGAAGATTCCCTCATCGATGCCGAGCGCCGCCGCCTTCGACTTGATATAGGTAAGCGCCGCCTGTGCCGATTCCTTCATCACCTCGCCCATGTTGCCCGTGAGCATCAATTCCTTCTTGCCCTTGCGGCAGGAGGCCTCGACATAGAGGACATCGCCGCCGAATTCCGTCCAGGCAAGCCCGCTCGCCACGCCCACGTAATCCTGCTCCATCTGGCTGTCGGGCAGGTACTTGACGGGCCCCAGGAAGTCGTGGATGTTCTTCGGGGTGACGTTCACCTTCTTCCTGTCCCCCTCGGCAACCCTTCTTGCCACCTTCCGGGCGACCATGGCGATCTCCCTTTCGAGGTTCCTCAAGCCCGCCTCGCGTGTATATTCATTGATCATCTTCTCCAGGGCCCTGTCCGTTATCCCGAGCCGGGCGCTCGTGAGGCCGTTCTCGGAGAGCTGTTTCGGGATCAGGTAGCGCTTGGCTATTTCGAGCTTCTCCTTTTCCGTGTACCCGGGGATGTCGATGACCTCCATCCTGTCGCGCAAAGCCGAAGGGATGGTGTCCATCTGGTTTGCGGTGGTGATGAACATGACCTTCGACAGGTCGAAGGGAACGTTCAGGTAGTGATCGCTGAAGGCGTTGTTCTGCTCGGGATCGAGCACCTCGAGGAGTGCACTGGCGGGGTCCCCCCGGAAATCGTTCCCGATCTTGTCGATCTCGTCCATCATGAAGACGGGGTTGTTGGTCCCGGCGATCTTGATGTACTGGATGATCCTCCCCGGCATGGAACCGACATACGTGCGCCTGTGGCCGCGGATCTCCGCCTCGTCCTTCATGCCGCCCAGCGATATGCGGGAGAACTTGCGGCCGATCGCCCGGGCGATGGACTTGCCGAGAGATGTCTTGCCCACACCCGGCGGCCCCACAAAACACAGGATGGGGCCCTTCATGTCGGCCTTGAGCTTCATGACGCTCAGGAACTCGAGGATGCGGTCCTTGACCTTGTCGAGGTCGTAGTGGTCCTTGTCGAGGATCGCCCGCGCCTTCTTTATGTCGATATTGTCCTTCGTCGATTTGCTCCAGGGCAGTTCGACGAGCCATTCCAGGTAGGTCCGCACCATCGTCGATTCGACGGCGTCGGGATGCATCATGTCGAGGCGCTCCAGCTGCTTCTTCGCCTCCTTCTCCACCTCTTTGGGCATCTTCGCCTTCTTGATGCGCTTGCGGAGCTCCTCGACCTCCTCGGTGCGCTCGTCTCCCTCGCCAAGCTCGGTTCGGATGGCGCGCATCTGTTCCCTCAAGAAATACTCCCTCTGGGACTTGGACATCTCCTCCTTGGCCTGGGAGAGTATCTTGGCCTGCATGTTGAGAAGCTCGATCTCCTTTCCGAGGATCTCCGAGAGCTTTCTCAAGCGTTCGACGGGGTCGACGATCTCCAGTACCTCCTGGGCCTTGTCGACGTTGAGCCCCAGGTTGGCGGCCGCTATATCGGCAAGCCGGCCGGGCTCGTCGATGGTGTCGAGGACCATGAGGATATCGGGCGGCACCATCCTGCCCATGGAGACCACCTTCTCCATCTCCTCCTTGACATAGCGCATGAGCGCCTCGATCTCCAGGGTGATCTCCGTTATGATGGGTTCTTCGATGGTGGCCAGCCTGACGAGAAAGGTCGGGGTCTCCTGGATATATTCCTCGATCTTTGCCTTCCGCAAGCCCTGGATGAGGACCTTCACCCTTCCGTCGGGGAGCCTGAGCATGCGCATGATCTGGGCCACTACACCCACGGTATAGATCCTCTCCGGCAGGGGGTCTTCGTCCGTAAGGTCCTTCTGGGCCGCCACCAGGATGAGGCGGTCCTGCGACAGGGACTTCTCGACGGCGTTGATCGACATGTCGCGCCCCACGAAGAGGGGCAAGAGAACGCTGGGATACATCACCATGTCGCGCACCGGCAAGAGGGGCAGGACGTCAGGTATATCTATATGTTCGAAATCCGTCATTCGCGTGGTGCCTCCGTTCCTTACGCCTTGAAGAAGGCCTGAAATGCCCGGTACGTCTCAAAAATGTCGAGCTTGCTCGAGAGCTCGTAGGGCGAGTGCATGACCAGTATAGGCGCTCCGCAGTCGATGATCTCCATGCCGTAGACGGCGAGATGCTTTGCCACTGTCCCGCCGCCGCCTTCATCTATCTTCCCTAGTTCGCCCGTCTGCCACATGATGCCCGACCCGTCAAAAAGCCTCGTTATTTCCGCCACGTACTCGGCATTCGCGTCGCTGGCCCCTATCTTGCCCATGTGCCCGGTGAACTTGGTGATGCAGGGACCGCGGCCGAGATAGCAGGCGTTCTGTTTTTCGTGGACTTCCTGGTAGGTGGGATCCACCGCTCCGTTCACATCGGCGGAAAGCGCCTTCGACCGGAAGAGAACCTTTCTCATCAGGGCCTCATCGGCCTTTATTCCCATCCCGGACAGCACATCGTCGAGAAAGACATGGAGAAAGGCGGACCTTATGCTCGTCGAGCCCTCGGAGCCTATCTCTTCCTTGTCCGTGAAGATCGCGAGGCAATGCCTCCGGGGGTCCTTCACACCGCACAGCCCCTTAAGGAGGGTGTATGCCGAGACCCGGTCATCCTGGCCGTAGCCGCCGACCATGCTGCGGTCCATGCCTACATCCCTGGCCTTGAAGGCGGGTACCACCTCGAGTTCGGCACTGATGAGATCGTCCTCGGTCATGCCGTAGGCGTCGCCCAGCATCTTGAGGACGTATTGTTTCACGGGCTCCTTCTCCGCACCGGTAAGCGGCAGCGACCCGAAGAGTACGACGAGCTTTTCACCGTCGATGGCGTCGCCGAGCTTCTTCTCGTCCTGCGTCTTTCTGGACAGGTGCGGCAGCAGGTCGTCGATGAGGAAAACGGGGTCGTCATCCTTTTCACCGATGCAGATATCGACGGATTCCCCGTCCGACTTCACCACCACTCCATGGATGGCGAGAGGGACGGCAACCCACTGGTACTTCTTGATGCCGCCGTAATAGTGGGTCCTCAGGAGCGCCAGGTCGATATCCTCGTAGAGGGGGTTCTGTTTGAGGTCGAGTCTCGGGGCATCGATGTGGGCCACGACGATGTTCAGCCCTTCGGAGATGTCCACGCTTCCCCGGACGAAGGCCATGACTTCCTTGCCCCTGTTGACGGCAAACACACGATCCCCCGAAAAGTCCATGCCGAAACCCTCTTCTTCGAGGGTCCGGGTGATGGACCGCACAGCCTCGCGCTCGGTCTTCGCCTCGTCCAGAAAGCTCTTGTAGCCTTCAGCGAACCCGTATATCTCCTTGATGTCCTCTTTTGACTTTGATCTCCAGCCGGATTGCCTTTGCATGAGGTCCTTTCAGGGTATCAGAATAGCGCCGGCGAGTCAACCCGGGTACGAGAGGGGTTGATATATGGTGGAGGCGGTGGGAATCGAACCCACGTCCAGAAAAGAAGGCTTCAGACAGACTACATGCTTAGTCAGCGTATTAAGTCTCGGGCAGCCAGACACCCGCTGACGGGTTCCTGACTGCCCCAGCCTACAAGGTTTCGCCCGGCGCTATAGGCGTTACACCGGACTATCCTGCTAGAATGACACCATACACGGACCTAAAGCAGGAAGAAGGTCCGGATGATGTAGCTGCTTACTAGGCAGCTAGTGCGTACTCGTGAGAGTCTGCAGTTGTGTTTAGTTCCGCTTGGGTACGGGTAAGCAGTAACCCGGCATGCCTCTCTGACCCTCACTTCCCTGTCGAAGCCAGTCGCCCCCGTCATCGCATTCTTTCCTCACGTTCCATGAGTCGTTTCTCGTCCTTGCGCCTGATTCCCTCCCTTTTGTCATAAAGTGTCTTTCCCTTTGCCAGCGCCAGTTCCATCTTGGCCCTGTTCCTCCTGTCGAAGTAAAGGGAAAGGGGGATCAGTGTATATCCCCTCTCCTTCACCTTGCCGATGAGCCGCATGATCTCCCTCTTGTGCATGAGGAGCTTGCGCGTCCTCTTCGGCTCGTGGTTGTATATGTTCCCACAGGAATAGGGGCTGATGTGGGCGTTCACGACGAAAACCTCGCCGTTCTTGACCTTCGCGTAACTCTCCTTGAGGTTCGCCCTGCCTTCCCTGAGTGACTTCACTTCGGTGCCCGTAAGGACTATCCCCGTCTCGAACTTCTCCTCGATATGGTATTCGTGAAAAGCCTTCCTGTTTGTACAAACAACCTTCATACGCAATAATATAACACAGGTAGACGGGAAAAGACAGGTCTGCCGGGCCCGGGCCCGGCAGACCGCTTGAACCGCTTGAACCGCTTTAGCCGCTTTAGCCGCTTGAACGTTTAAGACGAAGCCTTCGGTGGCACAGTGATTCCATCGACCAGAGGTATTTCCTGAGTAGATGCCTCACCCTTTTTTCAACGGCTTAAGCGGTTCAAGCGGTCTGCAACGGTCTTTTCCGGTTCAAGCCGTTTCTATTATCGGTATCTCGATGATGAACTTCGCGCCCTTCGGTACGTTGTCCTCCACCCGTATCCTGCCGTGGTGCTCGAGGATGATGGAGTGGACGATGGCGAGGCCGAGGCCGGTGCCGCCTTCGTCCTTCGTGAAGTAGGGATCGAAGACCTTTTCCTTGTCCTGGTCGGGGACGCCCTTGCCGGTGTCGGCGAACTCGATGACGCCGGTTCGTTTCGCCTTGTCGTAACGCGTCCGCACCGTGATGGTCCCCGCCTCGCCGTCGATGGCCTTGACTGCGTTGGTGATGAGGTTGATGAAGGCCCGCTTGAGCCCGTCGCGGTCAACACGCATGAGAGGGACCTCCTCGGGTTCAAAGCCTATGGATATGTTGTGGTAGAGGTTACGGTAGAGGTCGAGGGTCTCATCGACCACGCTGTTCAGGTTCTCCAGGGTCCTTGCCTGTGACGTGTGGGTGAGCTTGGTAAGCTCGTTGACGATATCCTTTATGTCGGCCACGGACCGGATGATGACCGAAGTCGTCTCGTCGAGGATGTCCTTGTCGGGCCCCGTGAACCTCGCCATAAGCTTCCTGCGGATGCGTTCGGCCGAAAGAACGATGGGGGTCAGCGGGTTCTTGATCTCGTGGGTGAGCTTGCGCGCCACCTCCTGCCATGTGGCCAGCTTCTCGGCCCGCACCACGTGGGTAATGTCATCGAAGGCTATGATGAAACCAGCCACCCGGCTGCGCTCGTCCTTCAGGGCCGTGAGCGATGCCCTGAGATAGGTAATATCCTTCTTGAGGCTGAGCCTCAGGTCCTTCGTGATGCTCTCGCCCTTGGAGGCCCGGGTCTCTCTCAGGAAGGACTTCGTAAGGGCCTTGAAGTTATTACCGAAGACCTCCCTCAGGGACATGCCCTCCAGCTTCTCCCTGTCGACGCCGAGTATGACGCGCGCGGCGTTGTTCGCGAGAAGGATGGTCCCCTTTTTGTCCGTGGAGATGATACCCGCCGCCACATTGTTAAGAACGAACTCCAGGGAGCGGCTTTTGTTCTCTATCTCGTCCTTGGCTATCTTGAGTTCCTTCGCCATGCTGTTGAAGGCCCTCACGAGGGTGCCGATCTCGTCCTTTCCCCTGTCCTCGAGGTTGATGTCGAACTTCCCCGTGGCTATGATGGCCGCGCCTTCCTTCATCTTTTCTATGGGAACGGTGATCTCCGTGGCCATCTTGATACCAACCCAGAGGGAAACAAAAATGGTGAGAATGGTGATGAGGAACAGGGGGATGATGAAGCTGTACTTCAGGACCTTCTTGAACACGCGGGATTCGCGGAACTCCTTGCTCGTGACGGCGATCTGCTTCATGCGCTCCCGTCCCTGCACCTTTATCGTGTCACCGAGAAAGAGTATGGGAACCCTGTTGCTCTCCAGCGAGGCGGGCGCAAGGCGCATGCCCACCACGAGCATCTCGCCTTCCTCGTCGGGGATGATCTCCTGGGACACCTCCTTGCCCGTGAAGAGCTTCAGCTTCGACAGGATCGTCCGCTCGGACTTCGCGGAGCCGCCGACCCTGACCATCGCCGCCGATAGGGGATCGTAGACGGCCACGAAGCCGAGGAGATGTGTCCGCTCGTACTGCCTGAGGAGCTTTTTGAGGCCTTTCTCATCCTGGAGCAGACCCTTCTTCCCGATCTCCTCCGCCATCTGCTCCCCGATCCTCGTGTGGCGCTGGAAAACCTCCTCGTAGTGCAGCCGGGAAAGCTCGAGGGCGCTCTCCATGGTGTCCTCCACCTGCTGGCTGAACCACCGGTCCATGCTCACATAGAAGAAGCCTGTGGCCAGGATGAAGAGGGTGAAAGAGGGCACGATGGAGATAAAGAGCAACGTCGAGGTCAGTCTCTTCTTGAGGCCCGACCCCCATATGCCCCGTCTCTTTTCAATGTACGCCTTGAGGATGATGCGGGTGATCAGGAAAAGGAGCAGGAGGATAAGCAAGAGGTTGATGTTCAGAACGACGACAAGAAGCTTGTTCTCCCACACCGGGAAGAACCGCGCAAAATTGGGGAGACTCGACTCGATCAGGACGAGCGCCCCGAAGGCGACGAGGATGCCGATGATAATGGATAGTTCTTTTTTAAGTTTCATAAGAACAGGTGATGGGTAATGGGTGATAGGTAATAGGAAATACTTCCTCTCTGCCCATTACCCATTACCTATCACCCATTACCCGTCTCTTCTTTATCTTTCCCCATTACCCATCACCTATCACCCGTCTCTTCTTCATCTTTTACCTCTCTTTTATTGCCACAAAATTCATCTGCCGGGCGTTGCGGGCACCCCTGCGATAAGAAACGAAGTCGTCGCCGCCGCAGTAAGTGCACAGCCCTGTATCGCAGATGGACCCAATGCCCGCTTCGTGGACCAGGTGCGCGTTCGCGGTCTTGAGGTCGAGGTGCAGCGAACCGTTGACGGAGGTGAGGATGTCTCCGGGAAAACCCGCATCGAGGAAAGCGTCCGCGACCTCTCTGCCGACCTCGTAACAACAGCCGCGGATCGAGGGGCCCATGAGGGCAAGCATGCGCTGTGTCGCCGCTCCCCGCTCGGTCATCATGCCGACCGCCCGGGAGGTTATCCCCTTGAGGGTGCCCCGCCAGCCGGCGTGAAGGATGGACACCATGGGGAAACCGGGGTCCACGAGGATGACGCAAAGGCAGTCGGCCGTGTTGATCACACCGGCAATGCCCCGTTTATACAGGAGGATCCCGTCGCCCCTCGAGGGCCTGTCGCCGTTGCCTATCACGTGGATATCGGTCCCGTGCTCCTGGTTGAGCGCGATGGCGTCACTGAGCGAAAAGGTGTCGAGGAATACCTCCGCCTCCCGTCCCTTAAGCGGGGACACCGGCGACCTCCGGGTGAAGAACCCGTGGATAATGCCCGCGTCCGTCAATCCCGGGACATGGTAGTACTCCCAATCGTTCTTCCTCTCGAGCACAAATTCCTTCACACCCTACCCCATCCTTACAAAGGACCCTTCATGCAGTAGTTTACGGGTTTTCTAATGCCCTTGTCCACGATGTTTTTCAACGAAATCGATCATGTCCGCGGGAACGGGCGCCTCGATGACCACGGGTTCCGAGGTCACCGGGTGGATGAACTCTATCCTGCAGGCGTGGAGAAGGGGCCTCGCCGCCGACCTCTTCGCCCTCCTGCCGTATGTCTCGTCACCGACGATGGGATAGCCGGCGTGGCTCAGGTGGACCCGTATCTGATGGGTCCTGCCCGTTGCGGGAGAGGCCTCCACGTAGGAAAAACCCTCCAGCCTTTCCAGGACCTTGAAGCCTGTCTTCGCCTGTCTTCCGCCGGAGCGCAGCACGGCCATCTTCTTTCGTTCCACAGGGTGGCGCCCGATATTTCCCTCCACCGTCCAGGAATCGGGACCGGGCATCCCCTCCACGACCGCCCGATAGGTCTTTCTGACCTTCCTGTCCTTGAAAAGCGCCGACAGCCTCTCCTGTGTCCTCTCATCACGGGCGACGAGAATGACCCCGGTCGTCCCCTTGTCCAGCCGATGCACGATCCCCGGCCTCACCCCCGCCACCGTCTTTGCACCCTCCTCATTTCCCATCACCCATGACCCATCGCCCATTACCCGCTTCTCGCCCAAATATCCCAGCACCGCGTTCACCAGCGTCCCCGAACTGTGGCCGAAAGAGGGGTGGACGACCATGCCTGCCGGTTTGTTGATGGCCAGGAAGTAGTCGTCCTCATACAGGATGTCGAGGGGTATCTCCTCCGGCGCCGCATCGAGGGCCGCTTCCCGGGGGACCTCCCCGGCTATTTCCATGCACTCCTTCAGGCGCATGGCGGGTTTAGGCGCCCTGCCGTCCACGCGCACGTGGCCTGTGTCGATCATCTCTTTTACCTTCGTCCGTGTAATGGAAAGCCTTTCGGAAAGAAAGACGTCGAGCCGTACGCCGCTCACGTCGCAGACGATCTTGAAGCTATCGGTCATTTTGAAAGGCGCCGGCCACCGCCGCGACGAGATCACCCTCGTCTTCGGCGAGGACCGTTCTGATGTCGAGTATGAGCCTCTCCTTTTCGATCCGTGCGATGACGGGGAGAGGCAGGCGCCTGAGCTTCGCCTCCAACGCCGCGAGGGTCATCGTCCGGGGCTCGAGGGCCACACCGGCGGAGGGAATGACCATGTCGGGAAAGCTTCCACCCCCCACCTCGGAATTGACATCGATGACGGAGGCCCCGGCGTGAGGGCACTTTTTTCTCAACTGTGAGGCGATCCGCTGCGCCCTCTTCGTCACGGCGGCCTTTTCTTCAAGGATCATCCTGATAGTGGGAATGCCTGCCGCCGAATCGGGATCGAGGCAGAGGAGCAGCGTCGCTTCGAGGCCGGCGAGGGTGAACTTGTCCGGGCGCAGCGCCCTCGTCATGGGATTCTTCTTCATGGCCTCGAGACAGTCCTTCTCACCGATCACGATCCCCGCCTGGGGTGCCCCCAGCAGCTTGTCGCCGCTGAAGGATATGACATCGAAACCCTTCTTCAGCTCGTCCGGTATCAGGGGCTCGCCGGAGACCCCGAGGCCTTCGAAATTGTAAAAGAGTCCGCTGCCCGTGTCATAGTAGGTGGGGATATTGTACCTCTTCCCCAATGCGACGAGTTCCTCCGAGGACACGTCGTGGGTGAAGCCGCGGATACGGTAGTTGCTCGTATGGGCCTTCATGATGAGACCGGTATTATCACCGATGGCCCGCTCGAAGTCCTCGATGTAGGTCCTGTTGGTGGTCCCCACTTCCCTGAGCACGGCGCCGGACTTCTTCATCACGTCGGGTATCCTGAAGGAGCCGCCGATCTCGATAAGCTCACCCCGCGAGATGATCACCTCTTTGCCTTCCGCGAGGGTATTGAGGGTAAGAAAGACCGCCCCGGCATTGTTGTTGACGACAAGGGCATCCTCCGCGCCGGTAAGCCTCCTGAGGACGGACCGGCAATGGTCGTACCGGCTGCCTCGCGCGCCCTTTTCGATATCGTACTCGAGGTTGGAATAGCCCATGGCGACCCTCATGATGGCATTGACCGCCCGCCTGGCGAGAAGCGACCTTCCCAGGTTCGTGTGGATGATAACGCCGGTGGCGTTTATGACCCTCTTCAGGCCCGGCTCGATAAGGGCGGCCGCCCTTATGCCCACTGCAGTCACGATCTCGTCTATGGAGGGCACGGAGTCCATCCGCCCTTCCCTGATGTCAAGACGCAGGGAGTCGAGGTGCTCACGAAGGACATCCTTCGCTATGGACTCGGGGCAGGCGGAAACAAGAGACACCCAACCGGCGCTCTCAAGTATGGAATCCACCTTCGGTATCTGTCGCAGCAGGTTGTTTGGCATATCTCAGGTAGGTTGTATCACATGAAGAAAGCTTTTACAAACCGTTTTACCAACCGGTGAACCCGGGGCCATCTCCGGCTGTCTGCCACTCACCCCTCAACGGCATCCGCGGGACCGGCAGCCCGCGCCTCGGCTATTCCCCCCTCAAGCATCTCTTTTATCGACATCATGGCGCCTCGGTCGCCGAATATGAAACCCGACGAGAGATCGAGACCGTCCTTCTGCCATCCGGTCTTTGCAACGACCTCCTTTCGGACCCACTTTCCGCCGTGCGATGTTCCGAACGGTATGGTCCGCATCGATCCAAATGGGATAAAAAGAGGGGTCATCTCAACCGGTCATTTCCATTTTCGCATCGACAATCAGGCAACCTTCGCCCTCATCGTAAACGATCACCGGGTTGATGTCGAGGTTGACGATGCCGGGATTCTCCGCGAGAAGTCTCGACACCCGGACGATCACGTCCCTGAGGGCGCGTATGTCTGCCGGGTTACTGCCCCGCGCTCCTTCAAGGATTGCGGAGCCTTTCAATTCCGCGATCATCCTGCCGGCAGTTTCATCATTCACGGGCGCGACCCGAATGGACCTGTCAGCCATGATCTCAACGTATATGCCGCCAAGTCCGCAGACGACAACGGGCCCGAACTCATTGTCGAAGCGCCCTCCGATGATGATCTCCCGACCCGGGGGGGCCATCTTCTGCACCAGGTATCGCTTCGCGTCCATCGAATCCAGGGCATTCAGCAGTTCTTCAGGACTCCTGACACCGAGCACCACGCCTTTCGCCTCCGACCGGTGCAGCAGACCAGCTTCGCCCGCCTTCAAGGCCACGGGGTATCCCAAGCGCGCGGCGCCTGCCAGCGCTTCATCGCGGTTTCGCGCGGCGCAGTGGTCCGCGACGGGCAAACCCCATCGCGAAAGCAGTGCAAAGCATTCCTCGGGCTCGAGGAAACGCCTGCCGGGCCCCTCACCGGTCGGAACCTCCGACCGCGGCCGCGTAAAGTCTTCCGGGAAAGCGCCGGGTCTGCGGTTCTTCGCCAGATAATGCCCGTAAGACCACTCAAGGGCCTTCATCGCCTGGTCCACATCGGTGAAAACGGGAAGATCGGCCGCCTCCTTGATCCCGAACCATTCCGACCTGTTCGTCACGACGCAGATGGCCGCCGGTTTGTTGTATGCCGGCGTGACCCGCGACGCGAAGCGGATGAAGTCCCTCACCTTGCCGCCATCGCTCTCGGAACTGTAGGTGACGATGAAGACAACACCGTCCGCCCCCTCTTCCTGAAGCGCCATCTCGAGGATGGACCCGTATTCGGTAAGATCGTAGACATCCCCGATATCCAGCGGGTTCGTCACCGCGATGACGTTGAGCTTCTTCTGTGCTATCCCTTCGAAGAAGCCGTCTGAAAGGCGGGCGAACTCAAAGCCGTACCTCTTCGCCGCATCGGCGCACAATACCCCGTGGCCGCCGGACCGCGAGATAAGGGCAAGCCTTTTGCCTTTGAGCACGGGCAGGCTGAATATCTTGAAACAGTCCACCATCTCCAGGAAATTGGTCACCCTTATGACACCCGCCTGCCGCATGGCCGCGTCGGCCACGTCATCGTCACCGGCAAGTGCGGTCGTGTGGAACTTCGCTATCTCGCCGCTCGACGGGCTCCTGTTGGCCTTGAGGACCACGATGGGTTTGTCCGAGGAGGAGGCAAGGGACATGAACCGTCTGCCGTCGGAAAAGTCCTCCAGATAGAGCCCGACAACACCAGTTCCCTTGTCCTCAAGGACATACTCCAGAATGTCGTTCTCGTTCGTCATGAGTTTGTTGCCGATGCTCACGAGTTTTCTCAGGCCCACGTTCTCGACGGAGCAAAGCATGCAGGTATCGTAGAAGACACCGCCACTCTGGGAGATAAGCGACGCAGAACCTTCCTTCGTATATTCCGGATCTATTATGAAGAAGGGGAGGACGACTCCGATCTCGAGATTCACGACACCGAAGCAATTAGGCCCGACGACAGTCATGTCATGGCGCCGCGCTATGGAAAGCACCTCGCTCTCCAGGGCCTGGCGCTCACCGGAGAACTCGCTGAAACCGCCGGATTCCAGGACTACGTTGCGTATCCCCTTCTTCCCGCATGCCTCCAGGGTCTGGGGGGCGTACCGCGCCGGCACAAGCACAACGGCTAGGTCGGGTACCTGCGCCACCTCATCGAGACTCGCCACTATCCTTATTCCCGCAACCAGGCCCTGCGCAGTCCCCACCGGGTATACATCCCCACGGAAACCGAAACGGACAAGGTTCTCCACTATGACGCGGGCAAGATTGGACTGCGCCTCGGAAACACCGAACACGGCAATACTCTCTGGGTAAAAGAATTTTTCCATCCTGGGTCCTTACAGAAAAGATGATCGCAACGCGCCCTTTAGTATAACCTGCAGCAGGGGCGAATACAAGGTCTGTCGAGGTCCGTCGGGGGTCGCCCCCGTGTTGACATCCAAAACACCCCTCTGCTAACATAGTGCAAATGCCATCGTTTTGGAGCTCCCCGCAGTCCGATGACGGGAGCCGCATATCCGGTGACACGGCAGCACCGTTTTACCCGAAAGGACGCTGCGGTCGGACAAAACAAAGGAAGGCAAGCCATGACAAGAAAGGAGAAGGCTCTCGAGGCATTCGGCGGTGGGCTTAATTGCGCGCAGTCCGTCCTTCTGGCGTTCGCGGAGGAACTGGACCTCGACCCTGAAAAGGGCCTGAGCATGGCAAGCACCTTCGGCGGTGGCATGGGGGCAATGGGCCTGACCTGCGGTGCCGTGACGGGCGCTTTCATGGTTATCGGCCTCGACCGCGGGTACGCGTCCAACGTCGACAGGCCCGTCAAGGAAGCCATCTACGCGACGATACAGGGGTTCGCCCGCGAATTCACACACGCCCATGGCTCAATCGCCTGCCGTGAACTTCTCGGGTGCGATATCTCAAGCCCTCTCGGATATCACGAGGCCCTCGAGAAGAACCTGTTCCGGATGATATGCCCGAAATACGTGGAGACCGCCATCGTGATCCTTGAGAGAATACTGGGACGCTGACGCTTGAGATACACTCATCTGAAACTGCTTACATTCCTGGCAAGGCGTGATATACTTATACGAGAATTATGAGAAAACCGGCCGCGATAATCACGATCGTTGTCTGCCTCTGTCTCGCTGTGCCGAGCATCGGAGAGGCGCGGCGGTATCACTATGGACCGTGCAGGGGATGCTGCGGGTGCTCCGGTGACTACTGGGTACCGGCCGCTGTCCTCGCGGGCACGGTGCTGGCCGGAGCCCTAGTGATTGGCGCAATGAACCAGAGCTCACGACAGGCGACCGTCTCCTCCCAACCGCTGTACAGGGTCATCGACACGAGTCAGCCTTACGCCTCCCCCGATCCCGACTTCGTTGCCCGGTATGGCAAAAAGGAAGCCTCCGGTCAGTGGATGATCGTCCCTGCCCAGAAGGTGGGGGACACATGGGTCCCCGCCCACCGCGTATTCGTTCCGGACCACTGAGAAGATAGTTTAAACCGCTTGAGCCGCTTGAACCGCTTGAGCGCTAAGAAACGAAGATCCGGCTACCGCACTCAGCTCACAGGTTTCTTTCGGTCTTTTCACGTTCAAGCAGTTCAAGCGGCTCAAGCGGTTTAAACTGTTCTAATGCTTCCTACCGTTCCATGAACTTCCTGTAACACTCGCTGCCCCGTATATTGTCAAAATCCTTTTCCCTGGCGACAAGGTTCCTGTTCCTCAGTCCCCCTGTCGCGTAGGCCAGGCTCAATAATCTGCATGCCTCCGATACGTTCTTCCTCAGGGATTCGACCCTGGCGAGGAGCATTATCGTGGCCAGCTGGCCGGGTTTCAGCTCCAACGCCCTCTTGAGGTCAGCGGCGGAATCATCGACACGGTCCATCTCCTTGTAAAGGGCGGCCCGCGTCACGTACAGCCCGGAACTCCCCGGCCTCAGTTCTATGGCCTTCGTGAAATCCTGCTCCGCCCTGTCAGGCCGCCTGTAGAAGACATAGGTCAAGCCCCTCTGGGAATAAAGGATGGCCTGCGCCGGATCGATCTCTATCGCCCTTGAGAGGTCTTCGATCGCCCTCCCGTATCGTTTCGTCGCAGCATAAATGTCCGCCCTCCCCTGGTAGGCCTGCCAGAAGCCCGGAGCAACCTTTATCAGCGCGTTGTAATCCGCCAGCGCCCCCTCGTAGCGCTTCATCTTTTTCTGCATCAGTCCCCGCCCGAGAAGGCTCAGAAAGTCCCCGGGGTTCAGCTCAAGTGCTTTTGTATAGTCATCGACGGCCTTCTCCCGCTCGTTCATCACCGCGTACGTATTTCCGCGGAAGCTCAGCGCCCGGGCGTTCTTCGGGTCCAGTTCGATCGACCTGCTGAGATCCGCGAGGGCCTCATCGTACCTCTTCTCGGCGTACGAGATCATCCCTCTGTGTCCCAGGGCAGCCGCATTACGCGGATTGATCTCTATCGCCTTCGACAGGTCGGAGCGCGCAGCCGCATAGTCCTTCCTCATCTCCCCGACCTGTCCGCGTCCCAGGTAGGGCGTATCGCTCCTCGGGTCGATCTCTATGGCACGATCGAAATCATCCCTGGCCTTCTGCAGATCCCCAATGCCCATATATGCGAACCCCCGCCAGGCATACCCGGCGGCCACTCCCTCCCTGGAGCCCTTTCCCGATTCTATCGCCGTGGTGCACTCCTCCACAGCTTCCGCGAACCGCCCCCTCACGACAAGGTCCCGGCACTCCCCGGAGGCATACACAACCGACGGGACGACAACGGCAAGGCAAAAAGCGACGATCGCAAACCTCATATCCGCCTCCTCCTGCAGGTATTCATCAAACCTGTCATGGATACTTTACGCCATTGAACTGTAATATCAAGAACGATCGCTCCGCCCTCCATCCAGGAAACAACCCCCGACTCGCAAGGCAGATGCCCCCGACTCGCCTCATAACCAAACGGCCGCCCGTGGACAAAGTCTCACGGCCAGCCGTCTAATAATCCTCAGGTCCTCGCCTGTACGGTCGATCTAACCGAAAATACCCACCGCCTTTTCCGCTATGAGAACGAAGGTCTTGGGGAAGATGCCCATATGAAGAAGGGCCCATATGCAGATCAGCATCACTAGACCATACCCCGGAGCCTTTTCCGCCGTCCCCGGCTCGCCTATGGTCTCCTTGAAGTACATGTACATCATGACCCTCAGATAGTAGTACGCGGCCACAACGCTGTTGAGGAAACCGATGATGGCCAGCCAGTAGTACTGGGCCTTCACGGCCGTGCTGAAGACGTAGAATTTCCCCATGAATCCGGCCAGCGGAGGCACTCCTGCAAGCGACAGCAGGAACACGCTCATGCAAAGCGCGATGAAGGGGTGGCGGGCACCCAGACCCGCATAGCTGTCGAGATCGCTGTTGTTCTCGCCCTTCTTCTGCAGAGCGATCACGACCGTGAACGCCCCGATGTTCATGAAGGAGTACGCCATGAGATAATACAGCATGCTCGACGCAAGCGTTCTGTCCCCGGTAATGAAGGCAACCAGTATGTAGCCCGCGTGCGCGATACTCGAGTACGCTAGCATCCGCTTGATATCGCGCTGTACGAGCGCCGTGATGTTCCCCACGCACATGGTCAGTACCGCCAGTATCCAGATGATCTCCGACCAACCGAGTTGGAAGGGAACGAAGGCGGTGAAGAAGACCCTGATGAGCGCCCCGAAGGCCGCCGCCTTCACGCCCGTTGCCATGTACGCGGTGACGGAGGTCGGCGCGCCCTGATATACGTCCGGCGTCCACATGTGAAACGGGACCGAGGCTATCTTGAAACCGAAACCCACAATGAGGAAGCCCAGGCCTATTACGAACATCGTTGCCGAGAAGGGCTGTTTCATGAGAAAGAATTTCTTCAGCTCGGCCACGTCCATGAGCCCCGTGGAACCGTATATCATCGCCATTCCGTAAAGCAGAAATGCCGTCGCGAACGCACCCAGCAGAAAATACTTGAGTGCCGCCTCCACCGATGACAGGTTGCCCCTCAGGAGCCCGCAAAGAACATAGATCGAAAGCGACATGACCTCGAGCCCGATGAAGATCGTGACAAAATGATGCGACGATGTCATGACCATCATGCCGAGCACCCCGAACATGAGGAGCGCGTAGTATTCGCCCGACCCTATACCCTCACGGTCAACATAGCGCAAAGAGACCACGGACACGAGGATAAGGATCGCTATGAAGAGACCCTTGAAGAAGGTCCCGTAATTATCAATGGTATACAGCTGGTTGAACACCTCCTGGTTCGCGCCCCAGAGGTTCACCGTGAAGTACATGGCGCAAACAGACCCGATTATGGAAAGCACACCGCATGTCTTCGACGCGACGGGTCCTCTCGTCAGACCGCCGATGATAAGCACCAGAAGCCCCCACCCGGTCAACATGATCTCGGGCATTATCCATCTAAAATCGCAGGCAGGTATTATTGAAGCGTCCATTAACAGGCACCCCTATCTTGTCGTATTCGTATTCGTCACTTCCCGGGCCATCTTCGCCGGGGCAGGGTTCTCTTCGAGAACGCGTGCCTGGGCGCTTTTCTGTTTCACGAAGGCCAGGTACTCCGTCACCGACGTGTCCATCTTCTTGAAGAACATCTTCGGGTACACACCCATCAGAACTACGAAGAAGACCATGGAGACCAGTATCAGGATCTCGCGGCCGCTGAGGTCTTTCAGGTTCTTGTTCTCTTCCTTCGTGACCACCCCGAACATGACCCTCTGGAACATCCAGAGCATGTATACCGCGCCCAGTATGACGCCGGTCGTCGCGAGAACACCGTAGACGACGTTGCTCTTGAAAGCGCCGAGAAGGATGAGAAACTCGCCCACGAAGCCGTTCGTTCCCGGCAGCGCGATCGAGGAAAGGGTGATTATCATGAAAAAGGTCGCAAATATGGGCATCACCTTCGAAAGGCCGCCGAAATCCGATATCATCCTTGTGTGCCTTCGCTCGTATATCATGCCGACGATAAGGAAGAGGCCGCCCGTGGATATCCCGTGGTTGAGCATCTGGTAGATACCGCCCTGAACCCCCTGCATATTGAACGCGAAGATGCCGAGCATCACGTACCCGAGGTGGCTTACGCTCGAAAAGGCGATAAGCCTCTTCAGGTCTGGCTGCACCATGCTGACGATCGCACCGTAGATGATGCCGATCACCGCCAGTATCGACATAAGAGGTATCGCGTCGATTGCCGCCGCCGGGAAAAGCGGGATCGCGAACCGCAGGAAACCGTAGGTACCCATCTTCAGCAGAACCCCCGCGAGGATCACACTACCTGCCGTGGGGGCTTCAGTGTGAGCATCCGGCAACCATGTGTGCACCGGGAACATAGGAACCTTGATGGCAAAGGAGAGCGCGAAGGCCCCGAAGAGCCAGTACTGCTTCGCTATGGGGATGCTCGCCTTGTACAGTTCAAGAACGTTGAACGTATAGACGCCGGTACTGTTATAGTAGAAGAAATAGAGCGTCAGGATCGCCACCAGCATGAGGACGCTTCCCGCCATCGTGAAAAGGAAGAACTTTATGGCGGCGTATATCCTCCGCGGCCCCCCCCACACGCCGATGAGGAGGTACATCGGGATCAGCATCAGTTCCCAGAAAATGTAGAAGAGCACCAGGTCGAGGGCGCACAGTGTACCTATCATCGCTGTTTCAAGGAAAAGGAACGTTATGTAGTACTCCTTGACCTTGTCCTCGATAGCCTTCCACGAACAGAGAACGCATATCACCGTCAGAAATGTTGTCAGCAGGACAAGGAGAAGGCTGATGCCGTCTATGCCCAGGAAATAGCTGATGCCCCATTCAGGGAACCATTCCGCTTTTTCAACGAACTGCATCGTCTTCGCCGCGTCATCGAACTTGAAGAAGAGCGGGATCGACACGGCAAGCTCGATCAGGGAGATGACAAGGGTGAAGACCTTGATGAACTGAACGTTCCTGCGATTCGCAAAAAGCAGGATCACTGCCCCGAGGAGCGGGAAGTATATGAGAAAGCTGAGTATTGGGACCGACATAACCGTCATGAACACACCTTCACAAGATTCTCGAAATAAGATAGCCGATAACGATGATCGCGCCGAATATTATCGCAAACGCATAGCCCTGAACGTATCCACTCTGTATCTTCCGGATCAGACTGCCGATTCCCGACAGCGCCGCGGCTATACCGTTTATGATGCCGTCAATGATCGTCTCGTCGAAAAAGTCCTTGCAGACCTTGCCAAGCTTCAACAACCCCTTCACGAATATGAAACCGTACAATTCATCCACGAAATACTTGTTATGCACCAGCGTGAACAGCCCGTGAAACTTCTCCACGAACCTCTTCGGAATATTGGGGTTCTTCATATAGAACAGCCAGGCGATGAATATGCCCAGAAAACCGATGATGATGGCCCCGATCATGAGCTGCATCTCCGCACTTGACTCGGCTGCGTGCCCTTCGGCCGCCGAAGCAAACGCTGTGCTGACAAGGCCGAAACCGCTTGCATGGGCCGCCGCCGCGTGGTGCCCACAGACCGGTTCAAGCCACTTCTCGATATGATTCGCTCCTCCCAGCAGATGGGGCACGCCGACATACCCGCCGATGATGCTGAGCACCGCCAGTATCATGAGTGGTATCGTCATGACCTTGGGAGACTCGTGTATATGGTGTTTCACCTCTTCCGACGCTCTGCATTCGCCGTGGAAGGTGTTGAAGAACATCCTGAACATGTAGAAAGCCGTCAGGCCGGCAGTCACCGCTCCCAGGGCCCAGAACCAGAAGCTGTTGTATCTGCTGAACGCCATCCACAGTATCTCATCCTTGCTGAAGAAGCCCGACAGGCCAGGCACACCGGCGATCGCCAAACAGGCGATGAGGGTCGTCCAGTACGTGATGGGTATCTTCTTGCGCAGCCCGCCCATCTTCCTCATGTCGAGCTCCCCGCTCATGGCGTGCATCACGCTGCCTGCCGCGAGGAAGAGAAGACCCTTGAAAAAGGCGTGGGTCATGAGGTGGAAGATACCGGCCGCGTAAGCGCCGGCTCCGACGCCGACGAACATGTACCCCAATTGGCTCACCGTCGAATACGCAAGCACACGCTTGATGTCATACTGCGCACAGCCGATGGTGGCGGCAAAGAAGGCCGTCAGAAGACCTACCACGGTGACAACGAGCAGGGTCGTCGGGGCGAGGGCGTACAGGAAATTCAGCCGCGCGATCATGTAAACACCCGCGGTGACCATCGTCGCGGCGTGGATGAGGGAGCTGACTGGCGTCGGACCCTCCATCGCGTCGGGAAGCCATACATAGAGAGGTATCTGTGCCGATTTGCCCGTGGCCCCCACGAAGAAGAGAAGGGTTATGATCGTTGCCAGACCAGGACCGAGAAGATGCACGTTCGCCTGAAGCTCGGAGAACTTCAGCGTCCAAACCCCGGCGGCCCCGAGAGCCCCCACCAGCGTGAACACGCCGAGGAGGAAACCGAAGTCCCCGATCCTGTTCACGATGAAGGCTTTCTTCCCGGCATTCGAGGCGGAATCCTTCTCGTACCAGAAACCGATCAGGAGGTACGAACAGAGCCCCACACCCTCCCATCCGACGAACATGAGAAGCACATTGTCGCCCGTCACGAGCGTGAGCATCATGAAAACGAAAAGGTTGAGGTAGCAGAAATAGCGCCTGAAGCCCGGGTCGTCATGCATGTAACCCGCGGAATATATGTGGATGAGGGATCCCACACCGGAAACCACGAGACACATGATGATCGAAAGCGCGTCGATCCTGAAGCCGATCTGTGTCTTGAAGCTACCGGATACGATCCAGTCGAAAACGGTCTTCTCGAAAACCCTGCTTTCAGGCGCGAGCTGCAGGAACTGCACGAAGATGGTTGCCGACACCGCGAAGGATGCTATCACAGAGAGGCAGGCAACCCAGGCGGTCAGTGTTTTCGGGAAACGGATCCCGAGAAGGCCGTTTATGAGGAACCCGATTGCGGGAAACGCCGGTATAAGCCAGATAAGGTCAGCCATTTAAAACCCCTTCTTTACCCCTTGAGCAGATTAAAATCGTCAACGTGCACCGTGCCCTTCAGCCTGAATATGAGCACGAATATGGCGAGCCCCACCGCCGCCTCCGCCGCCGCAACAGCCATGATGAAGATGACGAAGATGGTCCCGTCCAATGAGTTCAGAAAATTCCCCGAGGTGACAAAACTCAGGTTGACCGCATTCAGCATGAGCTCGATGCACATGAATATCACGATCGCGTTCCGCCGTGTTATGACACCGACGGCGCCCACCGTGAACAGCACCGCTGAAAGCAGGTAGTAGAGGGTCTGCGGTATCTCGGGCAACATTTCTCTCTCCTAATCCTTTCTTTTCCTCGCAAGCAGTACGGCTCCGACGATACCCACCAAAAGGAGTATCGAGCCAACCTCGAACGCGAAGACATACTTGCCGTAGAGGAGCGTCCCCACCGCGCGGGCATTGCCGAGCTCGGCAAGTTTCTGCGCGCTGTAGATCCCTTTTTGTCCGGCGTCGCTATATGTGAACACTCCTGCCAGAACCTGCAGAAAAAGCATTATGGTGATGAGGCCTCCTATGAGCTTCGGAAAGGAAAGCTTCCTCTTCCACTGCGCGCCCCATTCCAGGTGGATCAGCATTATCACGAAAAGGACGAGCATCATGATCGCCCCGGCGTAGACCATGACCTGGGCCACCGCGATGAACGTCGCATTGAGAAGCACATAGAGGATCGCGACGGAGAAGAAGGTCACGATCAGCCAGAGGGCGCTGTGGATGGGGTTTTTCCTTGTCACCATCATGAGCGACGATCCCGTCGCCACAAGGGCCGCAACAACAAAGATAAACCATTTGAATCCGATACCGATGCCGATCATTTTCTATCCTCATACATGGCAAGGAGTTTCTTCATGTCCAGTACAAAATCCTCTTTCCGGTAATGCGCCTGCTCATAGTCTTTACCGAGATTGATGGCGTTAACCGGGCAGGCATCCTGGCAGAAGCCGCAGTAGATGCATCGCCACGGGTCGATCTCGTATCTTATCGGATAGCGCTTGCCGTCGAATCTCTCCCCTATCTCCAGCGTGATGCACTGGTTCGGACAGGCCGCGACGCAGAGGCCGCAGGCGACGCAGGCCGTCTCGCCTGCCTCGTTCTTCTTGAAGTAGTGTATGCCCCGCCATCTCTCGGGCACCTCGTGCTTCTTTTCCGGGTACTGGTAGGTTATGGGCTTCGTGAAGACCCGTGTGAACGTCAACCTGAGACCCTTGAGAAGCGGCAGTATCTGTTTCATCACAGCACCCCCATTGCCACGAGGGCCGCGGTAACGACAACGTTGGCGAGGGTGAGGGGCAGGAGCACCTTCCACCCGAACTGCATGATGTGATCGTACCTCAACCGGGGGTATGTTCCCCTCTCCCAGATGAAGAAGAAGATGACCGCGAAGACCTTGATGAGGAACCAGATCGGCCCGGGCAGCCAGGGCCCCATCCATCCGCCGAGGAACAGGGTGGTGACGATCGCCGCCACGGTGAACATGTGCGCGTACTCCGCAATCATGAAGGTAGCGAATTTCATGCTGCTGTATTCGATGTTGAAACCGCATGCCAGCTCGCTCTCCGATTCCGGCATGTCGAAAGGTGTCCTGTTTATCTCCGCCAGACCGGCGACAAGATAAAACAGGAAACCCGCCGGGTATTTGATCACGAACCACATATCCTGCTGGGCGAAAACGATGTCACGCAGGTTGAGGGAACCGGCGAGCATGATGGTGCCAATGACCGCAAGGCCCAGTGCCACTTCGTAGCTGATCATCTGCGCCGCGGCACGCAACGCCCCGAGCACGCCGTACTTGTTCCCCGAGGCCCATCCGCCCAGAACGACACCGTACTCACCCAGGGTAGCGAGGGCAAGGATGTACAGGAGTCCCATGTCGAGGTCTGCAACGACAAGTTTGATCTGCCTGCCCAGGAAGGTGACGGTGTCTCCGAAGGGGATGACGGCAAACATGGAGAGCGCCGTGAACAGACATATCCCGGGAGCCAGAACGTAGAGCGGCTTGTCGGCCTCGTCCGGTATGATATCTTCCTTGAAAAAGGACTTCACACCGTCCGCGATCGGCTGAAGCAGACCGAAGGGGCCGACCCTGTTGGGACCGGGCCTGACCTGGAGACGACCGAGGAGTCTTCGCTCGAGGAGCGTGGTGTAGGCCACGAACCCCATGAGGGCGAGCACTACAACGATGTTCTTGACCACCATTTCAATCAAAGTATAGAGCGCTTCCATGCCTTAACCTTTTTTCACCGTCACTGGAATGTGTTTACCGTACCCATCGGTCAGCTTCAATATGTCCTGCCTGTTCTTCGACATCCTGTATTCGAGCACGCCCCTGCCAAGACCTTCCTTGATCGTAGCGGGATGCTGCAGAGTCCCGTGGTCCGATTCAACGACGACCTGACCGCCGTCGGCTATTCCCAGCGCCGCCGCGTCTTCCGGTGAGATGAACAGCCTGTCTCCGGCAACCGCGGGATTCTGGAGATACATCATCTTCGAGTAAACGCCCTGCCCCGCCAGGTGATGATGGAAGAAGAGGTTCCTCAGAACGAGGGTGAAGGGCTTTGCCGCCTTCTCCGCCGCGGCCCCGGCTGTCGATGCGAGGCGCGCCTGGCCGTTCGTCGGTTTCAGCATCGCCCTGCCGCTGCCGTCCGTCACGAGGACCTCTTTACCGAAGAGCACCGTCGAAGCCTCCTGTTCATCCCTGTAGAGACCGCCGCCGAGCCGGTTAAGAAGGAACCTCAGGAAGTCGAATCCAGGTGACGATCCGCCTTCCGCGCGCGCCACCTTTCTCATGAAACCGTCCTCGGCCACATAACTGCCGTCCTTCTGCGCAAAGCTGCCCGAGGGGGCAACGACATGCGCGTATGCGGAGGCGCTTGTGGGAAACATGTCACAGACCCCCACAAAGGCCTTGCTCTTCAGTGAACCCTCCACGATCTTGCCAGCAAGGTAATGGAAAGGGTCGTCCTCGTAGATAAAAAGGCCCTCTGCCTCACCCAGGACATCCCCGGAAGAGCCGGCATCGGGCAAGACCGAGAGGACGCCGACGGCGTTGGACTGGAGGGCGGTGGGCATCACAACCCCCGTCTTCTGAACGCCCTTCACAAGGCAAAGGTTGAGAAGCGCATCCATGCTTTCCGTCCTGTCGCTGATGCCTGTGCCGAATATAACGGCCACACGGGAGGCCGCGGCGAAAAGAGCGTAAAACCTGTCCACGCTCTTCTCGTCAGCCCCACTCCCTTTTATTATATCCCCCTTGCCTCCACCGGCGCTGCCCGGGAAACCTTCCAGACTCCCGGCCTCAGGGTCACTTTTCTTGTCTGCGATCAACTGCGCGGCGATACCTTTGAAGAACGGCGCGTCGGAACCCGGGGCAAGCTTCACCCACACGTCACAGGCTCTTGTCAGCGATGTGGGGGAAGGATCGATGATGGCCACCTTCGCGCCTTTGTTCTTAGCCACTTCCCGCACCTTGTTGGCGAGGAGATGGTTGTTGCCGAGAAGGTCGGCCCCGGCAACGACCACGAGATCGCAATTGTTGATCGCGTCGTATTCGTAAGGATAGGGAATTCCCATTCGGCGCAACGTTTCCAGCACCCTGCCCGTATGGTAGTACCCGGCGGTCCCGAACCGGACCTTCGAGAACCTGCCCGCGATCTGTGAGATCATGTAGGCTTCCTCGTTCGTCGCCCGGGGGGACACGATAAATCCGATCGTCTTGCCTTCCTTGTCCAGTTTCTCGAGGGCGGACGCGGTTGCCTCGACGGCCTCGGCAAGGGTGGCTTCGGACGCTCCCGCACCCTGCCTGACGGTCGGCACGGAAAGCCGCGCCTCGTTATTCGCAAAGTCGTACCCGAAGCGTCCCATCACGCAGAGAGAGCCCTTGTTGGGAAGACGGTCCGGACGGGTCACAACCTTCGTCACGAACCTGTCCTCGAACACGTCGAGGTCGAGGGAGCAACCGAAACCGCAATGAGGGCAGGTTGTCGGCTGCCGCTTCGTCTGCCACTTCCTGCTCTTGATAGGGCTTTCCTGTTCTGTAAGGGCACCGACGGGACACACATTGAGGCATTCCCCGCAGGAGATACAATCCTCCGGCATCTTCGCGGTCATGGCCGCTTCTATGCCGCTCCCGGTCAGTTCCAGGACCCTGCGCCCGGAGATCTCACGACAGGCGTGCACGCAGCGCAGACAGAGCACGCATCTGTCCTCGGAATACCTGATCAGCGCCGTGGCGTAAGGTTTCGCCTTTTTCGGCTCCCGCTCGGCGGCAAGGTCGACGGATTCGATCTTGTGTTCGAAGACCAGATCCTGCAGACGGCACTCCCCGCCGGAATCACAGATGGGACAGTCAAGGGGATGATTGATCAGAAGGAACTTGAGGTATTCCCGGCGCATGGCGAAGAGCTTTTCCGACTGGGTCGTGACCGAAATGCCCTCAACGGCGACCGTGGTGCACGATGTCATCGGTTTTTCATACCCCTCGATCTCAACTATGCAAAGCCTGCAGGAGCCAATGGGGAGAAGGTTCTCATGGTAGCACAGCGTGGGAATGTAGATGTCGTTCTCCCGCGCAGCCTCGAGTATCGTTCTGCCTTCCTCGGTCTTTATCTCTTTGCCGTCTATCTTGAGTGTTATCATTCCTGTTCCCTTTTCAACCAACCGCAATCATGCCTATCCTGTAACAGCGAAGGCACCGTGACGCCTCCGCGATCGCCTCATCGGTCCGGAAACCTTCTTCCACCTCGTCGAAGGTCCACTTCCTGACCTCGGGGGCCATCGGCCGCAAAAGATGTCTCGCCCTGTCACCCAGAAAACCGACGTTCTCGTTCTTGTCGTAGACCTTGACATCGCCGAAGAACTTCACGAACTTCTCGCTCATGCGGGCCTTCGGTTTCTCTCCCCTCAAATATTCATCGATCTTCCAGGCCGCGCGCTTGCCGTTGCCGCAGGCACGGACGAGGACGTCGGGACCCGTTTCGCAGTCGCCGGCCGAGAACATGCCCGGTACGTTGGTCTCGAAGGTTTCCTGATCGACCTGGAAGGTGTTCCATTTCGTTATGGCGAAGTCTTCCTTCTTCTCAAGGAAGGAAAAATCGACGGCCTGGCCGATGGCGGGTATGAGAATGTCCGTTTCGATCACGAACTCGGAACCCGGGACCGGGACCGGCCTTCTGCGGCCGCTCGCGTCGGGTTCTCCCAATTCCATGCGGATGCATTCGACACCGACAACCTTGCCGTCCTTTTCGAGGATCCGCGAAGGATTGCAGAGGTAGTGGAACTCGACGCCTTCCTCTTCCGCCTCGTGGATCTCGACCGGGTCGGCGGGCATTTCTTTCTTGGTACGTCTGTATACGAGGTGAACATCGGGCTTGCCCACGCGGAAGGACGATCTCACACAGTCCATCGCCACGTTGCCGCCGCCGACAACGACAACCTTCTTCCCCTCGGGATAAGGATCCTTGCCGTTGTTGATGTCGAGAAGATACTTCACGCCGGGGATGAAGCCGCTATAACCCATGTCCTCGCCCTGCACGCCCATAGGTGAGGAGCTGTGGGCGCCGACACCGATGAAGATGGCGTCGAAGTCCTTCCGGATCTGGTCGATGGTTATGTCTTTGCCCAGGGTCACACCGTAGCGCATGGTCACCCCGAAAGATTCCACGAAGGCACCCTCGCCGCCGAGAATGAACCTTGGCAGACGATAATCGGGGATGCCCACCGCGGCCATGCCTCCGGGTTCCCCGAGCTTTTCGAAAACCGTCACGGGGTAGCCCATCTGGGCAAGGTAATAGGCACAGGAAAGCCCGGCAGGGCCGGCGCCGATGACGGCAACCTTCTCGCTCTTATCTATCCTGGCTTCAACGTTGCGCTTTACGTTCTTTTCCAATTCGTAGTCAGCGGCGAACCGCTTGAGGCTCTTTATGGATATCGCCTCGTCGATGTTCGCGCGCCTGCAGTTGGACTCACAGGGCCTGACGCAAACCCTTCCGAGCGTTCCGGCAAGACAGGTGTTTTCCCTTATCGCCGCCAGGGATTCGGTGAACCGCCCTTCGCTTATGGCCTCCACGTACTTCGGGATATCGAGCTGGGTGGGGCAAACGCTCATGCAGGGTGCCGTGACGGACACTTTGTAGTCGCCTGCCTTCGCCTTGTGCCCTTCGGCTATCGCCCGGTCGAACTCGGGGCCGAAGAAGGAAAGGGCCTGAAGGAGGGGCACAAAACCTGTCTGCCCGATCTGGCATTTCGAGCCATCCTTTATGCTGGTAGCGATGGCGGGGATCCTTTCGAGGTCTTCCTTTTTCCCCTGGCCGTCGGCGATATTCTTCAGTATGCCGAGGATGACCTTGCTGCCTATCCTGCAGGGAACGCACCGTCCGCAGGATTCTTTCTGGACCGCCTCGACGTACTTGACGGACATGTCGATGATATCCACGCTCTCATCACAGAGGATGATGCCATCCCATCCCATGAAGGCCTTGACGGGAAGACCCTTCTCGAACTCTCCGGGGAGTTTTACCTTGGGGGCATCGAAAGACTCGCGGGCCTTGCCCCTGTTGTCTATTATCTCACCCTGCCAGGAACTGAAGATCACGTCTGCCATAGTCAACCTTTACTTGTCTATTTCGCCGAGAACTATGTCGATGCTACCTATCGCAGCGACCACATCGGCCACCAGCGATCCCTCTACCATCTTCGATACGGAGCCGAGATTGAGGAACGAGGGCGGACGGATCCTTACCCTGTAGGGTTTCTCCGAACCGTCGCTGACGATATAGAACCCGAGCTCACCTTTTGAAGATTCGATCGACGCATATGCCTCACCCTTCGGCGGCTTGATGCCGTCGGCCATGATCTTGAAATGACGGATTAGGGCGGCCATGTCCTTCGATACATCAATCTTTTCCGGCGGCACGTATTCCGGTGCATCGGCCTTGATCGGCCCTTCCGGGAGCTTTTCGATGGACTGGGTAACGATCCTTATCGACTGTCTCATTTCCTTGAGGCGGACAAGGTACCTGTCGTAGACATCGCCCGCCGTGCCGAGAGGTATCTCGAAGTCGAAATCCTCATAACTCGAATAGGGATAAGCCTTGCGGACATCGTAATTGACCCCCGACGCGCGAAGCACGGGACCCGTCACGCCGTAGCCTATGGCATCCTCGGCGCTCAAGGGACAGACGCCCTTGAGGCGTCTTTTCCATATCACGTTCTCCGTGAGCAATGTCTCGTATTCATCGATCCTGCGGGGTAGATCGTCAATGAAGGTCTTCGCTTCCTTCAGAAACCCCTCGGGAAGCTCTTCCCGGAGCCCGCCGAAGCGTATGTAGTCGGGCATGAGCCTCGCGCCCGAGACGGTCTCCAGCACCTTGAGGCAGGATTCCCTTTCCCGGAACCCGTAGAAGAGGACCGTCATGGCACCCATATCGAGGGCATGTGTCGATATCCAGAGAAGATGGGCGGCGATGCGCTGCATTTCGCTCAGCATCACGCGTATGTACTGGGCCCGCTTCGGGATCTCGATGCCAAGGAGCTTTTCCACGGCCAGGCAGTAGGCAAGGTTGTTCGACATGCCGCTCGTGTAATCGAGCCTGTCGGTGAGGGGCTGGCCCTGCCAGTAGGTCCTGTTCTCGAAGATCTTCTCAATACCGCGATGGAGATACCCGATATCAGGGATGCTTGACACGATCGTTTCGCCGTCAAGCTCGAGCACCACCCTCAACACCCCGTGTGTGGCGGGATGCTGCGGACCCATGTTGATCGTCATGTACTTGGTTTCAGCCATTTATGCCTTCTCCAGGTCCACCACGAAGGGCTTGTCGAAATCCTTGCCTTCGAGGGGAAACTCCTTGCGCAGGGGATGGCCCTCGAAATCGTCGGGGTTGTATATCCTGCGCAGATCGGGATGGTTCGCGAAAGGCAGACCGAACATATCGTAGATCTCCCTTTCCAGAAAATTGGCCGCCGGCCACAGATCGCTGGCCGTTTCGATGCCCTCGTCGCCCGTCCTCGTCTTCACCGTTATCCTCACGTTGTTCTTCGTCGAGCGAAGGATGTAGACGATCTCGAAGCGCGGTTCCTCCCCCATGTAATCGACCGCGAAGAGGTCGACAAGCATGTTGAAGGAGAGGTCCCGGTCGTACCTGAGATGGTCGAGGGCCTCACGTATGCTCTCCCTGTCGACCATCGCGCTCGGTTCGCCGGGGGGCGTCGGCACGATCTTTATGCCTGCCAACTTACCGGAGAGTATTTTCAGGAACTCGTTGTTATCGCTCATGCGCTCTTCCCGGGCAATGATATCAGAGGTCTGTCCTTGATGGACTCTTTCTGGATCTTCTTCTGGAGCTCTATGATGCCCTTCAGGAGGGCTTCCGGCCGGGGAGGACATCCGGGGATGTACACGTCCACGGGGATTATCTGGTCAACACCCTGCACAACGCTGTAGGATTTGAAGATGCCGCCCGATGATGCACAGGCACCGTATGCGATGACCCACTTGGGATTCGGCATCTGCTCGTAGATCCTCCGAACCACGGGGGCCATTTTCTTCGTCAGCGTTCCGGCCACTATCATGAGGTCCGACTGCCTCGGCGAGGGGCGGAACACCTCGGCGCCGAAACGGGCGATATCGTACTCGGCGGAGCTTGCCACCATCATCTCAAGCGCGCAACAGGCAAGGCCGAATGTGACAGGGAAGAGAGAATTCTTCCTGGACCAGTTTATGGCCCAGTCGATGGTCGTTACCAGTACGTTCTTTTCTATTCCCATTCCAATGCACCTTTTTTCCAGATGTAGATGTACCCTATGAAAAGTATGAAAACGAAGACCAGCATCTCGATGAATCCGAAGAGCCCGAGACGACGGCTCATGACCGCCCAGGGATAGAGAAAGATTATTTCGATGTCGAAGACGAGGAAGAGCATGGCCACGATGTAGTAGCGGATGGTCATTATCCTGCGCGTCGGACCGCTCGTCGTCATACCGCATTCATAGGGGGCAAGTTTTGTTTTGCTTTTCGTCCTGTGCCCGAGAAGGTGTGAGGCTCCGATGATAACGGCCGCAATGATCCCGGCAAGGCACATCATGACAAAGATCGCTACGTACTCGAGCATGTCTCAGTTCCTCTTCGAAGTATGCTTCAAAAAAACTTAAAAGGTAGAAAACGACACTATCTGGTAACTTTGTTCACAATTTCACAATGCAACGTTTTACCCAATTGTGAAAGATTTGTCAATCATAAAATATCCTGTTACTTGCTTTTTCCCCATCCGCCGAAAGGCTGCTAAAACAAAGATTGTGGAACGCTGAAAATACATGATATCAAGTGGTTAGAGGCAAACACCAGGAGGGTCACCGTACTTCGATGTAATCGTATCCCTTCATTCTCCTGATGAACATATCCTTCTTTTCCACGGGAACATTGACACGGTACACACCTTTCGGAAGATTGTATCTTTTCAGGTGAAGGTTATTGATCCTGAAGGTCCTGTAAGGCCCGTCCATCGCCTTTGCGAGAATGTAGGAGTGGAATTCACGGCTCACCTCTATGGTCACTTCCGAAAGGATAACGGGCCGGTAGAGGTCTTTGTCGTCTATCCTTATCCCGTAGCGCTCGCGGTTCGCAACGATCTCCTTCAGCGCCAGGACCCGGAAGATGTATCGCTCCGTCTCTTCCGGCAGGTACATGTCGAAGAAATCCCTGGTGGCCTGGTTCTCGATGGCCTCGCGCACACGCCCCGGACCCGCGTTGTAGCCGGACATGGCCAGAAGCCAGTCGTTGAACTCCGCGTTGAGTCTCTTCAGGTGGGTCAGGGCCGAACGCGTTGCCTTTTTCACGTTGAAGCGTTCGTCGATATTATCGTTGACAAGGAGGCCCTCACGTTTTCCTGTTTCCTTTATGAACTGCCACATCCCGGCCGCGTTCGCCCGGGAGACGGCCCTGGGATTCAGGTAGCTTTCCGTCACCGCGAGATAGATGAGGTCCGAAGGCACACCCATGCGCTCTATCTCCTCGCTGATCAGGGGAAGATACTTGTAGTAGCGCTTGATGACGATCGTCAGCAACCCCTTGTTCTCCAGGAGCTGGAAGAACTCGCGCTCGAACCGCTCCCGAACGTCTCCCCTGTATATGGGGACCTTCTTGCCGCAGAGCGTCAGGTTGTCCGGCAGGGCATCGAGGTTGAAAAGGTCGGCCTGCCGCTGGAGTCTCATCACGTCCTTTTCGAGGTCACCGATCCGTTTCTCCATCGGAGCGTTTGCCTTCTTTGACGCGGTTTGGGCAGACAGGTCCGCTGCACCGAAAAGACCGGCAACAAGAAGCATGCCGAGGAGAACTGCCAGGAGGACGACGGGGTGGGAAACCTCGTTTCCGGCCTGCCCCGGGATCACTCTTTCCGATATCACGATCCCTCCCTCACCATCTTCGTCAGGATGGAGACCCTGTTCCCCATGCGCTCGATGACACGTTTCATCTCCACCTGGACGGCGGCAAGGGTTTCGTATTTCTTCTTGTAGACGGCCTCGATCTCATTCTTCCAGTGATCGACGATCTCGATCTCCTTCCTGTTCATCTCGACCTCGAATTTCTTCCGGAGCTCGCGCATCATCTTCTCATTGATCTCCATAGGTCTCCCTCTCTTTCTTGTTCACGATATACCGGTACATGAGGATGAGGAGCACGACCAGACCGAGGACCACCGGTACGATAACCGTTTCGTATTGCTTTATATCGTCTACAAAGACAAAAACGACCTTTCCGAAAAGATATCCGATGACGCCCACCAGAATGCTCCAGCAGAGCGAATTGAGAAGACTGAACAGAAAGAACCTCCCTATTTTCATGTTCGTGCACCCGAGAAGAATGAGGACAACGGCCCTTATGCCCACGAGGAACCGGATGATGAATATGATGAAGTTCCCGTAGTGCCTGATGATCTTGTCGGCGAGAGGTACCTTGCTCTTGATGAACTCGAAGCGCTCTATGATGTTCTTCCCGAAGCACCTTCCAATCGAGAAGAATGTGCAGTCTCCCGCCAGGGTCCCCGCGAAGGCGTATAACATGACCATGAAGATGTTCATGAATCCCAGCCGGGAGAAGATCCCCCCCAGGAGCACCGTGGTCTCTCCCTCAAGGAAGGTACCGACAAATATGCCAATATAACCGTATTTTGCGATGTACGCTTCCATGTCGCGAAGCAATCAACTCTCGTGAAAGGTCCTCGGCGAGGCCTCTTCCCGTGGTGCTTCATGTCCTCCTTGTGGTCATTCATTCTATATGGATGTCATGCAATGGTCAACACAACATTTCCTGTTTCTTCCAGCGAGGCGGCCAGGATCGAGTCCTGACGCGCGGTCTCAGGAACCCGTCGACCTCTGTTTTTCGACCATTTTCACGAGGAGTATGCCGATCTCGTAGAAGAGGTACATCGGTACCGCGAGAAGCGAGAGATTGTATACATCCGGCGTGGGTGTGATGAGCGCCGAGGCGATGACAATACCCAGGAAGGCGTATCGCCGGGTGCGCACCAGCATCCTGGCCTTGACGATCCCGAGCTTTCCCAGGGCGAGAAGGATGAGAGGTACTTCAAACGTGGTGCCGAACGCGAAGATCATGGCTGTGGAAAAGGTGAGATATCGTTCCACGGATATCATCGCCTTGAGGGCCTCGCTTTCATAGCCGGTGACGAGGAAACCGATCCCCGAGGGAAGAACTATCTTCCAACAGAAAAAGCTGCCACCGTAAAAGAGAACTATCGCGGCAAACACCAGGAGGTATCCGTAGACGCGCTTGATCCTGTACAGGTCCTTCATCTCGTGCCAGACCAGAATGATGATGGCGGGCAGGGCAAAGAAGATGCCGGCGTAGAGGGCAAGCTGGACGGTCGCGAGAAAGACCTCCTGGATGGTGAGATAGTAGACCTTGATACCCGTCGCCTTGACGAGCAGGTAGAGCATCCGCTTCGAGTAAATGAAGCTGACGATCCCGGTGGCGGCGATGAAGGCCAGCGACTTGAGAAACACCCTCCTCACCCCTGCCAGGGCGCTTATGATCTTTTCCCGTTCCATATGGACCCGCTCCGGGATGTCCCCAGTGAGATAATGTACTTCAGGGCATCATCGGTGGCCATATCGAGAAAAAGGAGGTCTTCCTCCTTCGCCAGGATGATGTACCCCGATGTGGGGTTCGGTGTGGTGGGCACGAAGACGGCGCAATGCTTAAGATCCCCGATCTCGACCCTGTTCGTAACGAGTCCTATCGCGTATCTTCCCTGAAAAGGGAATTCGATGAGGACAACCTCCTTGAAGGACTTTATCTTCTCCGACGAGAAGGCCTCCATCATGTCCTTGACGGAACCGTAAATGCTCTTCACGATGGGAATCCTCTTCACCAATCTTTCTCCCCGGGAGAACAGGGTCTTCCCAAAGTAGTTGGAGACGAAAAGACCGGTAAGGTACGTGATAACGACAAAGATGATGCAGGCCATGCCCGTTACATAGACCTCACGTCGAAAGACCTGGAAGAAAATGTTCCTCAGGGCCGGTCCGATGAGGCCTTCCATGAAGGAAACGACGACGTAGACGATATAGGCGGTCACGATGAGGGGGATCAGGACGAGAAGCCCCGTAATGAACTTTTTTTTCAGGTGCTTTGCCACACTCATGGTGTCGACATACTATCGTCGGAGAAAATGAAAGTCAATTAAAAGACCGCTTGAACCGCTTGAACCGCTTGAACCGTCTCAAGACAAAGAAAAAACAATGCCTCTAGATGCCGGGCTCTCTTACCTCCAGGAACTCTTTCAATGCCTCGGCGGAGGTGAGGGGCTCAAAGCAGGTGGTGGCGATGCAGGGGATGATGGTGCTCTCGCCGGGGTCACCCCAGGTGATGCACGTACAGGGGTGATGGGCGAAGAGGGTGGCTTCGGCAAGCTCCGACCCTGCCTCGGCGCGCAACTCGAGTTTCACCATCCGGTAGTAGGCCTCGAGGGCGCAAAAATAATAGGCTCCATGGATCGCCATCAGGGATGCCTCGGACGAAAAGGCCATGAGGGCCTTCGTGGCGTGGTCGCGGTACCTGTCGTCGCCGGATATCGCCGCAAGCTTGAGGAGCACGAGTATGGCAAGGGCGTTCGGCGACGGTCTCGGCACGTCCTCGATGCCCTTGAGACGTATCCCCACAACCTCCTGCTCGGTGTCGAAGAAACCCGCTCCGTCGCCATCCCAGAAACGTTCGATGCACCGGTCGATGAGACCCTTTGCCTCGTCAATATATTCCTTCTCACCCGTCGCCTCGCAGACGGCGATGAGAGCGTCGCAAAAGCACGCGTAGTCCTCGAGGAAGGCTTTCACACCCTCGGAGTGATAGAGCTCCCCGTCCCTCACGTTCACATCCAGGACCCTCTCGAGCGCCAGACGCGCACGGTCGAGTATTGCCCTGTCACCGAACGTCCTGTAGGCTTTGCAGTAGGCCGATATCATCATGCCGTTGAGGGACGTGTACAGGGTGGTGTCGATAAGAGGTTTTTGCCTCTTTTCCCGCTCGGCGAGAAGCTTCTGTTTCCCCCGCGCTATGATCTCTCCGGTTCTCACGGCATCGAGGCCCGTTTCGCGGGCTATGGCGTCGACGGTCTCGCGAAGGGAGAGCACCACCTTGCTCGGGTCGTGGTGTACCGCGTTGCGGGCATCGAAAAGATGCATGGACAACACCCGGTACTCTTCATCGCTCAACACCCGCCGGAGGTCCTCGTCCGTCCATGTGAAATATCCCCCTTCATCGTCGGGCGTCACGTCGGCGTCCATGCTGGCGCAGAAACCGCCCAGGGGGTCCGACAGCTCCCTGTCGACAAAGGCGATGATACCACGGGCCGCGTCCTCGAGGTAAGGGTCGCCGAAGACCCGGTAGGCGTCGCAATAGTTCCTGAGAAGCCAGGCGTTGTCATCGGCCATCTTCTCGAAATGGGGCACAGCCCACGCGCTGTCCGTCGAGTAACGATGAAAACCGCCGCCTATCTGGTCGTGAAAACCGCCTTGCGCCATGGCCGAAAGCGTTCTCTTCAGCATAAGTGCAAGACCTTCGTCACCTGAGAAGAAATACCTGCCCAGCAGGAATTCGATGGCGCCGGACATGGGAAACTTCGGGGCGCCTCCGAAACCTCCATTGGTCCTGTCAAAGGCGGCAAGCATCTGTCGTGCAGCCTCATCGATGAGTGTACCCGAGAGAGGCTCTACCGTTTTCCTCTCCCTCCTGATAGCCTCGAGAAACTTTCCGCCCTGATCCTCTATCTCCTCCCTGTTCTCCCTGTAATACCGGCTGATCGCCATGAGGACCGTCCCAAAGGCTGGCATTCCGTAACGCTCGACGGGCGGGAAGTAGGTTCCCCCGAAAAAAGGCTTCTTGTCGGGCGTCAGAAAGACGCTTAGCGGCCATCCTCCGCCCTGCCCCATGGCGGCCACCGCCTGCTGGTAACGCCGGTCGACGTCGGGCCGCTCGTCGCGGTCGAGCTTGATGGCGATGTAGTGTTCGTTCAGGATCGCCGCCACGGCGTCATCTTCGAAGCTCTCCTTCGCCATGACATGGCACCAGTGACACCAGATGGCTCCGGAACTCAGAAAGACGGGTTTGTCTTCCCTCGCAGCCCTGTCAAAGGCCTCCTGCGACCAGGGGTGCCAGTCTATCTTTTGATGCGCGGCATGCCTGAGGTACGCCGATTTCTCATGGGCCAGCCTGTTCATGTGTCCTCCATCCGCCAAGCACTGAAGACGCGTCATCGAATATCAGCACGAAAGGGCGTGATGTCAATGACGATGCGCGGGACGTAACGTTTCCCTTGTCAGCCATTCTCCCCTTAAGGCATAATAGACGGGAAGAACAACACGACGAGGAGCTGGACCGTGAGACAGGGCAGAGATTTCCAGGTACTTTTCGCGCTTGCCATTGCGGCGCTCATATTTGCTTCTGCAAGAGGTGAGGCCATGGACCTTATCTTCAAGGATACACAGTATTCTTTCCAGACCTTGAGGGCAATGGCCGCGACGGCTGGCGGCGCCGCGGATATCGGTGAATGCCTCAAGACCGCGTACCGCATCACGGAAGGCGATGATGAAAGCTGGTACCGCGAGTGGCTCAGGACGGCCCAAGAGCGGAGGAAGGCGGCCGATGGTCTGGCCGCCAGGGGCAGGGCGGTGAGCGCCCATCAGGAATACCTGAAGGCATCCAATTACTACAGGACGGCCGAGTTCTTTCTCCACAGGAACCCTGAAGACCCCCGCATACTTGCCACCTGGCGCGAAGGACGTGAGAGCTTTCTCAGGGCGGCAAGGCTCTCCCGGGCACCGATAATCCCCGTGGAGATCCCCTTCGAAGGCACGACCCTCCCCGGGTATCGCTGTCTCGTGGACAACCGGAAGGTGAAGCGGCCGCTTCTCATCATCCAGACAGGTTTCGATGGGACCGGGGAGGAGCTCTATTATACCGCGGCCGTCTTCGCCCTCGCGAGGGGATACAACTGCCTGATCTTCGAGGGACCGGGCCAGGGACGCGCCATCCGCGAGCAGAAGATACCCTTTCGTCCCAACTGGGAGACCGTGGTCACACCCGTCGTCGATTTCGCGCTGGGACAGGAGGAAACGGACCCCCGGCGTATCGCGATAATGGGGATCAGCTTCGGGGGGTATTTCGTGCCGCGGGCGATGGCCTTCGAGAAAAGGGTTCCCTTCTGCATCGCAAACGGGGGCGTCTACGACTTTCACCGAACCGCGCGTCTCACCCCCGAAATGGAGAAGATGCTCGATTCACCGGAGGGCTCCCAGGCCATCGACAGAGAGGTGTACGAGGGGATGAAAAGAAGTCCTTCCCTGCGATGGGCGATCACCAACGGCATGTTCACCTTCCATGCCAAGACGCCGTCAGAGTGGTTCAGAATGACGCGGGCCTATACGCTGAAGGACATTGCGGACAGGATCGCCTGCACGACGCTTGTCGTCGACTCCGAGGATGACAAGGACATGCCGGGCCAGTCCCGGATGCTCTACGAGGCGCTGAGATGCCCCCGCGACTATATGCTCTTCACCAGGGAAGAGGGAGCGGAAGAACACTGCCAGATAGGCGCTTCCCTCATATCGAACGCACGCATCCTGGACTGGCTGGATGACAGGATGAAGAGGGTACAACGATGATGTGCGAAACAGCGTATCGGGCGGATATGCCGCCAACCCGCTGCTGTTTGCCTCTTTTTGTCCTGATCATTGGAATTTGATCATTGGCTATTCCCTTCCCTGTAGGAGCATAGCGGCTCTTCCTCGAGATAATCCCCTGTCTCCTCATAGGCACGGGCGCGGCAGCCGCCGCAGATGCGGATATAGCGGCAGGCAGCGCATTTTCCCCGATATGATGTGAGATCGCGCAGGCGCCGAAAGACCTCGGAACCTTCCCAGACAGTCCTCACACCGTCCCTTCGCACGTTGCCCGAATCGATCTCAAGGTAGCCGCAGGGCTGGGCGATCCCGCGGTGCGAGATGAACATAAAACTCTTTCCGGCAAGGCATCCCGCGCTTTTCGGCGTGCCCCCGTCTTCTTTCACTATGCGGTAGTAGTGCGGGGCACAGGTGACCTTCATTTCCAGCTCGCCCCTTCTTTCAATGGCCCGAAGCCGGTGGAGCACATCCTCGTAGGCCTCGGCGGAGAGTTCCTTCCCCTTGAGGCCTGTTCCCCTGCCGACGGGGACGAGGAGAAAGGCATGCCAGGCGACAGCCCCGAGAGACTTGACCAACGCATAGATCTCATCGAGGTCGTCGACATTGAGTTTCGTCACCGTCGTGTTTATCTGGAAGGGCAGACCCATCTCCCTGAGGGTCCGTGCCGCCCCGATCACGGCCTGGAAGGACCCTTCGACACCGCGAAACCTGTCATGACCGGGACCGTCCTTTGCGTCGATGCTCAGGCTCACCCTCTTTATGCCCGAAGCCTTGAGCCTATGAACCGCCATCTTGTCGAGAAGAGTACCGTTGACGGCGATGACCATTCTCAATCCCCTGTCGTTGCCGTATTCGATGATGTCAAAGATATCCGGCCTCATCAGCGGCTCCCCGCCGGTCAGGATGACCGTCGGTTCCGAGAAGGACCGGATGTCATCGATAATGGCCCGGCACTGCTGTGTTGAAAGCTCGCCCTCGTAAGGACCCGATGCCGCCGATGCACGGCAGTGGATGCAGGAGAGGTTACAGTTGCGGGTCAACTCCCAGGCGACCATCCTCAGAGGGTACGTTCTTTCGCCCATGTACCGATCTCTTTTGCGAAGTAGGTGATGATGATGTCTGCCCCGGCGCGCCGGATACTCGTCGTGGATTCGATGACCGCCCTTTTCAGGTCGAAGGATCCCTTTGCGGCGGCGAACCTGATCATCGAATACTCGCCGCTGACGCTGTATGCCGCGAGGGGTATGTTGAACCTTTCTCTCGCCTGACTTAAGACGTCAAGGTAGAGGAGCGCCGGCTTTATCATGATTATGTCCGCCCCCTCTTCGATGTCCAGGGCGATCTCCCGCATGGCCTCACGGCTGTTGGGGGGGTCCATCTGGTAGGACCTGCGGTCGCCGAACTGCGGGGTCGACTCGGCCGCCTCCCGGAAGGGGCCGTAGAGACAGGACGCATACTTCGCCGCGTAGCTCATTACCGGCACATTGTAGTCCCCGTGGAGGTCGAGCATCTCCCTGATGGCCCGCACCCTGCCGTCCATCATATCCGAGGGCGCGACCATGTCGGCACCGGCCATGACGTGGGTAAGTGCGCTCTTCGCAAGGAGCTTCAGGGTCTCGTCGTTGTCAACGTAGCCGTCCTTCACGACGCCGCAGTGGCCGTGACTCGTGTACTCGCACATGCAGACGTCGGTGATGACGAGGATGTCTTCTCCGAAACGCGCCTTGATGGCCCGCACAGCCTGTTGGACGATACCGTTCTTGTCGTAGGCACCGCTGCCCGTTTCGTCCTTCTTCTCAGGTACGCCGAATACGAGGATGGCAGGCACACCCGCCTCGAGGACCTTGTCCACCTCGCCGAGAACCCCGTCGACGGAGAACTGGCTGATCCCGGGCATGGCGTCGATGGGAACCTCCCGTTCGCTCATCTCCTTTACGAAAACGGGGTAGACGAGGCAGTCGGGCGAGAGGGCCGTTTCGCGGACCATGCCCCGCAACTTCTCGTTCTTTCTCATTCTCCTCGGCCGGTATGTCGGGTACCGCATGAAACCTCCTTAGAAGATAATGACCAAAGACCAAATTCCAATAACCAGGACGATAAGAATCACCAATTGACCAAGCACCGATGACCACGAACTGATAATGACCAATTTACCAGATTCCAGTTTATCAGACAACAGTCGCGTCAATGGCCAACCGGCCTGCCGGTGGTCTGTCCTTTGTCTGGTCATTGATCATTGGTCGATTGGTTATTGTTTGGTTATTGGGATTTGGTCATTGATAACTATCATCTTATTTCTTCTTCCGTCAGATAGCACTGCGGGTCCTCGGCCCAGAGGTTGCCCGTTGCCGCTTCGGCGCGGACTCGGAAGTTGCCGGCACAGATATCGAGCCATCTGCACGCTGCGCAGCGGCCGCCCACGTACTTTTTCTTCTCCTTGAGCTTCGCCATGACCGGGTCCGTGAGATCCGTCCAAATCGCGCTGAAGGGCCGCTCACGAACGTTGCCGAAGCTGTAGTGCCTCCAGAACTGGTCTGCATGCACGTTCCCCTTCTCGTCGACACAGGCGATGCCGACGCCCGAGGAGTTCCCCTCGTTCATCCTGAGCAGTTCCAGCACCTCCGCCGCCCTCTCCGGGTCCTCCCTGAGGAGCCTCAGGTAGACATAGGGTCCATCGGCGTGGTTGTCAACGGTGAGGACCTCGGGCGATCCCCCCTTCTCGAAGAGGGCCCTGGTCCTGTCCATGATAAGGTCCACGACGCGGCGGGTCTCTTCATGGGAGAGGTCCTCACCTATGAGCTTCGATCCTCGCCCGGCGTAGACAAGGTGATAGAAACAGACGCGCTGAATACCCTCTTCCTCTATGAGGTCGAAGATCTTCGGCACCTCGTCGATGTTCCTCCTGTTGATGGTGAACCTGAGGCCCACCTTGATGCCCGCGTCCCTCGCGTTCCTGATGCCCTCCATGGCACGCGCAAAGGCCCCCTCGACACCGCGGAAAGCATCGTTTATCTCGCTCAGACCGTCCAGGCTTACACCGATGTAGGACAGCGAGCACCGGGCGAAAACCCCGGCCTTTTCCTTCGTGATGAGGGTGCCGTTCGTTGATATGACGGCCCTGACGCCCCTTTTCACCGCATGGTCGATGAGCTCCGGAAGGTCCTCCCTGAGCACCGGCTCCCCGCCGGAGAAGAGAATGACGGGCACATGGAAGCGTGCCAGATCATCGATGAGCCCCTTACCCTCCTGAGTCGACAATTCGTCTCCCCTGTAACCCTCGCCTTCGGCAAAGGCATAGCAGTGAACACACCTGAGATTGCACCGTTTCGTAGTGTTCCAGACAACGACAGGCCTCTTGTCCTTCGAGAACTGCAGCAGATGTGAAGGCAGGAGCGATGAATCCCTGCCGTACCTTAGAGGGTCCGAGGCCTCCACGGCCCCGCAATAGAGTTTGGATATGCCGATCATAGTGCCCTTATTGTGAGCCGAAAAGCGGAAAAAGTCAACGCCCTTGTCTCGGGCCTCTCAGGGCCCCAACCTGTTGAAATACGGTTCTTTCTGTGATATGCTGGTGGCTGATCGGGGCGTGGCGCAGTATGGTTCAGCGCGCTTGCCTTGGGCGCAAGAGGCCGCTGGTTCAAATCCAGTCGCCCCGACCAAAAAGACGGCTTGAACTGCTTGAATGGCTTGAACTGCTTGAATGTTAAAGGCGCAAAGCACATCATCCGGGCGGGCCGGATCTGATCAGCGATGCCTCACGTTTTTTCTCAGCTTCAAACGTTCAAGCGGCTCAAGCCATTCAAGCCGCCTTTTCAGTCTATCCACCTCACGAAGTTCTGGAGATCGTCCCGGGGGGACGTGAACTCGTTGATGGGGCTTGCGGGATCAGGGTAGCCGAGGGCGGCGCCGATCACCACATTCTTGTTGTCGGGGATGTTGAGTATCTCCTTGATGTCGTCCTCATAGGCGTTGATAAGACCGATGGGGCACGTGGAGAGGCCCAAGCTGTGTGCGATAAGAAGGAAATAGCCGAGGGCTATCCCGACATCCACAAGACGGGCCTCAGAGAAGGCGTTGTCGAGGCAGAAGATAACCGCAGCAGGCGCGCCGTAGAAGTTGCAGCTGCCTTCGTTGATGAACCGGTTGAACTCCTGTCCCATTTTTTCGAGATATGGGTTCATCAGTATGAAGGATTCGGCCCCCCTTTTGTGGAACTCCGCCGAAAGAGGTTTCACATTCCCCGGGCTGCAGGAGATCTGTTTCTCACGGTACAGCTTCACGAGCCTGCGGCTCAGCCTCGCCTTCTCTTCGCCCGTGACAACGACGAATTCCCAGGGTTGGAGATTGATGGCAGACGGGGCATGGATCACGAGGCTCAGTATCTCCTCTATCTGTTGCCTCGAGACCGGATCGGGCCTGAAGGCCCGGACGCTCTTCCTCACCTTGATCGCTTCGATGAGATCCATAGAATCGGTCCTCCTTCTTCTCGAATCCTGCGGACACCTACACCGCGAATTCGGTCTCTCTTTCTGATGCTGTCACCGTTGCCCGGTGCACGATCCTTCCATATTCATTGACAAGAATGCTGTCAACAAGGTCTTTGACGGCCCTCTCGCAGATCCAGTCGGGCAAGCCTGACATGGCATGAATCAAGAGGCATGCCCGGGTGGTCTCGCTTTCGATCCTGTCTTTGTTCGATCGTTTCCAGAGCCACCGCCGCGTCAGGGCATCACTGTTATCCTTCACGATGACCTCCCCCTTCTCCACCGCCTCCTGTTCTCCCATATCCATGGGGATGAAGGTTTCCGTGCCCGCCGCGAAGGTGAGGCTGATGTTGCCGTCGACCCCGCTGACGGCATGCCCGCTGATCGGGACAAGGTACTTGAGGGCAATCGAATTATAGAGGTCAACAATGGGGTTGAAACGCGGGAAGGGCCCCCCTTTCAGGGCTCGCCTGAGAAGGGATTCTATGAAACTGGGATACTTCGTCGGTGCCATGCCCATCTTTTTGAAGGCTTCCCTCCATGCCTTGATATTCGGGTGATCCTGCGGACGCTCGAAAGAAAAATGGACCATCAGATCGTCAACGACTTCCTCAAGTCCATCTTCACCGTACCTTATGTTGTCAATCTCGCAAACAACCACACCGACCTGCAATGCAGGAAAAAGGCTGAATAGCCCCTCGTCGATGGTGAAGAGCATTATATTTTCTTGGACGCTACGCCTATACGGGCAATCGCCCTAAGAAGTGCCATTTCCATCATCCGGTATTCCGCATGATCATAGGCCATTGTCTTCAACAGGGTTTCGGCACGTTCCATTGCTTTCTTTGCCCGTTCAACATCTATGTCCTTCGCGCTCTCCGCTGTATCTACAAGCAATGTCACCTTGTCCTCGACCACCTCGGCGAACCCGCCGCTTGACGCAATATAGATGGTCTCCGAACCCTTCTTGTAGCGGATCTCTCCTATGCGGAGGGTGGTCAGGAACTGGGTGTGGCCCGGCATGATACCGAACTCACCCTCGGCTCCCGTGGCCTCCACCACATCGACTTCGTCCTTGACAACCGTTCTCTCAGGGGTAATTATCTCAAGGTTGAGCATAACGTTATCTTATTCTCCCATGAACTGTTTCGCTTTTTCAACAGCCTCTTCGATGGTACCCACCATGAAGAATGCCTGCTCGGGAAGCTCGTCGTGTTTCCCTTCGACGATCTCTTTAAATCCCCTGATCGTATCCTTCAGGGCAACGTACCGTCCCGGCTGGCCTGTGAAGACCTCTGCAACGAAGAACGGCTGCGACAGGAATCTCTGGATCTTCCTTGCCCTGGCAACGGTCAGCTTGTCGTCTTCCGAGAGCTCGTCCATACCGAGGATGGCGATGATGTCCTGAAGTTCTTTGTATTTCTGCAGAACCGCCTGAACATTCCGGGCAACCTGGTAATGCTCTTCACCGACAATCTGCGGGTCGAGGATACGGCTCGTAGAGTCCAGAGGGTCGACAGCCGGGTATATGCCGAGCTCCGATATCTGGCGGGAAAGAACCGTCGTCGCGTCGAGGTGGGCAAACGTTGTCGCCGGCGCGGGGTCGGTCAAGTCGTCAGCGGGCACGTAAATGGCCTGAACGGAAGTGATCGAGCCTTTCAGCGTGGATGTGATGCGCTCTTCAAGCTCACCAAGGTCTGTCGCGAGCGTCGGCTGGTATCCGACGGCGGAGGGCATACGGCCAAGCTGCGCCGAAACCTCTGAATTGGCCTGGGTGAAACGGAAGATGTTGTCGATGAAGAGGAGCACGTCCTGACCTTCTTCGTCACGAAAATACTCGGCTGCGGTAAGGGCGGTAAGACCGATCCTTGCACGAGCCCCGGGGACCTCCGTCATCTGTCCGTAGATGAGTGCGCACTTGTCGAGAACGCCGGAGCCTTTCATTTCGAGCCAGAGGTCGTTTCCTTCCCTCGTGCGCTCACCGACACCACCAAACACGGAAATACCACCGTGGTGCTGCGCGATATTGTGGATCATTTCCATGATAACGACGGTCTTACCGACGCCGGCGCCGCCGAAAAGGCCGACTTTGCCGCCCTTCGGATAAGGCTCGAGAAGGTCGATGACCTTGACGCCTGTCTCGAGAAGCTCGATCTTCGTATTCTGCTGGGTCAGCGAAGGTGCCGGACGGTGGATCGGGTAAGTCATGGCCGTCTTGACATCACCCTGGTTGTCGACGGGTTCGCCGACGACATTAAGCACCCTGCCCAGGATCTCCTTGCCGACGGGAATCGATATCTGCCCGCCCTTGTAGATGGCATCCTGACCGCGCATGAGACCGTCGGTGGTGTTCATGGCAATGCACCTGACCGTATTGTCACCGACATGCTGGGCAACCTCGAGTATGAGGTTCTCCGCCTTGTCGTTGATAGCGGGGTTGGTTACGTAAATCGCGCCGTTTATTGGTGGAAGCTGATCAGGTGGAAACCTGAAATCTACGACCGTTCCAATGACCTGTACAATCTTTCCTCTGACCTCCACGCTGCTCATCTATCTTCCTCCTTAGATTATGTTCCTCGCAAGGCTTCAGCGCCACCAACGATATCCATCATTTCGTTGGTTATACCTTCCTGTCTTCTCTTATTATAGACAAGGGTGAGATACCGGACCATCTCACCGCAGTTGTTCGTCGCGTTCTCCATGGCGCTCATCCGTGCCGCATGCTCCGACGTCTGCGATTCGATCAGCGCGTAGTATATCTTCGTGCTTATGTAGCGGGGGATGAGGGACCCGACGATCTCTATGCGGTCGGGTTCACATATGTAATCGATGTATTCGACGTCCTCGGGCGTCTTGATGGGGATGAACTCCTCGAAAACGATCTCCTGTTTCACCGGTGACGCAAAATACGTGTAGGAGAGATACACCTTGTCGAACTCGCCCGTCAGGTAGAGTTCTATGATCTCCTCGGCGACGGCGTCCACAAGCTCCTGGTCGACCTTCTTGACATCGACCCAGCTCTTCACGACATCCATCTTTCTCTTTGCGAGGTAATCCCGGATCTTCCGCCCGAAGATATAGACACCCACTCTTTCATAGGTGTCGCGGTTCTGCTTCGAGAAGTTCTCCGCGGCGAGGGCCACGTTGACATTGAATCCGCCGCAGAGGCCCCGGTCGGAGCCGACGGAAACGATGAGGACCTTCTTGATCTCTTCTCTCGTTTCGAGAAGGGGGTGAGCATCCGCGGGCATGTTCTTCACGACACGGCCGGTCAGCTCTTCCATCTTCACCGCGTAGTCCTTGATCTTCTCGAGGTCCGTCTGGGCGCGCCTCAGTTTCGAGGCGGAGACCATTTTCATCGTCCTCGTGATGGTCTGAGTGCTGTTGACACTTCCTATCTTTCTCTTGATATCTCTTAGCGTCGCCACTGAAAGCTCCCTTTAGTAGGTAAATCCTTCCTTCAATTCGTTGAGCGCCTTCGTAAGCTTTTCTTCGATCGACGCGTCGATGGCCTTCTTCTCCCCGATCTCCTGGAGAACATTTGCATACTTGGAATCCATGAAGCGTACCAACTCCGCCTCATATTTCTTGAGAGCGCTCTCGGGATAGGTATCGATGAACCCGTTTGCCGCGGCATAGAGAAGCACGACCTGTTTCTCGACCGCGATGGGAACGTACTGGCCCTGCTTGAAAAGCTCCGTCAGGCGTGAACCGCGGGCAAGGAGAGCCTGTGTCGCCTTGTCGAGGTCGGAACCGAATTTCGCAAATGCGGCCATCTCGCGGTACTGGGCCATTTCCAGCCTCAGCCTGCCTGCCACCTGTTTCATTGCCTTGATCTGTGCGTTGCCGCCGACCCTCGATACCGAGATACCGACGTTGATCGCGGGCCTGACACCGGCGTAGAACAATTCCGGCTCCAGGTAGATCTGACCGTCGGTAATGGAAATGACGTTCGTGGGAATATACGCGGAAACGTCGCCCGCCTGGGTCTCGATGATCGGGAGGGAAGTAAGGGACCCTCCGCCATGGGCGTCATCCCACTTTGCCGATCTTTCCAGAAGGCGTGAGTGGAGATAGAAGATATCCCCGGGGTATGCCTCACGTCCCGGCGGCCTCCTGAGGAGCAGCGAGAGCTGCCGATACGCGACGGCATGCTTTGAAAGGTCGTCGTACACGATGAGGGCATGCTTCCCGTTGTCCCTGAAGTACTCACCCATCGCTGTGCCTGCGAAGGGGGCAAGGAACTGCAGGGGAGCGGAATCGCTTGCTGTCGCCGCGACCACCGTGGTGTACTCCATGGCGCCGTATTCCGTCAGCAGGTCGACGATCCTCGCCACGGAGAACCTCTTCTGGCCGATGGCCACGTATATGCAGAAAACATCCTTGCCTTTCTGGTTGATGATCGTATCGAGGGCCACGACGGTCTTTCCCGTACCGCGGTCGCCGATGATGAGCTCTCTCTGGCCCCTGCCGATGGGGATAAGGGCGTCGATCTCCTTGATGCCCGTCTGCAGAGGCTCCTTAACGGGCTGGCGAACGACGACGCCGGGGGCTATCTGTTCGACGGGCCGGAACTCTTTCGCGTCGATCGGGCCTTTGCCGTCTATCGGGGTCCCAAGGGCGTCGACAACCCTGCCCACGAGCGCCTCACCGACGGGGACCTGGGCGATCTTTCCCGTTCTTTTCGCGAGGTCGCCTTCCTTGATCTTATAGTCCTCGCCGAAGATAACGGCGCCGATGTTGTCTTCCTCAAGGTTCTGCACCATGCCGGTAATACCGTGGGGCAACTCAAGGAGCTCGCCGGCCATGGCGTTCTCAAGCCCGTATATCCTTGCGATACCGTCGCCCACCGTCATGATGACACCGGTTTCCTGAAGGTCAATCTCCTTTTCGAAACCCGATATCTTCTGCTCTATGATCCTGCTTATTTCGTCGGCCCTGATCTCCATAGACACTACTCCTTCAGTATATTTTCCTGCAACGTGTGCAGCTGTCTTTTCACGCTTCCGTCTATAATAGTTCCCTTGATGGCAACCTTGACCCCGCCGATAAGGCTTTTGTCCTCCCGCACCGTCAGCAGGACCTCTTTCCCCAGTTTCGCCCCGAGTTCCTTCTCTATCTTGCCCTTCGCGGCATCATCCATGGGGAATGCGGTCCAGATGGTGCCTTTGACCCTGCCTTCCTTTTCGTCAACGAGGTCGTTGTAGACATCCCTGATCAGCGAGAGGTACCCCATCCTGTTCTTCTCCAGAAGCATGGTGAACATGCTGGCGAGAGGAGAGGAGACCTGAAGCGACTTGAGGACGTCGCTCAAAACCTCACGGCGCTTTTCAACCTCCACAAGGGGAAGCACGATGGCCTTTTTGAGGCGCTCTTCCTTATCGAAAACACCAAGGACCCCTTCTATCTCAGACTGATACTCCTTGTATTTTCCGTTCTTTTCACCTACATTGAACAGACCTTTAGCATATCTCTTGGCAATGGATTGGCTTATCAATTCATGCTCCTCAGTTTTACGATGAAATCTTCCACCAGCCTGTCATGATCGGACTGGGTGATCTTTTCGGTTATGAGTTTCTCCGCCTGTTCCACTGTAAGACGGGAGATTTCTTCCTTGATCCTCCGGGACACCTCTTTGTTTTCCTGCTCTGCCGTCAGGCGGGCCTGTTCCCGTATTCTCGCCGCGAAGCCCACGGCCTCGTCGACGATCTTCTTCTTTTCCGCTTCCGCTTCCTGCATCGTCTGCTTCCGAAAGGCCTCCATCTCCCCCTCGAGCTTGTCCATCTTCTCCTGGTACTTTGCCCTCAGGGCCTGAGCCTCGCTCAAGGCCTTCTGCGTCTCCTCGAGCTGTGTCTTCACCGTCTGGTGACGCTTCTTGAGGAAACCCTTCAAGGGTTTACCGACAAAATAGATAAGTAGGCCGACCAGAACAAAAAAATTGAAGAATTTGAATATTAGACTCCAGACCGACTCGCCACCGGGTGCCATCAGATACTCCTTTTCAAGATCTTCTGCGCGGCTTCCATTGAAAGCTTGCCGACATCGCCCTTGAGCGCGTCATAGACCTTCCTGCCTTCCGCTTCTATCTCGCTTTTTATCTTCGCGAGCTCCTCGGACAGTTCGCTCCTCGCCTTCTCGATCACATGTACGGCTTCCTTGTTTGCCTCCGAGATGATCGCATCCTTGCTGCCGATGATGGGCTTTCTCTTCTCCACGAATGTGGATTCGTAGTTCTTTTCCAGATCTACCGTGTCCTGCTTTGCCCGCTCGACACCATCCGTCAGTCCCTTGATGGTGCTCTGGCGCTTATCCAGGGCCTTGAGGACCGGCTTGAAAAGGATGAAGTTCAGAATGAAAAGAAGGATAAGGAAGTGAACAAACTGGTACAAAATGGTCACATCAAAGTTAATCATAGGGAACTTCCTAATTAGATTGGCGTTTAACTATCCGTAGGGTTTTAACACAATTCCCGTCGGTATTTCAATTATTTTTGTTACATATTTTCAAGAAACGTTGCCTGCTGGGCTTCAACC
>LVAA01000026.1 GCA_001603955.1 Syntrophobacterales bacterium Delta_02 | reverse complement strand
ATGACAAGCAGGTACGATGTCACATTCGGCGGCTACGTAAAGTTCGATCTGGGTTGGAATTCACAGAATGCCAACGCGGACACCTACATAGCCCAGAGAAGCAGCACGTCTACAAGAGCTGTCACAGCGGACGAGTTCAGCAACACCTTCATGAGCGGTGGCGAGACCCGTTTCAACTTCCTCATCAAGGGTCCCCAGCTGTGGGGCGCCAAGACGAGCGCCTTCATCGAAGGCGACTTCCGCGGCGTAACGACAGGCAACTCCTACGGTGGATTCCAGCTCAGGCATGCTTGGATGAAGATGAACTGGCAGTCAGCGGAATTGATGATGGGTCAGAACTGGCAGCAGTGGGGTATGCCCTTCTACGTACCCGCGGTCGGTATCACTGATTTCTCCCAGTTCCTCAAGGGCATCAGGACTCCCCAGATCGCCTTCCGGTATTTCTTCACGAAGGAATTCAACGCGATGTTCGGTCTCACGAGCGCGACGGACTGGTCAGACGGAACCCGTCAGTTCAACGACGGCTACGCCAGAAGCAACTGGCCTGGACTCCAGGGCGAGATCGCATACTTTACCGACCGTTGCGGCAAGATCGGTCCCCAGAACCTGAAGTTGGCCCTCGGCGGGTACTACGGCAGGGACAAGGAAGCCTACGTCGATCCTAACAATGCGGCAGCGTACAAGACTCAGACGCTCGACGCCTGGATCGCCGCCTTCAGGTACACCGTACCGATCGTTCCCGAGAAACAGGGCAACAAGGCAATGTCCGTCCTCCTCGGCGGTAACTTCTTCCTGGGTCAGAATGTGGGCGGCAACAACTGGATGGCTCCGGGTCAGTCATTCGGGTCATACTTCAGAAATGCAGTTACCTACGATGTCGCAGCTCCGACCGTGTTCGGCCTTTACTCAAGCCTGTCATGGTGGATGACCAACAGCCTCTCTCTGAACGGTATGTACGGCTACCTGAAGTACAACTACAGTGACTTTGCACGGAATTACCTCGTTCCCAACAACACGAACATGGCACAGGAATACGCCGTCAGCCTCCTCTGGGATGCAAACCAGGCCATCAGGTTCGGCCTCCAGTGGATGAGGACCTTCACGGGCTACAACGCTTACGCCCAGGGTACCGGTACGGGTGCAGGCAATGCGGATCGCACCGGCACGATCGATGCCTACAGGTTCGGCGCCTGGTACTTCTTCTAAGAACCAGACATAACGCATGAAAAGGAAGGGGCCTTCGGGCCCCTTTTTTCTTGGAGGATCTTTTCTGTCATACCCTTTTGGAAACAGATACGGCAGGGCACGATGATGACCGGGAATGAGGAGAAGACTTTTTCGGTGGAAATGCCTGGAGCGGGGTACAGAAGAGTTGACAAAGGCTGAGCAAACCCTTTAATATTAAGCACGCCGGAGTGGTGGAAGTGGTAGACGCGCCGGACTCAAAATCCGGTGATCCTTGCGATCATGCGGGTTCAAGCCCCGCCTCCGGCATTTAAGTGCGGCTGCGAGTTGTGGAAGTTCCACGGCAGGCTAGCGCGAGAGAACCAAGCCCGCGGAGTCAGGTAGTTTCATGGATGTTTCGTTTTTCACCGTCTGCATCAAGCAAATACATATCCCTTCCATGCCTTCGTGATACTGAACATAACGGATCGTTCCGACCAATGACCTGACATGCACCACCAGGCATAAAGCGCTAACAGTCAAGGGTCTACGGATGCCGATGATTGACTGCCCGCGTTTTGTGGACTAAGCTTGCTTATAGGTTATTTATAGTCAAATTCCGGTTTTCTTAGGGGATGCGCGCGTCCGACCCCCGCCTTCAGGGGTTAACGTTCCGGCCACCTTGCCGGGTATGTTCGCAGGGGGACGTGGCGGCCGGGGGAAGGTGGCGAGCGCCCTTCGGGAAGTATGACAGTGGATGGTCGCCGAGAAACCTCGGAAGGGGTATCGTGAAGGCGAAGGAGCTTTGGGAACGCTTGCGCGGGCACGAGTGCTTCGAGGTGAGGCGGAAGGCCGTTCCCTGTATATGGGAGAGGTCGATACGCGGGACAACGGCAAAGAGGCAGCCTCGCATCGTGGCGATTCGGACCGGGGGTACAGAAGGATCTGTTCAAGGCTAGTTCATGCAGCGGGGAGAATGACAGAATGCCATACAGAGACAGGATCGCCTCACTCAAGAGGACCGATATCTTTCGGGAATTATCGGATGAGGAACTGCTGAGGTTCTCATCTACGCTCCAGGAAAGGACATATCCGCCGAACACTGCCATCGTGCGCGAAGGAACGCCGGGGAACGCGATGTTCATCATGGTGGGCGGCAAGGTGGAGATACGGAGGAGGGACCCGCGGAGCGACTTCGATGTTACCATCGCCAGTCTCGATCCCGGGGCATGCTTCGGAGAGATTTCCGGAGACCCCAGCTCGGCGACGGTCGTTACGGTCGCCAGCACGAAGGTGCTTGTCCTCAAGAAGAACGATTTCGATCTGCTTCTCAATGAACACCATGCCCTGTCCGTGTCTTTGAGCAGGATCGTAGCCGAGCATATCGCGGAGATCAAGAACCGGGAGCTTCCGGGAACCACTCCGCTCGACACCTTGAGACTCGACGAGGCCGTCATGGAGTGTGTGCCTGAACAGCTCGTGCTGAGATACCGGATACTGCCCGTTTCATACGCCAACAACAAGATTACCCTTGCGGTTGTCGATCCCCACGACGTTACCGGGATCGACAACATCAAAAGGGCCGTGAACCAGAAGTATCCGAAGGTATTCTTTGATTTGGTGATCATTACCGAGAGTGACTTCACGAAATTCATCAACGGTGAGTACAAGGCCCTTATCAACTCTCAAAAGGAAGAGTTCCTTGACATAGAGAGCTTCGTCGATTCCATGGAACACATCCAGTCCGACATCCTGAAGGAATTTGCCTTTGACGAGGTCTCGGATGACGATGTCGGCATTCCCGATATTGAGAAGGAGGCCGAGGGGGCTCCGATCATCAAGCTGGCCAACAGCATCATTGCCATGGCGCTGAAGAAAGGCGCAAGCGATATCCACATGGAACCCATGGAGAGGGAGGTGCGTGTCCGGTTCCGCATCGACGGGGACCTGGTGGAGGAAATGGTGTTGCCGAAGAAGATCCAGCTTCCTCTCACCAGCAGGATGAAGATCATATCCCGCCTCGATATTGCCGAGCGCAGACTTCCCCAGGACGGAAGGATCACCATAAAGGTGGGAAAGAAGTCCATTGACTTCCGCGTATCCACCGTTCCCGCCAGGTTCGGCGAAAGGGTGTGCACGAGGATCCTGGACAAGAGCAACACGCGGCTTGGCCTTGACAAGCTCATCACCCATCTCCCGGTCCGGCGTCTCGTGGAAGGCATGATCAGAATGCCCTACGGCATCATTTACGTTACCGGCCCGACCGGCTCCGGCAAGACGACAACCCTCTATAGTTCCCTCGCGGAGATCAACGACATCAGAAAGAACATCTTCACCGTCGAGGACCCTATTGAGTACGATCTGAAGGGGATCAACCAGGTGCAGGTGAACCACGATATCGGCCTCGACTTTGCCCGGGTCCTCAGGGCCTTTCTCCGCCAGGACCCTGATGTGATCCTCGTCGGTGAGACGAGGGACGCCGAGACCGCGAAAATAGCCGTCGAGGCAGCCCTTACCGGCCACCTTGTCTTCACCACCGTCCACGCGAACGATGCCCCGGGCACCTTCATGCGCCTTATCGAGATGGGTATCGAGCCGTTTCTTATCTCTTCATCGGTCATCGGGGTCATTGCCCAGAGGCTGGTGAGGAAGGTCTGTGAGAAATGCAAAGAGACGTACCACGACCTGTCCGCCACCGAGTACCTCGGCTTGCCGCCGGACACGGAGCTATGCAGGGGCAAGGGCTGCAACGCCTGCGGCTACACGGGCTACAAGGGACGTGTCGGTGTCTATGAGGTTCTCGCGGTCAACGAGGAGGTAATGCGTCTTGTATCCTCGGGAGCGGAAACGCTTGCCGTGAGGGAAGCAGCCATAAGAAGCGGCATGATAGACCTCAGGGAGTATTGCCTCATTCTCCTTAAGGGAGGGGTCATCAGTGTTGACGAGGTCCTCAGGACGGTTCTCATGCAAAATGGTGCATCCGCGCATTAGGCGTGGCGATGTGACAAGGCCCGTGCGTTCGCCCGCGGGAAGGCCGTGTTCGGTGCGTGCCGGATGCTTCCGGCAGGATGGTGACAGGACGGCGGCGGCGCGTCACATGATCTTTTTGTCGAGGGCGAGCCTGGCCCGCTCGAGATCGGCGGGGGTATCCACGCCGAATCCGTCATACTGGGTTGTGAGGACCCGAATCCTGAAGCCGTTCTCCAGAACGCGAAGCTGTTCGAGTGATTCCAGTTCTTCGAGCCTGCTCCTCGGCATTTTCACGAAACGTTCCAGAAAGTCCCGTTTGAACGCGTAGATGCCGATATGCTTGTAAAGGAGGGGTCTCGCCGCGCCGTTCCTCAGGTAGGGGATGGGAGAACGGGAAAAATAAAGGGCGAAACCCTTGCCGTCGAGAACGATCTTCACGGTGTTGGGGTCATGATACTCCCTGTCGTCGGTTATGGGCGAGCAAAGAGTGGCCATGTCGAGGTTCTCGCTTTCCATCACGGAAAAGAGGAGGTCCGCCATGTCGGGGCGCATAAAAGGCTCATCGCCCTGAAGGTTGATGATGAGACCGGCCGCTCTCTGTCTCACGGCCTCAAAGACCCTGTCGGTGCCGCTCTTGCAGGAGGAGCTTGTCATGACCGCGTCACCGCCGAAGGCGGTTACGGCATGGAGGATGCGCTCGTCATCGGTGGCCACGATCACCCCATCTTGGAGCCGGGATTCCGAGGCGCGTTCATAGACAAGACGTATGAGCGGTTTGCCCGCTATCTCGAGGAGGGGTTTCCCCGGAAGCCGTGTCGATTCGTATCGCGCCGGTATAACGATGAGCTTTCTCATGGGACCTGCACATTATACTAGACGGGGAAGGGAAAAGAAAGAGACAGGTGATGGGCAATGGGTCCCGGGGTAACGGAATAGGAAAAAACTTGAAAAATCTTCTTAAGTTCTTCTTTCTTTGGCCGATAACATAGGCATGATCTCAGGAATCAGTTCATCGCTATCCGGTCTGTCGGCCTTCACAAGGACCCTGTCGAACGCCGCCGGCAACATTGCCAACGTCAACACGGACGGATACAAGAAGACGAGAGCGACCATCGTTGAAGACGCAAACGGCCTGCCCGAGGTGAGCGTCGAGAGGCGGGACACGCCCGGCTCCCTGATACAGGAGACGGACGGCACCCTGCGCGAGCTCTCAAACGTCGAGCTCGCCGAGGAGATCCCCCGCATGATGATCTCGCAAAGGGGCTACGAGGCCAACATCAACGCGCTCAAGGTCCAGGACGAAATGATAGGGTCCCTGCTGGATATCGTGGGGTAACGGACCGTCACAGGCCGCAAGTCACAGGCCGCAAGTCTAAAGGCCCAAGAAATCCGCATCGGGCGCAAAGAAAGATTCGCCGTACGCTCAACAAGCACCCCTTTATCGGTCTTTCCCTTAAGGTCTGCGACATGGAACTTGCGGCAACGTTCGAACGTGGGACCTGTGACCTGTGACTTGGGACAGTTCTTCAGCTTCTATACGAAGCGTTTATCTTCACGTAATCGTAAGTGAGGTCCGTTGTGTAGATGTCGAAGGAGGCCTTGCCTTCGTTGAGATCGACGACGACGGATATCTCCTTCCTGCTCATAAGCCTCTTCATTTTCTTTTCACTGAACGGGATCTCCGCCCCACCCTTCGAGATCATCTCTCCCTGAAGGCTGATGTCCACCTTGGAGGGGTTGACGGGCACGCCCGCGTCGCCCGCGGCAGCTATGATGCGGCCCCAGTTGGGGTCGGCGCCGAAAAAGGCTGTCTTCGTCAGCGGCGACAGGGCGATGCGCCGGGCTATCTTCTCGGCCCATTCTTTCTTCCGCGCCCCTTCCACCGTGATGTGGGCGACCCTGGTGGCGCCTTCTCCATCACGCACGACCATCATGGAAAGTTCCTTCAGGACCGTGCGGAGACCCTCTTTGAAGGCCTTGAGGGCGTCAGTGTCTTCCTGCCCGCGCCTCGTGAAGAGCATAACGGTGTCGTTGGTGCTGCATTCGCCGTCCACGGTTATGCGCTCGAAGCTGTCCCGGACCGCTTGGGAGAAGGCGAGCTTTATGTTCTCGGGCGAGATAGGGAAATCGGTGAAGACGAAAGCGAGCATCGTGGCGAAGAGGGGATTGATCATGCCCGAACCCTTGGCAACTCCGGCAATTGTGTATGTCTTCTTCCCCTGGAAGGTCGTGTGGGCGATCTTGGGATAGGTGTCCGTCGTCATGATGGCCCGGGCAAAGCTCTTGAGGCCCGATTCCTTTCTGCGCGTTGTCGCCGCGGGCAGGGCCGATATCATGGCATCGGCGGGAAGCCTCTTGCCGATGACACCGGTACAGGCAAAGAGTATCTGCTTGAGGTTAGTGTCAATGAGCGGTGCCAGGCCTGACGCGATCGCCGTGAGATCGCTCACACCTTCCTTGCCGGTGCAGGCGTTTGCGCAGCCGCTGTTGGCGACGAGTGCCCGCACGGGCCCCTTGTCGATCCTGCGGTCATAGAGGATGTGGGCCGCTTTGACCTGGTTGCGGGTATAGACCGCGAGGACGTTCGTCTCCTCACGAAACACCACAAGCCCGAGATCAAGCCCCTCGGCCTTGATCCCCGAAGCCACCCCCGAAAACTCGATCCCCTCGATCGACGGGACTTTCGCCATTACCCGACCTCCAAAAGAAAGTTTCACGTTTCAGGTTTCAAGTTTCAGGGAGAACCAGAGAACGCTTCAGAGACAATGATTCTTTTGCTTGGAACCTGGAACCTGGAACCGTTTTTACCGTCCACAGCACTTCTTGTATTTTTTCCCGCTGCCGCAGGGGCAGGGGTCGTTGCGGCCGATCTTCTTGTCCTTTTTCCCGGCGGTATCGGCGCTGCCGGTCCCATCCCCCATGTTGAAGAACATCACCGGTTCGTGATATTCCACCTCCTGCTCCTTTGCGGGCTGAACGGCGAAAAGCTTTCGCACGGTGTCGTATTTTGCCCTTTCCACCATATCGAGGAAAAGGTCAAAGCTCTCACGCTGGTATTCTCTTAAGGGGTCCTTCTGCCCGTAGCCCCTCAGCCCGATGCCTTCCTTGAGGTGGTCGAGGGAGAGGAGATGCTCCTTCCAGAAGGTGTCGATGGAGTTGAGGACGATGAAACGTTCCACGGCCCGCATCTCATCCGTACCGAAGTCCCGGGATTTTTTCTCGTAAAAGACCTTGACCGTCTCGATGACCCTGTCGAGGAGACCCTCCCGGGTCAGGCTCTTTACGTCTTCGATGGCGAAATCCACGTGGATGAGGAAATTTTCGTAAAGGCGGTTCTTGAGGGATGTGAGGTCCCATTCCTCGGGATAGACCTTCTCCGGTGCGCATTCGAACACCATGTCCTCGCAGATCTCCTCCACCATCTCCATGACCTTCTCCCGGACGTCCCCGTTCTTCATGACCTCACGGCGCATCCCGTAGATGGTTTCGCGCTGCTTGTTCATGACGTTGTCATATTCCAGGAGGTACTTGCGTATCTCGAAGTTGTGGCCCTCGACCCGCGTTTGCGCGTTCTCGATAGCCTTGGTGATGAGGGGATGTTCGATAGGTGTGTCCTCGTCCATACCGAGCTTACCCAGGATGGGAGATACCCTGTCGGAGCCGAAGAGACGCATGATCTCGTCCTCGAGAGAGACATAGAAGCGTGACGATCCCGGATCGCCCTGCCTGCCGGCGCGGCCGCGCAGCTGGTTGTCGATGCGCCGGGACTCGTGGCGTTCCGTGCCGAGAATGTGCAGGCCCCCGAGCCCGATAACCTTCTCCTTGTCGGCGGCGCATATTTCCTTTGCCTTTTCAAGGGCCTTTGCGTATTCCTCGGAGTCCCTGTCGCCCTTGGCCATGGCCAGCGCGAGAAAGCCGGGATTGCCGCCAAGGAGTATGTCGGTGCCGCGGCCTGCCATGTTCGTCGATATGGTGACCGCATTCGAGCGTCCCGCCTGTGCCACGACCTCGGCCTCACGTTCATGGTTCTTCGCGTTAAGGACGTTGTGGGGGATGCCCTTGCGCTTGAGCATCTCCGAGACCCTTTCCGACTTCTCAATGGAGAGAGTCCCCACAAGGACGGGTTTTCCCGCGTTATAGAGCTCCTCGATCTCCTTCACGGAGGCCCGGAACTTCTCTTTCTCCGTCCTGTAAACGACGTCGGGGAAGTTCGTCCTGATGAGTTCCCTGTTGGTGGGGATGACGACGACATCCAGATTATAGATCTTCTTGAACTCGACTGCCTCCGTGTCGGCGGTACCCGTCATGCCGGCCAGCTTGCTGTACATCCTGAAATAGTTCTGGAAGGTGACCGTGGCCAGGGTCTGGTTCTCCCTTTCTATCTTGACGTTCTCCTTGGCCTCGAGCGCCTGGTGGAGACCCTCGCTGTACCGTCTTCCGGGCATGAGCCTGCCCGTGAACTCGTCGACGATGACGACCTGGCCGTCCTTGACGATATAGTCGACATCGCGTGCAAAGAGCTGATGGGCCTTGAGCGCCTGGTTGATGTGGTGGAGAAAATCGACGTATTTCGGATCGTAGAGGTTTTCGATGTTGAGGACCCTCTCCAGCTTCGCAACGCCGTCCTCCGTGAGATAGGCGCTGCGGGCCTTTTCATCTATCATGAAGTCCTGTTCGCGCTTGAGCTGCGGTATAAGCTTGTTGATCTTGTAGTACTTGTCCGTGGATTCCTCGGCGGGGCCGGAGATGATGAGCGGGGTCCGCGCCTCGTCGACGAGGATGCTGTCCACCTCGTCAACAATGGCGTAATTGAACTCGCGCTGGACGCAGTCCTCCAGGTCGTAGTGCATGTTGTCGCGGAGGTAGTCGAAGCCGAACTCGTTGTTGGTCCCGTAAGTGACGTCGCAGGCATAGGCATGCCTGCGGGCCGCGTCGTCGAGGTCATGGACGATGACACCCACGGAAAGACCGAGGAACTGATACACGGGGCTCATCCATTCGGCATCCCTTTTTGCGAGGTAGTCATTGACGGTGACCACGTGGACGCCGAGACCCGTCAGGGCGTTGAGGTAGACTGGCAGGGTGGCGACGAGGGTCTTTCCTTCGCCCGTGGCCATCTCGGCGATCTTGCCCTCATGCAGCACGATCCCGCCGATGAGCTGGACATCGAAATGGCGCATTCCCAGGGTGCGCCAGGCTGCCTCGCGGGCCACGGCAAAGGCCTCGGGCAGAAGCGAATCGAGATCTTCGCCACCTGCGAGACGCTCCCTGAAATGCGGCGTCATGGCCTTTAGCTCGTTGTCGCTCAAGGCCTTCATCCTGTCCTCGAGCTCGCTCGCCCTGTCGACGATGGGCTGAATACGCTTGAGCTCGCGTTCGTTCTTTGTGCCGACGATCTTTTTGATCAGGTTTCCGATCATAGTCCACACCTTGGGTAAAAAAACCTTCAGCTCAGGTTATGCTTCGCGAGTGGGAAGGCTGCCCTGAGCTGTCCGTTTTTTTTCCGCAGTTCTTATCAGTCTCTCAATGTCGCGACGATCCTTTCGGGATGGAGCAGGATGCTCAACGCGTCGTTTATGTCCTTTACGAAGAAATCGGCTTCCCTGAGCACGTCCTTCGAGCATCCTTCCTCGCCGATCACGCCGATCCCCAGGGATGCTTCCTTGAGCATCAGTACGTCGTTCGAGCCATTTCCTATGGCCACTATCTTCTCGGGCCCCAGTTCCTTGATTATCTTTGCCTTTTCCTGGGCGCTCGATTCCTTCCCCACCTTTATAATGCTGAAACCGATCGTGTTTCCCTCGCTGTCTATATTTCCATAGGTATCGGACGTGATGATGAATACCTTTATGTAGCGGGATACCCTTTCGAGCATCTCCTTGACGCTTTCCTTCATTTTTCCGTCAAAGGCGCAAGTGCCGTTGTAGTCGATGACCAGGTATTCAATATCAAGATCGCCCCATCCGGGAACGGAAACACTTATCATAATAGCCTCCTTGGTAGTCTTTCGGATACAATTGTAGCATATATTAGTGCAATTAGAACTATTAATTTGCGTCTTTAAACGATATTCTTCACAGGTTTTCTCTTGATTTTTTGCCACTTACGGTTTAAAAGCAGAGGGTTCGAAATTGCAGTGCGAGGAGAATGGGACCATGGACCAGCAGAAGAAATGGAATGTCGATTGTGTCATCTACGACTGTGACGGAGTGCTTTTCGACTCCTTCGACGCCAACAGGCGTCTCTATAACAGCATTGCCCTTGTCGCACGAGGCACGCCCCTCGACGACGACGAACTCCGCTATTGCCACACCCACACCGTTTACCAATCCATTGCTCACATCTGCCGTGAAGACGCGGAATACGAGCGTCGCGCCCAGGAATTCTTCAGGAGCAACATAGACTTCCGGGATTTCATCCCCTACCTCACGATGGAGCCACACGTCACGGATATCCTAGAGGCGCTGAAGGTGCGGGGTATATCGCGGGCGATAAGCACCAACCGGACGACTTCGATGAAGCACATCATGGAACGTTACGGGTTATGGCAGTATTTCGATGTCGTGGTGACCGCCGCCCATCAGGCTCAGGCCGGAGGCGATGGCGAGCCCGCAGGGACGATACTCCAGGCGAAGTCGAAACCGGACCCCGAGGGTGTCGAAAAAATACTGGAGGCGCTGAATGCCAGGCGGGAGGCCACCCTTTACATCGGCGATTCGGAAGTCGACATGGGTACGGCGCGGTCCTCCGGGGTCAGGTTCGTGGCCTACAAGAACAACGCTCTTGAAGCGGACGGTTCTATTGATGACCACCTTGCCCTGCTTGAGTTTCTCTCGGACGGATGAGCTCTTCCGCAGGTTTCTTCCTGAAGTGCAGGATAAGAGTGTAAACGGGGCCGGACACCGCGTAGGCCGAAGTAGCCACGAAAAGCGTTAGGTAAGGCTCCGTCAGGACAATGACGAGAAGCATGATGACCCCCACCGTCGCCATGAAAGGCCTGTTCCTGACAAATCCCATATCCTTGAAACTCATGTAGCGGAACTTGCTGACCATGAGAAGGGCAAGACAGTAGATGACGATGGGCATGATGACGGTCTTCAATCCGCCCTTGTAGCCGAGCCATGAAAAGAAGAGGACCATGCCGGCGATGGTCGCGGCGCCTGCCGGTATGGGAAGGCCCAAAAAGTGTTTTTTCTGCACCGTGTCGACCTGGATATTGAATCTGGCAAGTCTCAGTGCGCCGCAGGCGACGAACAGGAAGGCGGCGAGCCAGCCGAACTTGCCGTAACTCTTGAGCGCCCAGAGATAGGCAAGGACCGCCGGAGCGACACCGAAGGCGATGACATCGGAGAGGGAATCGTATTCCACGCCGAAACGGCTGCTGGAATTGGTCATGCGGGCCACACGCCCGTCGAGCATGTCAAAGATGGCGGATATGAATATGGCGATGGCCGCATACGTGAACCGCCTGTCCATGGCGGCTATGATCGCGTAGAAACCCGACAGAAGACTGAGGGAAGTGAGAAAATTGGGGAGAAGATACATCCCCTTCATGGGCGTGTTTTTCTTCTTCTTCGTATTCATCCTGCCTCCTCACCTGCGCGCCAGGACCGTTACGCCGGCCTTGACCTTTGCGTGTAAGTCTACCACAGGTTCGTACCCTTTGTGAAAATAAATGTCCACACGGGAGCCGAAGGCTATGATGCCCACTTCCTGACCCTGCGTCACCCGCTCCTCGACCTTTACGTAGGGGATGATGCGGCGGGCGAGGAAACCCGCGATCTGGACGATGAGGACCTTTTCGCCCTCGTTCTCGAAGAGGATGAAGTTCCTTTCGTTCTGTTCCTCGATGTTCTTGCCGAAGGCCATGGCGAACTTGCCGGCCACGTGCTTCATCGCGACGATGAGACCGGAACAGGGAGCCCGGTTAACGTGGACATCGACGGGGGACATGAATATCGCTATCCTCCTGACGGTGCCGCCGAGGAACTCCTCCTGAGCGACGTCGCTTATGTCGACCACGGTCCCGTCCGCCGGGGAGACAAGCTCGCCCGACCCCGCACTGGTGTGCCGCCTGGGGTTGCGGAAGAAGTACAGACAGAAGGATGCGAAACAGAAGACGAGGAGCGCCAGGAGAAAGAACCTGCCCACCACAAGGACGGCGGTAAGAACAAGGGAGGGGACAATGATCCTCAGCCCCTCCCTTGCGATAGAAAATCCCCTCAATCCTTTCTCCCGATCCAGCCCATCATGGAACGGAGTTTCTTGCCTACCTGCTCGATAAGGTGCTCGCCGTCGATCCTCTTGACCGCGTTGTAGACAGGTCTTCCGGCCATGTTCTCGAGTATCCACTCGCGGGCGAACTCCCCGGACTGGATCTCGTCGAGGATGGCCCTCATCTCCTCGCGCGTCTCCTCGCTGATGACCCGCCTGCCGCGCGTCATGTCGCCGTACTCGGCGGTGTCGCTGATGGAGTACCGCATGTTCGCGATACCGCCCTCATACATGAGGTCGACGATGAGCTTAAGCTCGTGGAGGCACTCGAAATATGCGATCTCCGGCTGGTAGCCCGCCTCGACGAGGGTGTCGAAACCGGCGCGCACGAGTTCCGATGCGCCGCCGCACAGGACGGCCTGTTCACCGAAAAGATCCGTCTCCGTCTCTTCCTCGAATGTCGTTTCGATGACGCCGGCACGTGTCGCTCCGATGCCTTTCGCGTAGGCCAGGGCGGTCTGTTTTGCCTTCTTCGTATGGTCCTGGTAGATCGCGATGAGCGACGGCACGCCCGCGCCACGCTCGAACTCCCTTCTCACGAGGTGCCCCGGGCCCTTGGGGGCTATCATGACGACGTCGATGTCCGCCGGCGGAACGATCTGATTGTAGTGGATGTTAAAACCGTGGGAGAAGACGAGGGTCTTGCCTTTCTTGAGGTTGGCCTTGATATCTGTCTTGTAGAGTTCGGCCTGCAGGTTGTCCTGGGCGAGGATCTGTATTACGTCCGCATCCTTCGCCGCCTTGGCAGCGCTCACGGGTTTGAACCCCTGTTTCACGGCAAGCTTGTAATTCGCTGTTCCTGCCAGTTCCGCGACGATGACGTCGACGCCGCTGTCCCTGAGGTTCTGCGCCTGGGCATGCCCCTGGCTGCCATAACCGATTATGGCGACTTTGCGATTCTTGAACACCTTTAGATCCGCGTCGCGATCGTAATAGACCTTAGCCATTTGATTCTCCTCCTTTAGTTTCTGTTTTTTCCTTGATCTTCATCATTCTTTCGCCCCGGGCCATCGCGATGGGACCGGTCCGCACGAGTTCCTTGATGCCCAGCGGTTTGATGAGGCTGATAAAGGCCTTGAGCTTGTCCTCGTCGCCGGTGATCATGATGGTGTATGACCGGGACGATACGTCGATGATCTTGCCCCGGAATATCTCCACCATCCTCAGGATCTCCGCGCGCGTCTTCTCTTCAGCGTTCACCTTGAGGAGCACCATCTCCCGCGAGACATACTCGATCTCCTTGAAATCGACGACCTTGATGACGCTAATGAGCTTGTTGAGCTGTTTCAGGATCTGTTCGAGGATGGCGTCGTTCCCCGTCGTCACGATGGTCATCGTGGAAACGGTGGGATCGAGGCTCTCGGCCACGCAGAGGCTCTCTATATTGAAGCCCCGGCCGCTGAAGAGGCCAGCGATCCGTGAGAGGACCCCGAACTCATTCTCGACAAGAAGCGATATGGTGTGTCTCAATTTTCCTCCTAAACGAGAAGCATTTCTTTGAGGGACGCGCCGGCGGGAACCATGGGATAGACACATTCCTCGGGGCTGACGTGAACGTCGATGAATGTCGGCCGCCTGTTCTTGAAGGCCTGTTTCAGCACCCTGTCGACATCGGCTTCCTTCTCTATCCTGAGTCCGACCGCGCCGTACGCCTCCGCGACCTTGACGAAGTCCGGCGAATGCAGGTGTGTCCATGTATATCGCTTCTCATAGAAGAGCTGCTGCCACTGTCTGACCATGCCAAGAAAACCGTTGTTGAGGATGACGACCTTGACGGGCAGGTTGTACTGGACGGCTGTCGCCAGTTCCTGGATGTTCATCTGGATACTGCCGTCTCCGGCGATATCCACGACAAGTGACTTCGGAAAGGCCACCTGGGCACCTATGGCTGCCGGAAACCCGTAGCCCATCGTGCCGAGGCCGCCTGATGTGAGGCATGTGCGGGGTTGGAGGAACTTGAAGAACTGGGCCGCCCACATCTGGTTCTGCCCCACCTCAGTGGTGATGATGGCCTTGCCCTTTGTCAGTTCGAATACCCTTTCTATGACGTACTGGGGTTTGAGCGTGTCGTTCTTCTGGTAGGTGAGGGGGTAGTCCTTCTTCCACTTTTCTATCTTGTCCGTCCACTCGGCGATGTTCCCGTGATACTGCCGGTAGGTCTCCTTCTCCTCTTCGATGATCTTCAGCATCTGCGTGAGCACAGTGCGCGTGTCACCCACTATGGGTATGTCGACCTTTATGTTCTTGCTTATCGACGTGGGATCGATGTCGATGTGTATGATCTTGGCGTGGGGGGCGAATTCATCCGTCTTGCCCGTGGCCCTGTCGTCGAAGCGCGCTCCCATCGCGATGATGAGGTCTGATTCAGTGATGGCCATGTTTGCCGCGTAGGTTCCGTGCATACCGAGCATGCCGAGAAAGAGCGGGTGGTTTCCCGGAATGCCGCCGAGGCCCATGAGGGTGTTCGTGACGGGTATGGACAGTGCTTCGGCAAATCTCGTCAGCTCCTGCGAGGCATCCGACAGGATGACGCCTCCGCCGGTATAGAGGACGGGTCTTTTCGCGTGGAGGATGAGGCGCATGGCCTTCTTTATCTGACCCGTGTGGCCCACGTAGGTGGGCTGATAGCTTCGGATGACCGCCTTCTCGGGATACTTGAAATCGGCCACCGCCGAGGACACGTCCTTGGGGATGTCGACGAGGACGGGGCCCGGTCTTCCCGATGCGGCGATATGGAAGGCCTCCTTGATGATACGGGCAAGGTCCTTCACGTCCCTGACGAGGTAGCTGTGCTTCGTACAGGGCCTGGTAATACCCACAATGTCGGCTTCCTGAAAGGCGTCGTTGCCGATGAGCATCGTATTGACCTGGCAGGAGAAGACGACGAGAGGGATGGAATCCATGTAGGCAGTGGCTATACCCGTCACCGTGTTCGTTGCGCCGGGCCCGCTAGTCACGAGGGCGACGCCCACCCTGCCCGATGCCCGCGCGTACCCATCAGCCGCATGGACGGCGGCCTGCTCGTGACGGACCACGACCTGATTGATCTGACTTATGTCTGTCAGGGCGTCCGTGATGTTGAGCGTAGCCCCTCCTGGATAACAGAATATCGTGTCGATCCCCTCCGCTTTCAGGGATTCGACGAAGATCTGCGCACCCGTTCTTTTCAATGTTTCTCCTTTCGCTGCAGCGAGTTTGCGAGACTCTCCATGAGGTCCTTGTAATAGAGCTTCTTCTTCTTCAAAACCTTGATCTCCCTCTCCTCCGCCTCGGTAAGATAGGATTTCTTCAGGAGCATCTGGATACGCCGGTCCATGGTTGCATGCCGCCCCTTGTACTGTCTGTATATTTCCTCATTACTTTCGATATTGTCCATAGGGATAGTGAACGATATGGTATAAAAAATACCCGAAAATGTCAAACATTACTTGGACATATCGGCAAACTTCCACGCAGGGGACCATGGGTGCCGGTCCACTCGGAAGATGGGGCGCCGGGCAAGGTCACGGCGCCGTCGTTCCATCGATGTGCGGCTACTTGCTGGTAGCCTTGACGTCTTCCACGAATTTCTTCAGCCTTTCCGCCCAGAACTTAAATGCCTCATCTGCCGAACCCCACTTGCTAAACCTGTCAGTAAAGCCCGCGGTCCTGTCGTCCACGGCGGCGACGACGACATCATTCGTCGTGCTGTCAACGATCATGACCTCCATGCTGGTCGCGCCCGAACCGCTCCATGAGCCGCCGGCCCCCTTCTTCACCAGGCTGATGGCGAGACCGACGGGGATTACGGAGGTGACGGCGCTCAGACCGGGCTTGTTCTGCTTGAGGCCGGTTATGGCAAAACGGATCCTGACAACATCGGGTCCGGGTTCCGACACGAAGGCGGTCTTGTCCTTGGCGGCTTCAACCACTGCCTTGTTCAGGCCGTCAGCCAGGTCCTTCATGTCCTGCGGATCGATCCCCTTGTACGCGGAATCGTCACTGAAAAAGAAGACAGCGCTGTCGAGCATGACCTTCTTGTATTTGGCGAAGTCCACCCCTGGTTTCAGCCACCGCTGCTTGACCCCGCCTTCAGGCCCAGGCTGCAGGTTCTGATAATAGCCTTCGAGGAAACCGGAATATTTCTTGTCCGTTGCGGATGCCATGGATACCGTGAGGGCAAGCCCCAGTACCAGTACCAATACGATGGTCGCTGCTCTTTTCATGCTCTTCTCCCTGGTTATTGTGAGTGTCGCCCGGCTGCCTTGAGTCTGCCGGACGCTCTTTCCTTCGTGCCTCACGATATCCGTTTCCCTGCGGCCGACGAAACCGCGTTGCCGTGGCGTTTGGTTCCAGACATCTTCATTCTACATGAAGCGGGGGTTCTTTTCCAGTTCTCCTTTTGCCTGACGGCCGCACGCCGATGCCAGAGCGCCGCGGAAGGGTCAGGAAGCCCCCGAAATGATTGCCTCTATGGAGAGGCGGGTTTGCCGGGAGCAAAGAAATATTGAAAAATGTCCCATATTGGCATATAAAACTTCCTGTATTTTGACATGGTTGTATCGTTTCGAAGTGAAAGATAATGAAAATACGACTTACAGCGCTTATCATTCTCGCGGGCATCCTGTTTTTCTTCAATCTCGGGGCCACCTCCCTGTGGGACCCTGATGAACCGCGGCAGGCCATCATGGCACGGGAGATGATGGACAGGGGGGATTACATCCGGCCTTACCTCAACGGCATTCCCTACCTGGAGAAACCGCCTTTCTATTCATGGATGATCATTGCGGCGGCGAAGGTATCGGGAACGGTCGATGAGTTTGCCTCCCGGGCGCCCTCGGCGCTGGCGGCCCTTCTTCTCGTGGTAATGACCTTTCTCCTTGGATGCAGACTTGGCGACGAGCGGGCAGGTTTCTTCTCGGGGCTTGTCCTCGCCACCAATTACCAGTTCCTCTCGAACGCCAGGGAATCGGTGATGGATATGACCTTCGCCTTTTTCATCGGCCTTGCCATCTACCTTGCCTTTGTCTCGCTGGAGAAGGGGAAGCGCCTTAACTTTGCCCTTTCCTTCATTCCCGGCGCCTTTGCCATCCTCACGAAAGGGCCGGCGGGGCTTGTCATCCCCGCCGGGGTCATGTTCGTCTATCTTGTCTTGAGGAGAAGTCTCAAACGCTACATCGTTCCCCTAGTGCTCGGTTGTTTCCTTGCGGCCGCCATCGCCTCCGTATGGTTCCTTCTTGCAGGCGAGAGCTATATCAGGGAGTTCATCCTCCACCAGAACGTGACCCGCTACACGAACGCCTTCGACCACCTCGAGTCGCCCTGGTATTACTTTCACAAACTTTTCTTCAACTTCATGCCCTGGAGCCTTTTCCTTCCCTTTGCCCTTTTCGGGGCCTGGAAACGGCGGTACATTCTTCCCCTCCTGTGGTTCGTGCTCATCTTCCTCTTCTTCGAGTTGTCTCAGAGCAAGAGGGCGATCTACCTGCTGTCGGCCTATCCGGCCATAGCGATTCTCACGGGACTTTACATCAGGGACGCCTGGGACGGTCTCGTCGAGAAGGGTTGGACGAACGCTGTCCTCAAGGTCTTTGCGGTACTTCTCGCCCTCATACCCATCGGTGCCGTTGTCGCCATGTACACGCTGCCCGAGGAGGATGTGGCCGTCTTCAGGGAGGGCCCGGTGTCGCTGTACGTCTATCTTGCCATACTCTTTGTCGCTGCCTGCGGTTTTCTCGTGATGCTTTTCAGGAGGAGCAGGCACTTTGCCCTGGCCTTCTTCCTTTTCTTTCTCGTCTTCACGGGTTTCTTCTACAGTGCCTACTATATGCCCCTTGTCGACAGGACGTCGAAGTCCCTGACCCTCATCACGGAAGCCCTCGGCGATGACAGGAGAACGAAGAAGATATACACCTTCGGCTTCAATTCCGCCGGTATCATATTCTACGTGGGGAAACCGGTCAAAGCCCTGAGCGATATTAAGGAGATAAAAGAAGACGAAAGTGATATACTACTCATTGTCGAAGAGAAACCCACAATGCATCTCAGGGAGACTCTGGAGAAGTCCTTCCTGCCCGTGAAAAGGGTGAAGTACGAGAAGGAGCACTATATCTTCTATGTGAGGAAAAATGGATGAGAAGCCCTATGTGTCCGTGCTTGTCCCCGTTCTGAACGAAGAGGAGTCGCTTCCGGAGCTGAACGAACGGCTCCGCGACGCCCTGGCGGGCATGCGCAGACCTTACGAGATCATCTATATAAACGACGGGAGCACGGACCGCACCGAGGAGATCCTCGAGGCCTTTCATCACGAGGATGAACGTGTCAAGGTCATAGAGTTCAACAGGAATTACGGTCAGCACATGGCCCTTTTTGCAGGTTTCGACTTCGCCCGGGGCGAGATCGTCGTGACCATAGATGCCGACCTGCAGAACCCGCCCGAGGAGATCCCGAGGCTTGTGGCCAAGGCGGAAGAGGGCTACGAGGTCGTTGCCACATATCGGAAGCAGAGGAAGGATTCGTTGTTCCGCAAGCTGCCTTCCTACATAGTCAACAGGATCACGGCAAAGCTCGTCGGCGTCCGCCTCAAGGATTACGGTTGCATGCTGAGGGCATACCGGCGCAACATCGTCGACTACATGAACATGTGCCCGGAATCATCGAGCTTCATCCCGGCGCTCGCCAATACCTTTGCCAAGAAGATAACGGAGATAGAGGTCGGCCACGAGGAAAGGAAGAAAGGGACCTCCAAGTACAGCCCCTTCAAGCTTTTCAGGCTCAATTTCGACCTCATGACAAATTTCTCCCTCCTGCCCATACAGTTCATCAGCATGCTCGGTGTGGCCATCGCTTTTCTCGGCCTTGCCTTCGCCATTTTCCTCATGGTGCGGCGGCTCCTCATAGGCCCGGAAGGGGAGGGGACCTTCACCCTCTTCGGCGTGCTCTTCTTCTTCATAGGCATACAGATCTTTGCCCTGGGGGTCATCGGTGAGTACGTCGGCCGGATCTACCAGGAAGTGAGAAGGCGTCCGCGATATATCATCAAGAAGGAATTCATGTGAGAGCGGTCGTATTCGCATACCAGGAGATCGGTTACGTCTGCCTGGAAGAACTCCTTGGCACCGGTGCCGACGTAGCCTGCCTTTTCACCCATGATGACGACCCCGGCGAAGAGATCTGGTTCCGCAGGCCCGTGGAGCTTGCGCGGGAATACGGTATCCCCGTTTACACGCCGGAGAACGTGAACGACGAGAAATGGATCGCCCTCGTCCGCGATATGCGTCCGGACATAGTGTTCTCTTTCTATTACCGCAAGATGATCCCGAAGGCCATTCTGGACATACCGCGCATCGGCGCCTTCAACCTTCACGGTTCTCTCCTTCCGCAATACCGCGGCCGCTGCCCTGTCAACTGGGTCCTCATAGCGGGCGAAGAGCGTACCGGGGTCACACTTCATTTCATGGTGGAAAAGCCCGACGCCGGCGATATCGTAGCGCAGAAGGAGGTTTCCATCGTCTTCGAGGACGATGTCTTCTCCGTCTACATGAAGCTCGTCGGAGCGGCACGGGAGCTCATGCAGGATGTCCTGCCCGGGCTCGAGGCAGGTACCTTCACGAGAAGGGTACAGACGGGACCGTCCTCCTATTTCGGGGGCCGCAAGCCCGAGGACGGCTTCATAGACTGGACGAAGGATTCCCTGTCCATATACAATCTTACCCGGGCGGTGACCCATCCCTACCCGGGGGCCTTCACCTATCTCGACGGAAAAAAACTTCTCATATGGAAGGCATACCCCGAGAACGTTTCTCCACGGGATGTCCCTGCCGGGACGGTGATATCGGAGGACCCTCTCCTGGTGAAGACCGGTTCGGGTTCCCTGCGCCTCATCTCGGTTCAGATCGAAGGTGATCAGGAGGTGGACGCGATCGAACTGGCATCTTCCCGTGTCCTGAAAAACAAAATTCTAGGAGGTCATGCTTGAGACTCTTGGTGCTCGGAGTGAACGGATTCATCGGCAACGCCCTCGCGGAACGCGTGCTCAACGAAACGGACTGGGAGATCTACGGACTGGACATTCGCAACGATAAGCTCGGCGAGTGTCTCGGGCACGAGCGCTTCCACTACGTTGAAGGCGACATCTCGATAAACAGGGAATGGATAGAGTACCACGTCAAGAAGTGCGATGTGGTCATGCCCCTCGTTGCCATAGCAACGCCGATGACCTACGTGAGGGAGCCCCTGCGCGTCTTTGAGCTCGATTTCGAGGAGAACCTCAAGGTCGTCCGCCTGTGTGTCAAGTACGGCAAGAGGCTTCTTTTTCCCTCTACGTCGGAGGTCTACGGGATGTCTCCCGACGCTGAGTTCACCGAAGATGGCAGCCCCCTGGTCCTCGGTCCCATCAACAAGCAGCGGTGGATCTACAGCGCATCGAAACAGCTTCTCGACAGGGTCATCTGGGCGTATGGTTTTCAGCACGGCCTCAAATTCACACTCTTCAGGCCTTTCAACTGGATAGGCCCCAAGCTTGACGAGCTGACCACGGACCCGGAAAAAGAGGGAAGCTCCCGGGTGGTGACGCAGTTCATCAGCAGCCTCTTCCTGGCCGAACCCATCCGGCTTGTGGACGGAGGCTCGCAGAAGCGCTGCTTCACGTATATCGATGACGGCATCGCATGCCTGATGAAGATCATAGAGAACCGGGACGACCGCTGCAACGGCCAGATCTTCAATATCGGCAACCCGAAGAACGAAGCGACCGTCAAGGACCTTGCCACCAGGCTAAAGACCATGTTCGCGAACGACCCGAGGACGGGGCACTATGCGAAACACTCCGAGATCATCGAGGTCTATTCCCGCGATTTCTATGGCGAAGGCTATCAGGACATCGACCGCAGGGTCCCCTCGATAGCGAAGGCCAGGGAACTCATCGGCTGGGAGCCTCTCGTCGATCTCGACACGGCGCTCAAGAAGACACTGGATTACTACCTGGAGACGAGCCTCCCCGGGGAGACAGGCAGGTAGGGCGTTTTTGGGCGGGACCATCGGGATAAAGGTGGATGTGGACACCTTTCAGGGCATGCGCAACGGTGTGCCCGTTCTCCTCGATATATTCCGGCGCCACGATGTGAGGGCGAGCTTCTTCGTCCCCATGGGAAAGGACAATACGGGCCGGACCGTGAAGAGGGTTTTCACCCGTAAGGGTTTTCTCAAGAAGGCGGGACGGGTGGGGGTTCTGAGCACCTACGGCGTAAAGACCCTCATGTACGGTCTCGTCCTGCCGGGACCCCAGATCGCGCGCAGGAACGTAACCCTCATAAGGAAGATCCTGGACGGAGGCCATGAACTGGGCATTCACGGCCATGACCATGTCCGCTGGCACGATTCCATCAAGCATTTTGACGAAGCCGAGACGTGCCGCGAGATTGACCGGCTGCTGACGGTATACCGGATGGTCGTGGGGGAGGAGGCGCGTTCCTTCGCCGCCCCGGGATGGATGATAAACCCCTTCGCGCTCAAGGTCTTCGAAGAAAAAGGGCTGGTATACTCCAGTGACACCCGGGGTTTGTACCCCTTCTATCCGGAGATGGGAGGGACCCGGTTCTCGATAGTCCAGATCCCCACGACGCTTCCCACGCTCGACGAGGTGATAGGCGTCGTAAGCGCCGAGGAGACCACCCTCGTTGAGCACTATCTGGGATTGCTGGCCGATGGTCTCAATATCCTTACGGTTCACACCGAGCTCGAGGGCAAGCGCTGGAGCGGTTTCCTTGATGCTTTTCTCGCGGAGGCCAAAAAGCGGGGTTTCGCCTTCAGGCGCCTCATGGACATCGCCCGTGAGTTCAGGGACACGCCCGACGGCCCTGTGTGCACCATAGAATACGGTTCCGTCCCCGGGCGCGCCGGGGAAGTGTGTTGTCAAAAGGACAGGGAATAGGGGTGAGGCCTATAGGACCTATAGGACTTATTGGACCTATAGGACGAAATGGGGATTCCCGGTCGTCTGCTTCCTGTCCCTCATTGACAGATTCCTTTTCTGTGCTATATAAGAGCCTATAACCTGCTTTTAGAAAATACACGAAAGGAGGCGAATATGGCGGGTAGTGTTTACAAGATCATCGAGATCGTGGGAACAAGTGAAAAGTCCTGGGAGGAAGCCGCTAAGAACGCCCTTGAGACTGCGGGAAAATCCCTCGAGGACCTCCGTGTCGCCGAGGTGATCAAGCAGGATGTCACGCTGGAGAACGGAAAGGTGAGTCAGTACAGGGTGAGGCTCAATATTTCCTTCAAGTACCACAGCGAGTAGTCAAGGGGAAGGGGTTGATGGAAAAGAAGGGGACCTCGCAAGAGACCCCCTTCTTTTTTTTGGCAGAAGCCTGTCTTCTAGTACATGCCGTCCATGCCGCCCATTCCTCCCGGGGGCATCATGGGCATCTGGGCGCCCTTGTCTTTGGGTTTTTCCGCGATCATGCAGTCGGTGGTGAGAAGCAGCGACGCGACTGAAGCCGCATTCTGGAGGGCCGTGCGGGTGACCTTCGTCGGGTCGATGATGCCCGCTTCCATCATGTCGTCGACATACTCTTCCTTGGCGGCGTCGAAACCGAAATTATCCTTGCCGTTCTTCACCTTCTCGATGATGATGGAGCCGTCGTGGCCGGCGTTCGTGGCGATCCAGCGCAGCGGGTCCTCGAGGGCTTTCTTGACGATGTTGACGCCGAACTGTTTTTCGCCGTCGAGTTTGAGTTCGTTGAGTTTGGCAATGGCCCTGATAAAGGACACGCCGCCGCCCGGGACGATACCTTCCTCAACAGCAGCCTTGGTGGCATTGAGGGCGTCTTCGACACGCGCTTTCTTTTCCTTCATTTCCGATTCCGTCGCAGCGCCAACGTTGATCACGGCGACACCGCCGACGAGTTTCGCGAGCCTTTCCTGGAGTTTTTCCCTGTCGTAATCGGATGTGGTCTCTTCGATCTGGGTGCGGATCTGTTTGACCCTGCCTTCGATGTCCTTCTTGTCGCCCGCGCCGTCTACGATCGTCGTGTTGTCCTTGTCGATGACGACCCTCTTGGCCTGCCCGAGGTCCTTCAGGCCGATGCTCTCGAGCTTGATGCCCAGCTCTTCGGAGATCATCTGCCCGCCGGTGAGGATGGCGATATCTTCGAGCATCGCCTTTCTCCTGTCGCCGAAGCCGGGTGCCTTGACGGCGGCGATCTTCAGGGTGCCCCTGAGCTTGTTGACAACGAGTGTGGCCAGCGCCTCGCCTTCAACGTCCTCGCAGACGATGAGGAGGGCCTTGCCCATCTTCGCGACCTGCTCGAGGATCGGCAGAAGGTCTTTCATGTTGCTGATCTTCTTCTCATTGATGAGGATGAAGGGTTCGTCGAGAATGGCTTCCATCTTCTCCGGGTTCGTGACGAAGTAGGGTGAGATATAGCCCTTGTCGAACTGCATGCCTTCGACGATGTCCAGCGTCGTCTCCATGCTCTTCGCTTCCTCGACGGTGATGACGCCTTCCTTCCCTACCTTGCTCATCGCCTCGGCGATGATGTTGCCGATGGTGTCGTCATTGTTGGCGGAGATGGTGCCGACCTGGGCGATCTCTTTCTGGTCCTTCGTCGGCTTGGAGAGCTTCTTCAGCTCGTCGACGATGACCTCAACCGCCTTGTCGATGCCCCGCTTGAGTTCCATGGGGTTGTGGCCTGCCGCTACGAGCTTGGCGCCTTCGCGGTAGATCGACTGGGCGAGGACCGTGGCTGTCGTCGTGCCGTCGCCGGCGACGTCGCTCGTCTTGCTGGCGACTTCCTTCACCATCTGTGCGCCCATGTTCTCGAACCTGTCCTCAACCTCAACCTCTTTGGCGACCGTCACGCCGTCCTTGGTTACCGTGGGAGAACCGAATGTTTTCTCGAGAATAACGTTTCTGCCTTTAGGTCCAAGAGTCACCCTGACGGCGTCAGCCAGAGTGTTCACGCCTTTCAGGAGCGCCTCCCTTACGTTCTGATCATACTTGATTTCCTTAGCCATCCTTTGATCCCTCCTTCCTTATTAATCTTCTACGATTGCAAGAACATCATCTTCCCTGAGAATGAGATGCTCTTCGCCGTCGACCTTGATCTCCGTGCCCGAGTATTTGCCGAAGAGGATCTTGTCCCCCGGTTTCACTGTCAGTGGTGCCTTCTGACCGCTCTCCAGGATCTTTCCGTCGCCCACCGCAACCACCTTGCCTTCCTGGGGTTTTTCCTTGGCAGCGTCAGGAATGATTATGCCGCCCTTCGTCTTTTCCTCTTCCTCGATTCTCTTGACAAGAATTCTGTCCTGTAATGGTTTCACCTTCATTGTTTCACACTCCTTTCTGTGGTTGTTAGGTTAGCAATTGCGAAAACCGATTGCCAAAGACAATATAAGGATGAGTGTAAGTCTTTGTCAATACCGGGGGTTAAATTTTTAGCAACAAATTTACCCCTTCCCGGTACCACTTGTTGAACAGCTCGTTCTCCATGCGGTTGGTTTCGGGGTCGGAGATGATGGACGTGAAGACCTTCTCCTTGTCGATGACCGTCTCGTACTCGCGTTCGGCCTGGGAGGCGAGGCGGTCGACCATGGCGCCGAGGATCTCTTCCTTGCTCTTCCCGCAGAGCCAGAGTGCCCACCAGCGGTCGTAGGCCCCGCGGACCTTCTTCCTGCTCTCGTCGTAGTAGCTGGCGAATGAGGGGAGCCATTCCTTCATCCTGCCCTTCGATTCGAGAAATATCTCTTCCACGAAGGGAAATCGCCCGAGAACGTCCATTTCGACGCGAATTTTCTTGATGAAACCCTCTATGATGTCTTCGGCACCGTGTTTCTTCTTGTAGACCTTCGACTTGAGGTTGTTCCACACCTCGATGACGGGGTAGATCTCCATGTTCTTTTCGGAGTAGTTCACCGTTTCGATGTTGTCGATCGTGTACTTGCGCGTATCGGGGATGCCGTACATGAGAAGTCCCAGGAGGTCCGAGACGATGTGGTAGAGAAGAGACCTGTTCTTCGGGCGCTTGGCGGGGAACATGAAGCAGATGAACTCATTCAGTTCCAGGGCCTCGACGAGGTGGTCCTTCTTCGGTTCGTTATGCATGTACTTTATGGCGTCGATGGCCAGCGTGATCGTTGCCATGGACTTCAAGTCTTCCTTGTCCTTGATGAGTTCCCAGACATCCAGGATATGCCTGCGGGGTAGCACTATAGACCTTCCTTTCTTAGCTCTTCGAGGAGAGCCTTCTGCCTGTCCGTAAGTCTCTTCGGGATATCGATGATTACCTCCACGTATTCATCGCCCCCCTGATCGGGGACGCCAAGACCTTTCAGCCGCACCTTGGAATGGCTTTTGACGCCCGGAGGGATGGTGACCCTTTTCGGTCCGTTAATGGACGGGACCTCGACGACCGTCCCCAGAAGGGCGTCCGTTACCTTCACATCCCTGGTCACGTAGAGGTCGTTGCCGCTTCGTTTGAAGACGGGATGTTCTCCCACCTTCATGGTTATATAGAGGTCACCGCGCTGCCCCCCACGCCCCTCGTTGCCCTTGCCCTTGAGCCTTAACTTCTTTCCGCTCGCGATCCCTTTCGGTATCTTGACGTTCACCTCTTCCGTTCCCATCGCGGTGGCCAGGGAGATCCGTTTCTCCGCCCCGTGTATGGCGTCCATGAAGGGTATCTCCAGTTCATAATGGAGGTCGAGTTCCCGCGCGGTCTGGGCCCCCTGCTGCTGTCTCGTGATGTAGTCGTTGAAGTCCCAGGACTGTTGCCGTCTCTGCTGCCTTGCCCCGCGGCCCGCCTGCCCGCCGAAGATCATGCTGAAGATATCGCCCCCGCCGAAACCAAGGTCCTTGAAAAGGTCTCCCACGTTGAAACCCCTGAAGATGTCCTCTTCGCTGTAGCGCTGCTGGAAGCCTCCCATCCCGAAGGCGTCGAATTGCTTGCGTTTTTCGGGGTTGCTCAGTACCGCGTAGGCCTCGTTTATGAGCTTGAACTTCTCCTCGGCCTCCTTGTTGCCCGGATTGCGGTCGGGATGGTACTTGAGTGCCATCTTCCTGTACGCCTTCTTTATCTCATCTTCCGAAGCCGTTTTGGAGACGCCGAGCAACTCGTAGTAATCCTGTTTTCCTGCCATACGGTTGGTCACCTCACGTGAGCTATGTACGTCCCGACGTCATTGCCGACTGCCCGGGCGACGGCGGGGCATTTCACCTTCATTATATATACCACCTGACGTTCGCCGTCAAATTCGCTGATGGTCTCGAAATTCCCCATGCCCTTCGCGATGACGGGGCCTTCTCCCTTCCAGAGCCTTTCGATCTCGCCCGTAATGTCTTCTCTCGGCAGACCCACGTTGGCCTTTCCCGTCGATATGATGCGGGGGTGCAGCTTCTGAAGGCCGAGGCGCCGGACATCCTCCATGGAAAGGTCGTTCTGCGCGGGACGTTCCCTGACCGCGTAGAACACCTTCCTGCCGTTTCTCTCGAGAAAGCGCACGAGGGGGAGATCGAAGACGAAGTCCCCCATGTTGTCGCCGAGCATAAGCATCTCGTCACTTCCGCGAGAGATCGCAGCCGCCGCCAGGTCCAGATGGCCCTCAACGACGGGAACGTCGTCCGTGAACGTCCCGCCGGTGAAATAGTCCGTGGAGTTCCCGAGAGCGGACAGACTGAGCAGATCTTCCAGGCGGTCGGCGCCGCCATGAAGTCCCCTGACTGCGGCCAGAGCGTCCCTGTACTCGTGATATTTGATGGTGGCGTACGGGTCCCAGATGCCGGTCCTCCGCCTGATGTGCGACAGCAGCTTTCCGGCTATCGCCGGTGGTGTCGCATTCGGCGCAAAGAGATCTTCGAGGAGTGACAATGACGAATCGAGGACCCCCGGGTCACCCCCGGAAAGGGCCGTTGTTTTCCTGACCAGTCCTTCCAGGCAGGCGCGGCAGGGTTCCTGAACTTTCATGGCAGACAATAGGATATAATCAAACGGTACGCATTTCAATGTCAAAGGAGGGCCGGGGCGCTCCCGAAATAAACGCTTCTATTCTTTTCCGCATTTGTTATAATGGGTGCAGGGGCATAGGGGTAGTTCCAGACTATACGGATTGACACTGATCCTCACGTTCGCCGCTCGAGTTCTCTTCTTCGTCGCCTGGCGTGTTCTTCCGGCACAACCTATCTTTCACGGGGATTCCCCGGACAAAGGGTGACAGATGGCAGAGAAACGCCGCACGAGCGTCTACGTGGATTATCATATTCTCGACCTCATCGCGAGGACCCGGGTGAGCGATGAAGCAATGCTTTCCGAGTGGAAAGCGGGCAGGTCGATCTGGGACCTTTACAGACAAGAGGCGGTATCTCTCGTCACCTCCGTGGATGAGATGGAGCTCGATTTCGTGATCCAGATGAACCGCGGCGGCCTGTGTGTCACCGACACCTTTCAGATCACCGACAATATCGACACCTTCGAGTGCTGGGAGGGAGCGGACCGCAGCGATACAGATCACTGGAGGGCCATCGTGGAACTCTATGACGAGCTCGAGGTCACAAGCGGGCACGACGATCTTGCCGGGGAGCATGCACATTCCCACTACTGCGAACAGCTGGCCCGCGTCCTGAAGGAGGAGCCCGTGGACGACAGGGGGAGATCCGCCGCCTTCGATGAGGAGACGGCGATACTCAGGGACTGTGCGGCGGCGCTCCATGACGTCTATGACATGCGGCTCTGGGCGGACCTCAAGCATATTCAATACGGCCTCAACTGGAAGGTCCTCCAATCGGTCCTGCCGGGATATTCGTACAGCGCCACGCTCAACGGCGAGGATGCGGCGCTCAACAAGAACCTTCTCGGACTTCTCAACCGGCTCGTCAACATCGGGAAGAAGAGCTGTCCCCGGCTGCCCATGCAGGACCGGCATATCGATTTCGTTCTCGATATCGTGAGGAAGAAATATTGCCAGGAGGAGATCGACCGCAGCATTTCACACATAGCCCACTCGCTGCGGAACGCTATAGACTACTACCTTACGACGGACGGTGAGCTGGCGGAGAGATTCGCCGAGAGGAAACAGAACCTCCAGCTCGCCCTGGGAACATCCATCCACCTCGAGATCCTGCGCCCGACGGAACTGGAAGAAAGACTAAAGATGGCTTGAGCCGCTTGAGCCGCTTGAACGTGAAAGAAAGAACAGCCGGTCCTGTCGCTAACTCTGACCGGGCTGGTTAATCCGCAAACCCGACTGCCAGAAATGGGTCTTTTCGCTCAAGCGGCTCAAGCTGCTCAAGCGGCTCAAGCCGTCTTTACTTCCACTCGTCCGTCTGCGGTTGGGGGAGCTGGTAGGATTTCAGCGTCTCTATGTACTTGTAGAAGCCCTCGGGATCGTCCTTTTCGAGTTTTTCGATCTCGGGGCGTATCTTGCTCAGAAGGTCCTCGTTCTGCGCGGCCTCGAGGGGGTATTGCATGTAGGAGGAGCGCCTGATGAGGGCATAGGCCTTCTGTTGCTCCGGTGTCAGGGCGAGGAACTTGTCCAGTTCATCGAGCATGTAGGCCTTTCTTTCGTCAAGATAGCCGTCCACCTGCATGAGCAGGTTGAGACTGAAGTCGCCGCAGGAGAAGTAGGTGTGCATCTCGCCCAGCTTCTCCACGAGAAGGCGTATCTCTGCCACTATCTCTGCGTCGTTCATGACAACAAAGGTCCCGTCCTGAACGAGCTTTTGCATCGGTGACATGGGGTGCATTGCGAAGGTCCGAACCCTGATGAAGTCGGGGTTGATCTGGTTGAGAAGACGGGCTGTCTCGATGGCGTTCTCGGAGCTCATCGTCTTGCCGCCCACGCCGGGCATTATGTATTCCGACAGCGACATCCCCGCTTCCACGACCTTCCTGCCGCCTTCGACGATATCCTCGGGCGTGATCCCCTTCCGTATCATCTTGAGGATCTTTTCCGAGCCGCTCTCCAGCCCCACGTGTATTCTCGTGAGGCCCGCCTTGCAGAGCTGGTGCAACTCTTCCACGGTCTTGCGTTTCAACGTTGTTGCCCGGGCGTAGGTGGTGATACGTTCCAGCCCGGGGAACTTCTCCTTCGTGTAATTGATGATCTCGAGAATATCCGCCGTCTTCAGGACGAGGCTGTCGGCGTCCTGGAGAAAAGCGGACTTGATCACGTTCTTGTAGGACGCGTATTCCCTTTCCATGCTGTCGATGTCTTTCTTGACCTCGTCGACTGTCCGGCGGGAGAATTTCACCCCCTTGTAGGCGGGGCAGAAGATGCACTGGTTCCAGGGGCAATTCCTCGTCACCCGTATCAGGAGGCTCTGAGCTTCGCTGGGTGGTCTTATAACTCCTTGTTCATACATGTTCCTTGACTCCTTGCTCTGTCACAGCGGATTCTGCGGAGAGCGGAACCCGACCGTAGCCATATAGATGACCGTCTCTTCCTCGCCATCGAGGTCGATGATGCGGTTCACGTCGTCATCGTAGAATGCACCGACGGCGCACACTCCGAGTCCCAGGGCCTCACCGGCGAGATAAAGATTCTGCGCGATATGGCCGGCATCGAGGTAGATGTAGCGATAGACCCTTTGGCCGTATTTCCAGCTTCCCCGGGCAATGAGTGCCGACCAGATAAAGGTGACCTGGGCGGTGAGGATGAGGGTTTGCTGAAGGGCTGCCTCGGTGAGGGCCCTCGAGAAATCACCCTTCTTGAGGAATTCCAGGTCGTAGTCGCCGGGTCTGAAATGGTATATCCCCTCTTCAAGCCCGTCGACGGCACGGACGCACAGGTAGGTCTCCACGGGGTAAAGGCCGCCCGCCGAGGGTGCCGTCCGGAAAAAGGTGTCGCCGAACTGTGCCGTGAGACCCTGCGTTGCCCAAAGCAGTGCGGACAGGTCGTTGAGCTTAAGGGGTTTGCCGGAAGCATATTCGCGGCGCGACCTTCTCCTTAGCAGGAGTTTCCACAGGCCGGACTCGCCGCCCGCCTTTGGCTCCGGCAGCGAGACCCTGGCGATCGGGTTCGGGTATTCCTTGAAGGTATCGGGGATCGCCCCGAGGTTGAACACATGGCCGGAAAGCGAATCGGGTGTGTACTTGGTCTCATTCTGGAACCTTGTCCCGATCCCGGCCTTATGCTTTTCCTTCTCCTTCACTCTCCACCTTTCATTTACACCTTTAAATATGCTTCATACCGTGTGATAAGTCAATGATAGAGGCAGGGGAAAGGAGATAGGGGATAGGGGGCAGGGGTCTTTGATAGGACCCATAGCACCGGATAGGACCTATAAGACGGATAGGACCGATAGGACGCTTAGGACCTATAAGACCTATTGGTCCCATCTGTCCTATAGGTCTTATAGGGTCCTATCGGTCCTATTCGTCCCTGCCTTTCCGTTTGCCTTTTCCGGCCAAAAAAGATAGACTTATCAATGGGATCACTGGCAGTGGTTCTTGGGGATGGAGGTTGAAATGAGCAATGTTATGACCGTAGACGAGTTGTTGGCATCCAAGAATCTCACACGGGAAGAGTGGGAGTTGCACAAGGACCTCATTGAGGACTGCAGGAAGAACGAGGTCAGGATCAACGAATGTTGCGCCACGACCAGGGAGAACATCGAAAAGATGGCCGGTATCCTCGATGCCATCTCCGTGAAGATGGTGGCTCTGAGTGTCGCTCTTGAGACCGTCATCGGTGAGGCCGAGGAAGTTTCTCTGAGGATGCTCCCTGAGCATAAGTTCTTCCGCGAATAGGTTCGCACTTCCCGGACCATGGGGCTTCTTCTCAAATGGCTGGTAATGGCCGCGTCCATCATTATCGCGGCCTACTTCATTCCCGGTGTAAGGGTCGGCAGTTTCTTCTCCGCCCTGTGGGTGGCGCTCTTTCTGGGCGTGGTGAACATTCTCGTGCGGCCGGTCCTCATTCTTATCACCCTGCCCATCAATATCCTCACCCTGGGCCTCTTCACTTTTGTCATTAACGCTGTTCTCATCCTCCTCGCGTCATCGGTCATCAAAGGCTTCGAGGTGGCAGGTTTCTGGTGGGCCCTCCTTTACAGCATCGTCCTGTCCCTCATCAACTACATCGTCAGCCTCATAGTACAGCCCAAAGACAGGGTTTAAACCGCTTGAGCAGCTTGAGCCGCTTGAACGCATTGGAGGAGAAGACTGTTTCTCCGGATCCCTGTCAACCTCCGACCAGACAATAAGTCCTTGGTTCTTTGGTTTTTAACGTTCAAGCGGTTCAAGCGGCTCAAGCGGTTCTCTAGAACTTTCTTGAGTGTTTCCTGTGCTTCAGGTAGTTGTCCGTGTACAGGGCGGCCAGGTGCTCGGAGGCGATGATGAGTAGGTTCTCGGCGTTCTTGTCCTCGGCGGCGTAGGTGAAGTTGAAGGAACCCGTTATGACCGTCCGCCGGTCGATGATGATGAGCTTGTTGTGGGCGCAGGCATGCCTGTTGTCAAGCCGGACGTTGACGCCGCCGGCCCTGAGGACCCGGGCCGTGACGTGTTTGTGCTCTTTCTGCTCGTAACCGTCAAGGATGACCTCCACCTCTACGCCCCGCTTCCGGGCCCTGATGAGGGCCGCCTGGACGGGTTTCGACGTGAAGAGATAGGCCTGCATCAGTACCTCACGGGTGGCTTCCCCGATCTGTCTCACTATGGCCTTTGTCGCACCCCCGCCGGGGCTGAAGAAGACATGCGCCGGGGCGTTGTTGAGAACCACATCGGCCGCCCCAAGGTGCCACGGCAGTGAGAAAAGAACGAACAGGACCGCTAAAGAACGGCAAACGGATCTCTTCATGAACCCCCCGTCAGGATTTTCGGAATTGTAATGCGTTCACGGGCCGCAGGTCAAGGAAGACCGTTCCAGGCCTCACGGTCGTCGCAGGTCTCAAGTCACAGGTCGCAGGTCAAACACAGAAGCAGAAATCGGTTCCTTCTCGGGTTCCTGGCTTTGAACCTGTGACATGCGACTTGAGACCTGCGACATTTCTTTGACCTGTGACTTGAGACCTGTGACCTGTGGCATTTCCTGGGCCTGCGACCTGCCACGGGCCTTTAGGCCCTTCGTGGTCTTAAGAAACACCCCGATGTGCTGATAATAGTACCAAAGGGGATCGAGGATGGAGAAAAAGAAGGTCCTTCTTATCGACGACAACCGGGATTTCTGCGAGATCACAAGGCTCTGGCTTCACTATACCTGGAAATACAGGGTAGTAACGGCAGCAAACGGGCCGACGGGGATCGACCTGGCCAGGAAGGTGAAGCCCGACGTCATTCTCCTCGACGTCAAGATGCCCGTCATGGATGGCGGCAGGGTTGCCGAACATCTCATGGAACACAGCTCCACCAGCGATATACCCATCATATTTCTTACAGGCCTCGTCAGGCGCGAAGAAGTGGAAGAGGGTGGCGGCTTCATTGCCGGCCGTCCCTTCATCGCCAAGCCCTTTCACCTCGAAGAGCTTACGGGCATGATCGAGACCGTGACGGCCCGCTCAAAGGTCGCCTGACCCTCCCTATTCGTAGTCCTTCGGCACGAGACAGATCATTACCAGGGGCCGGTCCGCTGTGGTATTTCTGTACTGGTGGGTCTCGTCGGGCAGGACGAGGGCGAAATCTCCCTCCCTGACCGGCCGCTGCCTGCCTTCGGCGTCCACGAGCACCCCTTCGCCCTCTATGATGTAGTTCATGTGCTCGAAGGGATGCTTGTGATATGGCGTGTGTCCCCCGGGTTCGATGGTGAAGACCCGCAGGGTATAGGCGGGAACCCCGTCGGCCTTTCCGAGGGGGATCTGTTTCCACGCGCCCTTCGCCCCTTCCATCGTCATGGGAACCTTCTCGATCTTGCTGAGATCAGTGATCTTCATAGTTTAGCTCCTTGTCGGCAATATGATGCAGAGTCAACCATTATACCACAGCCCAACGCGCATCAAAAGACCACGGGGAGATTCCGGGTTGCCGCTCCCACCCCAAGATCAGGGCGACGAACGGGCGTGAGATGGGCCTTTATGCGGCGAGCTTTGTCCTCTGCACGATCTCTGTCCCCGGGGGCTTATCACGATGGTCTCGAGGGGTATTTTTCTGCCCGAGCGTTTCAGTGCCGTCTCGACGATGCGAGGCATCTTTGAGCAGCAGGGGACTTCCATGATCGCTACGGTGATGCTCCGCATGTCGGCGGCGGAGAAGATCGCCGTGAACCTGTCGATGTATTCGGCGGTGTCGTCGAACTTGGGGCATCCCATCAAGACCACCTTACCCTTGAGAAGGTCCTCGTGAAAGTTGGGATACGCGACGGGGGTACAGTTCGAGGCGACGAGGATGTCAGCTTTTCTGAGAAAAGGTGCTGTTGGCGGGACGAGCCTCAACTGGACGGGCCAGTGGGTGAGCCGCGTGGCCTGCCGGATACGCACCTCGTCGTCGGTTCCGTTTTTGACGGGGGCGAACATCTGAAGCTGTGTGGACGGGCAGCCGCAGGGCAGGGACGTGGGTGCGGCGAGGTCGGGGGAAGGGGGGTTGACGGAGCCGTCATGGGTTTCGACCGCGTGTTCGCCGGCACCCTTTTTCCCTGCAAGATATCGTTCGACCGCTTCTTCGTCAAAGGGATCGGCCTCTCTCTCGATGATGGATATGGCGCCTGCCGGGCATTCGCCGAGACAGGCGGCAAGTCCGTCGCAATACTTGTCGGCAACGAGCCGGGCCTTTCCGTCTTCAAGGGCGATCGCCCCTTCGGCGCAGGCGCTGACGCACTGCCCACATCCATTGCATCTTTCTTCATCTATGTGAACGATCTTTCGTTTGATTGTCATAAAGACCCCTTGAAGCAGGTCATGGATAACAGGCGATGGGTCATGGGCAAGCTGCCTGGACGTTGTTCCCCGTTCTTTCCTGATGCCCATAACCCATCACCCATAACCTGTCCTATCCCAAAATCTCCTTCAAGTCCTGGTCGGGCGTCGTGATGGGTTTGATGTTGTATTTGTCGACGAGGACCTTGAGCACGTTCGGGGTGACGAAGGCCGGCAGGGATGGTCCGAGACGCATGTTCCTGATGCCGAGGTAGAAGAGGGTGAGCAGGATCGCCACGGCCTTCTGTTCATACCAGGAGAGCACCAGCGACAGGGGCAGTTCGTTGACACCCACATTGAACGCCTTCGAGAGCGCTACCGCTACCTGGATGGCGGAATAAGCGTCGTTGCACTGCCCGACGTCGAGAAGACGGGGGATGCCGCCGATATCGCCTAGCTGTTTGTCGAAGAATCGGAACTTTCCGCAGGCAAGGGTGAGGACCACGCAATCGTCGGGAACCTTCTCGACGAATTCGGTGTAGTAGTTCCTCCCCGGCTTTGCGCCATCGCATCCCGCTACGAGGAAGAAATGGCGTATCTTCCCGGTCTTGACCGCCTCTATCACCTTGTCCGCCACGCCCATGATGGCGTTGTGGGCAAAGCCGACCATGACGGACCTGCCATTCGAGTCGGCGGTGAAACCCGGCAGTGCAAGGGCCCTGTCTATCGCGGGCCTGTAGTTTCCGTCGGTGATGTGGGTCACTCCCGGCCAGGCAACGGGGCCTGTCGTGAATATGTTCGCCGCGTACGACTCCAGCGGTTTCTGGATGCAATTCGTGGTCATGACGATGGAGCCGGGAAATTCGGAGAACTCCTTGTGCTGGTTCTGCCAGGCCGTCCCGTAATGGCCGTAGAAATGGGGATACTTCTTGAGCTCCGGATATCCGTGGCAGGGGAGCATCTCGCCATGGGTGTAAACGTATATTCCCGTGCCTTCCGTTTGTTTCAGGATCTCCTCGAGGTCCTTGAGGTCGTGACCGGACACCAGGAGCGCCTTGCCCTTCTTTGCCCCCAGGGGGACCGTTGTCGGGACGGGGTGGCCATAGGTCTCGGTATTCGCCGCGTCGAGGAGTTCCATGGCCTTGAGATTTATCTCGCCGCACTTCAGGACCAGCCCCAGCCATTCGTTGAGTCCCAGCCTGTTCTCGAGCACTTCCGCGAGAGCGTCGTAGATGAAGGCGTAGACCGCCTCATCTTCCTTGCCCAGCAGGGCCGCGTGGTACACGTATGCCGCGACGCCCCTGAGGCCGAAGATCACGGTGTGCATGAGCGATGTGACATCGGCGTTCTCGTTCCGCATGGTTCCCTGGAAGCCCACGGTCTCTCCCTGTTTTACGAGGCCTTCCATGGCAGGGTCGGGCTTTGTCGGCGTCCTGCCGCCGGGCAAAACGGTGTTTCCGCCTTTCGCGGCGATCCTGGCGACAAGGTCGTCGCGTTTTGCCGCCACAGCCGTTATCTTGGCCTTCAGGCGTTCCGGATCGAAGTCGACATTTGTCAGCGTATGAAACAAGGCCTCAACAGCGAGTAGGTTCATTTCCCTGTCCGGTTTGATCCCGTGCTTGCCGGCCTCCCGGGCAAGCCATGAAAACTCGGCAGTCACATAGACCAGGAGGTCCTGAAGGGCAGCCACATCAGGCTGTTTCCCGCAGACCCCGACCTTCGAACATCCCTCACCTTTTGCTGTCTGTTCACATTGATAACAAAACATAAGCCCCTCCTTGATGCGTATTGTGCGATCTCATAAAGCCAAGTATAGCACCGCGGGAAAAACGCGCTTTGACTTAGGTCAAGAAGAGGGGTAATGGGTGATAGGTAATGGGTGATAGGAAAGGACTTGAGGGACGTGACGGGAAACGAAGGAGGGCGATGGATGATGAGTAAAGGAAAAGAAATAAATGGGTTACGGGCAAACTTCCTTACCCATAACCCATAACCTATTACCTATAACCGGCGTTTACGCCGCTACGGCGTAAACGTTGACAGCTGGTAGGGGGTTTCTTTTGTTTCTACGGAGTCTTTCTTTTCGAAGTAGATGTGTTTCTCGGCGATCTCTCTGAGGGACGTTACGATCTCCCTGTTCGTCGACTTGGTCAGGGGCTTTGCGCCTTTGATGAGCTGCTTGGACCGGCGCGCTGCGAGATGGACAAGCTCGAAACGGTTCTCCACCATTTCCATGCAGTCTTCAACGGTTATTCTTGCCATTATCCTGTCTCCTTATATCGTCGATCGCTTTCCGGAACGTCAAGTATGCCCTTCCAAGATCGTCGTTCACGATAGTATAGCCGAATTCACCCTTTCTTGCAATCTCTTCTTCAACGCGCTTCATCCGCATCTCGATCTCTTTCTCTCCGCGCAGGGACAGGCGGTTGATGAGCTCTTCCACAGAAGGCGGTTCGATGAAGATGAGCCGTGCCGCCCTGCACTGGCTGCTTATATTGATCGCGCCCTTCACGTCTATATCCAGGATTATGTCTTTCCCCGTTTCGAGGATGGCGAGGATCTCCGCCCGGGGAGTTCCGTAAAGGTTCCCGTGGACCTTTTCCCATTCAAGGAAATGCCCCTTCGCGATCATAGATTCGAAGGTCGCCTCGTCAACGAAGTGGTAATTCTTTCCGTCGACCTCATGCGCCCGTTTCTGTCGCGTCGTGTAGGAGATGGAGAACTCACTGCGATCATCTTCCCTGAGAAAGCGATCGATGAGGGTTGACTTGCCCACTCCCGACGGGCCGGAGACGACGATGAGGACCCCTTTTCCGCGGTTACCGGCATGGATCCCGGCCGGGGCCGCCGCCCCTTCTCCATCCGGGCTATTCGACATTCTGTACCTGCTCCCGCATCTTCTCTATCTCCACCTTCATTCCTATGACCCTCTCGTTAATGTAAAGGTCGTTGGATTTGCTCCCGATGGTATTTGTTTCCCGCACCATCTCCTGGATGATGAAGTCAAGTTTTCTTCCCATGGGTTCCAGGGACTCCAGGGTGCCGCGGAAGTTGTCGAGATGCCCCCTGAGACGCACGATCTCTTCCGATATGTCGATACGTTCCATGTAGATGGCGATCTCCTGAAGGACCCGGGCCTCGTCCAGGGTGACGGACTGCGTTATCTCCGCTATCCTGCTCCGAAGCTTTTCTTCGTGGGCTTTGATGACCGTCGGCCAGCCGGCCTCTATCTCGGAGAGGTTGGCGGTTATGGTCTCGAGTCTTCCGAGGAGGTCGTTCATGATGTGTCCGCCTTCCCTTGTGCGCTCCTCGTTGAGGGCGGCCATGAGGTCCGAACATGCCGCTATCAGGACATCCTCGGGAAGGCTGTTGTTCTCCTCGTATGCGAACACGTCCTTGAGGGTAAAGACGCTCTCGATCGTCAGGTCGCCCTTGAGTCCGTAGTTCTCCTTCAGATCGCTCGCCATCGCGGCGTACTGCCGGACGACGCTCTCGTTCACCCTGGGTATCGCGATCTCGTCCGAGACCTTTTCCCACTTGATGGTCACGTCTACCTTTCCCCTTTTGACGTGCCGCTTGACAAGGTCCCTGAGTTTCTGCTCCGATGCGTAGTCGACCCGCGGCAGCCTGATATTCATTTCAAGGTAGCGGCTGTTGAGGCTCCGCGCCTCGCTCACGATCCTGCCTTCAGGGAATTCCTTTTCGATCTTCGCGAATCCAGTCATGCTCCTCGGCATAGTCCACCTTCATGCGTTCGGGTCTGTCGGCCCGCAGGTTCTCAGAGACTCCTTGCAGACTTCTCTCCACCGGTTGAAAAGGACTATCGTCTGCTCTGCGGCATAATCCGGGTATGTCCACTCGAGAGCGCGATATGACCCGCTGTAGAACATGAGCGTGAGGTCGGCGTGAATCCCTTTCCCCAGGTAGACCCTGTGCGCGTATCCCTTTGTAGTAGCGAGTATAACATGTTCCAGGGCGATATATCCAGAGTCAATGTTCACGGTTCTTTTGCCTTCCTTCGCGAAAAGATCCTCCGTGGCGTTGGTGGATATCTTTATATCGGGCAGGATCTCGCGATCGACCAGCGGGGCGAAGAGGACAAAGCAGCGCAGGAGTCCTTCGCCCATCTCCCTGTCATAATATGTCGTCTGCGTGAAGAGGACCGGCGGGGTCTTCTCCTCGACAGGCCCCACGGTGTCGCCGAGGAGGCGCAGGACCGCTTCGAGGTCCGCTTCCCTGTGGAAGATGATGCTCGCGAAAAGCTTTACCTGTCGGGGATGCCCGATCTTTCCCATAGAATGAAATATTCCCTGTTCTTCTTTTCTTTTTCCCTCGGGACCTCCACGGTCCCGAGGGCCTTGAGGCCCAGGGTTTCGCCGAACTGCCTGATGTCCGTAAGGACGGACTCTATCTTCTTCCCGTCCTTCACGATGCCTCCTTTGCCCACATTGTAGCGTCCCACCTCGAACTGCGGCTTCACGAGGGAAACGATACGGCCCTTCTCACCGAGAATACCCGCGGCGGCAGGCAAGATCTTCTTCAGGGAGATGAACGACACGTCTATCGTGATGATATCGACCTTTTCACCGATGTCGGCGACGGTCAGGTAGCGGGCGTTGAAGTTTTCCCTCAGGACTATCCGTTCGTCGCCCCGGAGCTTTTCGTGGAGTTGGTGCGTCCCGGAATCGACGGCGTACACCTTTGTCGCCCCTTCCTTGAGGAGACAATCGGTGAATCCGCCCGTCGACGAGCCGATATCAAGGGCCCTGCAGCCGGCGACATTGAGGCCGAAGCCGTCGAGTGCGGCCTTGAGCTTGACCCCGCCGAAGCTCACGTAGGGGATGGGGTTTCCCCTCACCTCGAGGCGGGCGGTCTCGTCGACCTTCCGGTCCGCCTTCAGGACCCTCTGCCCGTCGACATAGACCTCTCCGGCCATGACGAGCACCTGCGCTTTTTCCCGTGATGGTGCCAGGGAGCGCCTGGCAAGGAGGATGTCTATTCTTTCCCTAGCCACGTCTGGACCGTCCTGACGATCCCATCGAGGTCGATGCCGAGAGACCTGCGCAGCGTTCCCTGGCTGCCGTGGGTTACGAACGTATCGGGGATGCCCAGCGATCTGAGAGGGATACGCGAACCTGCCCTGGCGAGGGCCTCCCCGACCCCGCTGCCGAATCCGCCGATGAGTACGTTCTCTTCCAGGGTGAGGATGCGTCCCGTCCGTGCGGCCACCTCGGCGAGGAGTCTCTCGTCCATTGGTTTTATGAACCTGCCGTTGACGACGCCGGCGTCTATACCGTCCGCGGCGAGCACATCGGCGGCTTTCACGGCCGCTGCGACCATGTTCCCGCAGGCTATCATGGTGATATCCCTGCCCTCACGGAGCGATTCCCAGGTGCCGAGAGGTATCTCCCGGAAATCTTCCTCGATAGGTACGCCCAGGGCTTCGCCCCGCGGGTAGCGGATGGCGACGGGCCTGGCGTAGCGGTACCCGGAATAGAGCATCTGCCTGAGCTCGTTCTCGTCCTTCGGCGCCATGAGGACCATGTTCGGGATGTGGCGGAAATAGCTGAGGTCGTAAACGCCGTGATGGGTGGGCCCGTCCTGGCCCACGATCCCGCTGCGGTCCACGGCGAACACCACGGGCAGGTTCTGAAGACACACGTCGAGGATGATCTGATCGTATGCCCTTTGCAGAAAGGTGGAATAGATGGCGACGAAAGGCCTGAGCCCGCCGAGGGCGAGGGCTGCGGAAAAGCTCACCCCGTGCTGCTCGGCGATGCCTATGTCGTAGAACCTGTCGGGGAACATGGCGGAGAACTTATCGAGACCCGTGCCGAGGCCCATGGCGGCGGTGATCGCCACCACCCTCTCATCCATCTTTGCCAGGTCGATTATGGTGTCGCCGAAGATGTCGGTATAGGTCTTCTTCCCCCGGGAAAGGGTGGTCCCCGTGGTGAGCTCGAAGGTCGAGATGCCATGGAACCGCTCGGGGTCATCCTCGGCGTGGGTGTAGCCCTTCCCCTTCCTGGTGATGACGTGGACGAGCAGCGGCCCTTTAAGCCTGCTCACGTTCCTGAACGTCTCCAGGAGGTGTTCCATGTTGTGGCCGTCGACGGGACCCACGTAGGTGAAACCGAGTTCCTCGAAGATCATGCCCGGCCCGAAGATCCCCTTGACGGTCTCCTCCAGGTATCGCGCCGTCTTGTAGATAGCAGGCATGGCCTTCATCCGGTTTTTCAGCTCTTCCCGGATGTTGCTCATGAACTCTCCCGTCATGATCCGGTTGAGGTGGCTCGCCAGGCCTCCGACGTTCTTCGATATGGACATCTCGTTGTCGTTGAGGACCACAATGATATCGCTCCTGAGGTGCCCGGCGTGGTTCAGGGCCTCGAAGGCCATGCCACCCGTCAGCGAACCGTCCCCGATGACGGCTATGATCTTGGACGATGATCCCAGCTTCCTCTTGCTTTCGGCAAGTCCCATGGCGACGGATATGGAGTTGCTGGCATGACCCGTGTCGAACACGTCGTAGGTGCTTTCCGCCCTGCAGGGGAAACCGGAGAGCCCCCCGTCCTGGCGGATGGTGCAAAAGCTCTCCCGCCGTCCCGTCAGGAGCTTGCACGTGTAACACTGATGGCCGACGTCCCAGACGATCTTGTCCCCGGGGGGGTTGAAGACGTAATAGAGGGCGATGGTGAGCTCAACGGCGCCGAGGTTCGAGGCGAGATGTCCGCCCGTCCGGGATATGACGTCGGTGATGAAGGGGCGTATCTCGCCGGCGAGCTCGACGAGCTGGGCAATAGACAGTTTTTTAAGATCCTCGGGAGAATTGATTGTCTGGAGAAGCATTACGAAATCCTGTTGCCGATGAAGCGCGCTATGTCCTCGAGGATACGGCCGTTTTCTCCCAGGAATGCGATCGATCTCACTGCTTCATCGACGAGTTGCTCCAGTTTGTACTTGGAAGCGAGAATACCGTAATGCTTGACGTAGGTCTGTTTGTTGGCGTCTTTTTTCAACTTCTTGCCAACCGTTTCCTCGTCGCCTTCCACGTCGAGGATATCATCCATGATCTGGAAGGCGAGCCCTATGGCATCGCCGTAGCGGGTGAAGCTCTTGAGTTCCCTGGCTCTGGCGCCGCCGGCGATCGCGCCGACCCGGACGGACGCACGAAGCATGGCCGCCGTCTTGTGGGAATGTATGTAGTGGAGGATGTTCCTGGTACCTTCCTTGTTCTCGTATATTATGTCCATCACCTGGCCGCCGACCATCCCTTCGGCGCCGGCCGCGTGGGCTATCTCGAAGACGATCTGCTTCGATATCTTCGGGCTCACCCTTTCGGTGAACCGCTGATCCGTGAGGACCCTGAAGGCCTCCGTGAGCAGACCGTCACCGGCCATGATGGCCACGGCCTCGCCGAAGGCCTTGTGGCATGTCGGCCTGCCGCGGCGCGTGTCGTCATTATCCACACAGGGGAGATCGTCGTGGACGAGGGAATAGGTGTGGATCATCTCGAGGGTGCAGAAGCAGGGGAGGAAATCATCGGCGCTCTTTCCCTTCGCCTCGCAGGCAGCTATGGCGAGGATGGGCCGGATCTTCTTCCCGTTGCTGAAGAGCATGTATTCCATGGCATTCCTCAGGATGCCGGGGGTCGAGACAAAGCTGGTACAAATATCCCTCAGCATGTTCTCGACTATTATCTTCTTGTCATGGAGATAGCTCGCCAGATCCACTATTCGTCATCCCCGGGGAAGGGTGCCTTTTCCACCGTCCCGTCTTCTTTCCTGATCAGTATTTCCACCTTCTTCTCGACCTCGTCAAGTCTTTTCGAGAGTTCCTTCGTGAGGCCGAGCCCTTCCTTGAAAAGACCCAGGGCCTCGTCAAGGGGAATCTTCCCTTCGTCAAGGGTTTTAACGATGTCTTCCAGTTTTTTCAACCCTTCTTCAAATTTCATGATGGAAGTATTTATTATAGACCTTTAATATTCGCTTTTGCAAGCATTCATTTGCCCCGTAGGGACGGCCTTTCGCCCTGTGAAAAAGACGAAATCCGGGTTACAATATCTCCATGGACATCTCCTGGGGGATCAGCGAGGAGATAGGCTTCAGGCGGACAATGGAGGACGAGCACGCCTTCTACGAGGACCCTGCCAGGCTTTTCTTTAGCGCCGAGATATATGACGGCCACGGGGGAAGGCAGCCCGCGCAGATAGCCGCCGAGATGCTGACACCCTGGTTCCTGCACGCCTGGGCGCGGGAACGGGAAAAGCCGCTTAAGGAGCGCAGGGATGAGGCAGACATCCTTCGCGAGGCCTATCTTGCCGTCGACGCGCACCTCGTGGGCCGGCGCGTGCAAGCGGGGACCTGCGCCATCCAGCTGTATCTCATCGGTGAACGCTTCCTGGCGGCGAACGTGGGTGACTCCAGGGTCGTTATCGGCACGGGGCAGGGAGAGGCCGTTCTCACCGATGACCACAAACCGGATGCGACCGCCGAGCGGTCCCGCATCGAAGCCCTCGGGGGGAGCATTGTCACTCTCGGCGTCCCCAGGGTCGAGGGTATCCTGGCGATAAGCCGGGCCCTCGGAGATGCCTGTCTCAAGCCCTATGTGAGTGCGGAGCCGCGCATTGCGGAAGGTGTTTTGGGCCTGGAGAACGACGTGGCAGTCCTCGCGTGCGACGGGGTGTGGGACGTCCTGTCTCCCGGCGAGGTAATTGACGCGGCACGGCGGGGCCGGGGCCCCCGGGAAAGTGCGGAAGATATATCGCGCATGGCCCTCGACAGGGGCAGCACGGACAATATCACCGTGATCGTGCTTGACCTGAAAAAATACACATCTTCCCTGAAGAACCGGAAGATGATCATTCGGAAGGTCTATGACAGGGCATGAAAAGAATAATGACCAATGAACGGATAGTGAAGATAATGACCAATGACCAGATTCCAATGACCAAAGAAGAAGATAATGACCAAACGAAAAAGGCCGATGCCTGAGTAGCCCGGGAGACGTTCACCTGTTCCCGTTTTTTTCATTTGGTTATTGATTATTGGTATATTGCTTGTTATTTGGTCATTGGGATTTGGTCATTGGTCATTATCTTCAACAGGGTAATATGCTCGAAAACCTTACCATCATCGGAACGATCGCCTTCGTTCACCTCCTTGGTGCCATGAGCCCGGGGCCGGATTTTGTCATGTCGGTGCGCAATTCTCTTACCTATTCGCGAAGGACGGGAATATTCACCGCTGTCGGATTCGGGCTGGGAGTTGCCGTTCATGTTGGTTACTGCATAGCGGGTATTGCCGTTGTGATCGCCAGGTCTATCCTTGTCTTCAGCACGATCAAGTACCTTGGGGCGGCGTATCTGCTGTACGTCGGGATACGGTCGCTCTTTGCCCGTCAGACGCAGATGGAGACGTCCGCGGTGACGAAGAGACAGGATATCTCCCCCCTGCAGGCGGTCCGCATGGGGTTCCTCACGAATATCCTGAATCCCAAGGCGACGCTTTTCTTCCTCGGCCTCTTCACCGTCGTGATATCTCCCGCCGCGCCCCCGCCCCGTTCCATTCTCATCATCGGGGGCCTCGTCATGGTCCTGGACACCATGCTGTGGTTCAGCTTCGTGGCCGTCTTTCTCAATGAGAGACACGTGAGGTCCTTCTTCGGGAGGTTCCAGGGCTATTTCAACAGGGCCTTCGGGGGCTTTCTTATCCTTTTGAGCATCAGGATAGCCTTCCTGCACGATTAACCGTGCCTCGGAAAACTCATTGCAAAGGTGGTGACACGCGTTTCTCGACATGCTATAGTACAATCGAGTTCCTTTCCGGGGCTTAAGGGGTTTTAAAACGCACAAGGCGAACAGGGAAAGATCACTCTTATCCCGGCAGCAGAATAATGTACTAACCATTTATAAGGAGGAGTATGTCATGGAAGAAAAACTCGCAAACCCAGCACCACTCGGCCTCATGGGATTCGGTATGACCACGGTACTTCTGAACATCCACAATGCAGGATTCTTCCCCGTGGGATCGATGATCCTCGCAATGGGAGCCTTCTATGGAGGCCTTGCCCAGATCATCGCGGGTATCCTGGAGTACAAAAAGGGAAACACCTTCGGCGTCACGGCCTTCACGTCGTACGGCCTCTTCTGGTGGACCCTCGTGTTCATTCTCGTCTTCAAGGGCCTTCCCGGGAACCCCGTGTCCTTCATGGGATGGTACCTCTTCATGTGGGGCCTCTTCACCTTCTTCATGTGGTTCGGCACATGGGGCAAGAACAGGGCCATCCAGTTCGTGTTTCTGAGCCTCACCATTCTCTTCTGGCTTCTTGCCATCCGTGACTGGACCGGCAGCACCGCCATCGGCACCCTTGCCGGATGGGAAGGCATCATCTGCGGCCTCTCCGCCGTCTACCTGGCCATGGCCGAGGTCCTCAACGAAGTCCACGGAAGGACCGTGCTTCCCATAGGGGAGATAAAGAAGTAAAACCGCTTGAACCGCTTGAACCGTTCAAACCGCTTGAACGTCATCGCATCTTCTGAGGCTCCTCTTCCTCCGCTTTTGACGTTCAAGCGGCTCAAGCGGTTCGAGCCATCTTTTCTACCTGTCCCTGTTTTTCCACTGCATCCAGAGTATGATGGCCGCCCAGATGAAGGCGGTTGTCATGAGGAGGGAGCCGACGATGTGGGATGTGTTGGCGAGGGTGTGATCGAGGTTAAGGAGACCGAGTCGCCCGAGGATGTTGTTCCAGTCGTGGTATCCGGGAACGTCCTCGCCGGTCACGCCGCCCAGGAGGAGGAGTTGCTGCGCGCGTGCATCGTTGATGTAAGGGGCCATATCGATGAAGTTCTGACCCGTCCACCACAGGGCGAAGGATGCCGCGAAGGCGTCGCCCCGCTTCAGGAAAGCTGCGAGGCAGACGACGGGTATGATGACCTGCATGAGGCTTCCCCCGAGGACGCCCATGAAGTCGCCGAAGACACGAAAAACAATGTGTCCGGCCTCGTGGAAGGGGAGATTGACGTTGTGAAAGAAGGAATGGCCTGCCAGTTCGCTCGACGGTAGATTGACCATGAGCCTGATGCCCGCTATGAGAAGAAGCAGGAATAGCAGGCATCTTCCCCAGAAGTAGAAGGGATTGACCTTCGCCTGGGGAGGGAAGAGAAGACCCATGAGAGTGGGTTCGTCTTCATTACCCGATGTGGCGAGGGTTGTTGCTCCATTCACCGTGCCGGCACGGAAATCCGCCAGTGTCTCGTAAGCCCAGGTGATCTCCTTGAGCTTCTCCCAGTCGCCGTTGAATTCCTGTTTCAGGCGCCCGAAGGCCTCCTCTACCTCTTCCCGCGGTGCCCCGTCGGGAAGGCCGAGAATGACATAACAACTCTCCTCGATACCACCCATCATCCTAACCTACCATGCCAGCCGACGGGGAGCAAATAGGGTTTCAAGTTTCAGGTCTCAAGTCTCATGCTTCAGCTCAAAGACGGGGATGCCCCCGGTCCTAACCTGAAACCTGGAACTTGAAACCTGAAACCGTATTTACAGTCCGAACGCCAGCAGCACGCTGATCGCAAGCAGCCACGCGCACAGTACAAGTACGATCTTCGGGCCCCTTCTCAGGACCGAGATCTTCTTCCCAAGGGAGGAGAGCATCGTACGGACGTCTTTCATCATGTCTTCACCTCGGTGCCGACGCTATTCCAGATTATCGGAAAGTTCCCGGCAACATTAAGTACGCGTCTGCCCGTCATCACCCATCACCCATCATCTGGTCCCCTTCTTTTCTCCAAACACTTCTTCACCCTCGCGGCCCGTTATGATAGGATAATGCTATAGGACATCATCGGGAGTTCCCCGATGCGCGGCGGAAGGAGGCCGTTCCATGAAGAGAGCGTTTCTCGCGATAGCAGTCATTCTGGCCCTGTGTTCCTTGCTCGCGGGTTGCGGCGAGAAGGAAGTGCCCCGGACTGTCAAAATCTATCCCCTCGACAACATGGAGGGGGTCCTGACGCAGTCGAACGTCACTTTCGATCCCGCTGTGTCGGCGGACGGCAGGGGGTCCCTGAGGATCGATGCCCCGTCGCTTATGACGGTCCGTCTCTTTGAGGTGAGGGACATCGATGTCGACAGGGCCCGTCTGACGTACCAGGCGAAGCTCAAGACACAGGACTTCCAGGGCAAGGTTTACCTGGAGATGTGGTGCGTCTTTACCGGAAAGGGCGAATACTTTTCCCGTGCCCTGGAAAGCCCCGTGACGGGAACTACCGATTGGGTCACACAGGAAACACCTTTCTTTCTCAAGAAAGGGCAGAAGCCTGATATCGTCAGGTTGAACCTTGTCGTCGACGGAAAGGGTACGGTCTGGATCGACGATGTGAAGCTCATAAGAGGTCCTTTGAAGTGATCCTTCGGCGAGACATGACTGCATCGGGAGAATAGCGCCTCCCGCCCCGGCAGGCCGATGAAAAGGAGATCGCAGTGAAATATCAGGTCGGTGAGACGGGCAGGGTGGTCCTGGCCCATTTCGAGGATGGCGACGAGATAGTCACCAATCTCTCCGGCATTATCAGGAAAGAGAACATCAGGGGTGCCATCTTCTACCTCCTCGGAGGGATAGCGGAGGGGAGGATCGTCGTAGGGCCCGTGCAGGACGACGTGCGGCCGCCGGAACCGACGTGGCGTGAGCTGGTCGAAAGCCACGAGACCCTTGCTGTCGGCACCGTCTTCTGGTATGGTGATGAGCCGCGCATCCACATCCACGGGACGTACGGAAAGTTCGACAGCGTGAAGACGGGATGTCTTCGCGGCGAGGCGAGGACCTTTCTCATCATGGAGGCGGTCATCGTCGAGCTCAAGGGCATCAATGCCGTTCGTGACCTCGACCCTGTCATCGATATGGCGCTTCTCAAGCTGACAGGTCCGGCATCGCAGCTGTAGAAAGGAGTGTGTGACATGGCCATTTCTCCCCTCGCGGGCAAACCTGCCCCGGCAGAGATACTCACAGACCTTGCAAGGCTCGAAAAAGACTATTATGGGCGAAGCCCGGACCCCGACGACCCCGCCCAGCGGGTAAGCTTCGGGACCAGCGGGCACCGTGGTTCAGCGCTCGCGGGTACGTTCAACGAGGCCCATATCCTTGCCGTCACGCAGGCAATATGCGACCTGCGTCAAAGTCAGGGGACGGACGGCCCCCTCTACATGGGAAAGGACACCCACGCGCTCTCGGCTCCGGCCCAAAGGACCGCCCTCGAGGTGCTGGCGGCGAACGGTGTGGAGACCGTGATCCAGAAGGACGACGGATTCACTCCCACCCCCGTGATCTCCCACGCCATCCTGTCATTCAACCGGGGAAGGGCGGGCGGCCTCGCGGACGGCATCGTGGTTACGCCCTCGCACAACCCGCCCCAGGACGGGGGCTTCAAGTACAACCCGCCCAACGGCGGCCCCGCGGACACGCAGGTCACGCGGTGGATCGAGAACAGGGCGAACGATATCCTTCGGGGCGGCCTGAGACAGGTCCGCAGGATGGTGTATGAATCGGCCCTCAAGACGGGGACCACCCATACCGTAGATCTTGCCACACTCTATATTGGGGACCTGGTGAACGTCATCGACATGGAGTGCATCCGGTCCGCGGGGATCAGGATGGGGGTCGACCCGCTCGGAGGGTCCTCGGTGCACTACTGGGAGCCCATCAGGGACCTCTACGGTCTCGACATAACCGTCGTCAACAACGTTGTGGACCCAAGGTTCGCCTTCATGACCGTCGACCACGACGGCAAGATCAGGATGGATTGTTCCAGTCCTTACGCGATGGCGGGGTTGGTGGCACTCAAGGACCGCTTCCAGGTGGCCTTCGCCAACGACACCGACGCCGACCGGCACGGCATCGTCACCCGGTCCACGGGGCTTATGAACCCCAATCACTATCTGGCCGCGGCGATCCATTACCTCCTGACCCACCGCCTCGGCTGGCCGGAGGGAGCGGCTGTCGGCAAGACCCTTGTAAGCTCGAGCCTGATCGACCGCGTCGTGTCGGATCTGGGCCGCAGGCTGTCGGAGGTGCCCGTCGGTTTCAAATGGTTCGTCGATGGTCTCTTCGACGGGTCCTGCTGCTTCGGGGGCGAGGAAAGCGCGGGGGCAAGCTTTCTCAAGCGGGACGGGACGGTCTGGACGACGGACAAGGACGGCATTATAATGAATCTCCTTGCCGCGGAAATGACCGCCAGGATGGGTAAGGACCCCGGAGAACTCTATGGCGAACTGGCCGACAGGCTGGGAAGGCCCGTGTATGTCCGCGTCGATGCCCCGGCAACGGCTGCCGAGAGGACGGCGGTATCGTCCCTGACGCCTGAGGCCATAAAGGACGAGGAACTGGCGGGGGACCCGATAACGTCGAAGATGACAAAAGCCCCGGGCAACAACGCGGCCATAGGCGGTGTCAAGGTAACGACGGCGAGGGGCTGGTTCGCGGTACGACCCTCAGGCACGGAGGACATCATCAAGATGTACGCCGAGAGCTTTGTCGACGAGGCCCACCTCGACTCCATCCTTGCCGGTGCCCGCCGGGTCGTGAAGAACGCGCTGGCATAAGGATCGATGTCTGACGGACATTCGTGTGTACCCCGCAGTCCTTATGTGATAGATATTAGTACCGCCCCGCCACACGCGTTCGCGGTGATGGGGTTCGGATCTGCGGTCACCTGACACACAGGCCGCCGGGCGGCCTGAAATATCCCAAAGGAGGATGTATATGAAAAGAACATTGTCACTGGTAATGGCGTTGTTGCTCGTGGTTGTGCTCGTGAGCGTTGGATTCGCCCAGGAGAAGAAAGCGGCGAAGAAAGCCGGTCCCAAGCCCGCCGGGGCGATGGTAGACGTTGTCGAGATGACAGCCGTTGTCGATGCCGTGGACGCGGCAAAGAAGACCGTCACGGTCAAGGCGCCCGACGGTACCACGCGTACCTTCAAGGTTGGACCGGAAGTGAAGAACTTCGACCAGATAAAGGCCGGGGACAAGGTCAAGACAACCTTCTACGAATCAGTGGCTGTCTTTGTGGCCAAGGCGGGGGAAAAGCCGTCCGTGTCAGAAGTCCAGACCGTGAAAGTGGCCCCGAAGGGTGCGAAACCCGGAGCCGTTGTTGTCAACACACTGGAGGTGACGGCGAAGGTCGAAAAGATAGACTACAAGAAACGCAACATTTCTCTCAAGGGCCCCGAAGGCAACGTGCGGACCTTCACGGTCGACAAATCCGTCAAGAACTTCAAGAACATCAAGAAGGGAGACGATGTCTACCTGCAGGTGACCGAGGCTGTGGCGATGGTGGTGGAAAAGTAGCCCTTGCAGGACCGTAAATAAGGATCACCGGGGACCGCCCGCGGATGGCCGAGGGCGGTCCCCGTATTCCCATGGGCATGGAGCACGGAAACATTTTTCCCGGTCGGTTCTTCAGAGGCATCGGCAACGCCTTCAGGAGGTTCGCATTTCTGGTCATGGCGGGCTGGGCAACGTTTGCCGTCTACTATTCCGATCTGCCCCCCTCTATTAGACTTATCGTTGCAGGCCTTTTTGCCATCGGGAGCCTCGCCGTCCTTACCGTCGGTTATCGCCGCCGCCCCGCCCGGTTTGTCTTTCTGGCTGCCTTCACGGCCGTTCTGGTCTGGTGGCTCCTGATCCCGCCGTCTAACACAAGGAACTGGCAACCTGACGTTGCCCTTCTCCCCTGGGCCGCGATCGATGGCGACAGGGTGACCATCCACGGCATCCGCAATGTCGATTACAGGACAGAGACGGATTACACCGTGCGCCACTACGACAGGACCTTCGACCTGGCAAAGATGAAGAGCGTCGACCTTTTCGTCGTCTACTGGGGTTCCCCTCTCATTGCCCACACGATGCTCAGCTTTGGTTTTGCCGGGGGAGACCAGGTCTGTTTCTCCATCGAGACGCGCAAGGAAGTCGGCGAGGAGTACTCTTCCATAAAAGGGTTCTTCAAGCAGTATGAGCTTACCTACATCATCGGCGACGAGCGCGACCTGGTTCGCCTGAGGACCAACTACCGCAAGGAACAGGTCTACCTGTGGCGCCTGAGGACATCGATGGACCTCGCGCGCAATGTCTTTCTCGATTACCTGCGTACCGTGAACCGTTTGAGGGACCGTCCCGAGTGGTACAACGCCCTCACAAGCAACTGCACGACCAACATCCGGGGTCACACGGTGCCCTACGCTCCGAATGCGCGCTTCGACTGGAGGATCATCATCAACGGTTTCATTGACAGGATGATATACGATCGGGGCATGGTGGACAGGAGCCTTCCCTTTGATGAACTCAAGAGGCGAAGCCTTATCAATGAAAGGGCGCAGGCGGCAGGCAACGACCCGGCGTTCTCCCGGCTCATTCGTGAAGGGTTGCCCAGGTAGCGGCCGGGAGGCTTTTTCCTTTGTGATGACTTCGTGATTAATGTTATGAAGAAGAAGATGGTCTTGAACACACGACATCTTTTCGGGAGGGCGGTCTTCGCGGTCCTTCTTCTCGGCATCCTCATCCTGTCGGGGTGCGCCACTCCGGTCGGAGTGAACTACCTCGACCCGCAGGAATCCCATCGCAAGCTCACCGCCAATGTGCTGACCGGGTCCACCCTCAGCGCCCCGACCATGCAGATGCTCAACCGGACCGGTCTTGCGGAGAGATTCAAGACCCATCCGGCCGAGGTGATCGCCGCCATACACAAGGGTGTCCCAACCGCGGATGAGACGGACCGCATCTTCGCCCTGGCGGAGCTTTCCTTTCTGTATGCCTCCCAGAGCGGAGACAGATCGTACTATCTTGCCTCGGCCGTGTATGCCTGGGCGCTTCTCTTCCCCGAAGGCGGTGCCCGCGCGCCCGATGCCTTCGATCCTCGCTTCAGAACGGCGGTGGACATCTACAATCTCGGGATAGCCGAGGGCTTCACTTCCGCCGATGGGGTTGTCATTGACCTGAGAGAGGGCACGTACAGGTTGCCTTTTGGGGAGATAGCGATCTCGGTCCGTGCCGATTCGTTCCGGTGGAGTTCGTACCGTCTTGTCAGGTTTACCGACGCGTCAAAACTTTCCATCCGGGGATTGCGCAACGAATACCGGTGGCCGGGGATAGGCGCGGCGCTCGTTGCCTCCACCGAATACCTTCCCGGTGCCGCAGAACCAGTCTCCGCGAAGGTCCCTTTCGATATCAAGGTCGCCGTTACCTTGCTCGTCCGGTTCCATAACGTGGACGAGGGAGTAAGGACGGGCAAGATGCGGGGAAGACTGGAGTTGTACACGACGGACAGCGCCACCACTGTCACGGTTGGACGGCGCACGGTGCCCCTGGAGTTCGACCTTTCTTCGGCTCTCGCTTATTCCCTCGAGAACTCCGGGGTGTACCGCATGGAGACCAAGGGGTTCTTTTCCGGCAGCGTGACCCTCTTCAAGGACGCGTCGCGGTTCAAGGAGAACATCTTCTTCATGAGCCCTTACATACCGGGGCGCATCCCGGTCATCTTCATCCACGGTACCGCCTCGAGCCCCGCCCGCTGGGCGGAGATGCTCAACGAACTGCAGAACGACCGGCGGCTCTGGGGCCGCTACCAGTTCTGGGCCTTCACCTACAACACCGGCAACCCCATCCTCTATTCGGGCGGGCTCCTGACAAAGGGCCTGAAAGAGCTTGTCCGCGGGCTTGACCCCGAGGGCAGGGACCCGGCATTGAGGCGCATGGTCATCGTGGGTCACAGCCAGGGAGGGCTCCTGACGAGACTGACCGTTGTCGACAGCGGGACACGCTTCTGGGACGACGCAGCAAGGATCCCCTTCGACAAGCTCGATGTGTCGCCCGGCACGCGGGAGCTGATAAGCAGGAGTTTCTTCTACAAACCCCTGCCCTTTGTCAGCCGGGTTATATTCATCTCGACGCCTCATCGGGGCAGCTACGTTGCAGGCGGATGGATAGGGAGAATGGCCGGCAGGTTCGTGTCGCTGCCCTTTCGCATGCTCGACGCCGTGAAGGAGGTTACCTCCCTGAACCCCCAGGTCATCGACCGGTCCACTTTCAAGGGGGTTCCGAAAAGCACAGCGAACATGGACCCGAAGAGTCAATTTGTCAGGACTTTCTCGTCGATCCCCGTCACTCCGGGGATACCCGTGCATTCGATCATCTCCGTGGAGAACCCCGACGCGCCGAAAGACAAGTGGACGGACGGGGTAGTGAAATACGAGAGCGCTCACCTCGACAACGCGGCATCGGAGCTGATCGTCCATTCCGGCCACTCCTGCCAGTCCGAGCCGGAGACAATAGAAGAGGTCCGCAGGATCCTGCTGCTCCACATCGGGATACAGTAGGAAGCCTCAAAAGACCTTGCCTCTCGCCCGCTTCGCTTGAGTCCGCAGAGATCGCAGAGAAAAGATTCGGCCGGATTTCGAAGCCTTCCAAAATCCGGCCGGCTTTGCGTCCCGCTTCGCGGGAGGCAAAGAAGAGGGTTGGTTTCAGGTGGGGGTGATGGGGAGGGGATGGGAAGGTGCGGGGGGCGAGGTAGTATAGGGGTTGGAGGATGGAGTATAGGACCTATAGGACATATAGGACTTATGACTAC
>LVAA01000025.1 GCA_001603955.1 Syntrophobacterales bacterium Delta_02 | reverse complement strand
CCTCTTCTTTGCCTCCCGCGTAGCGGGATGCAAAGCCGGCCGGATTTTGGGGGGCTCCGAAATCCGGCCGAATCTTTTCTCTGCGACCTCTGCGGGCTTGAGAGACGAACGAAGTGAGGAACGGGCGAGAGGCAAGGTCTTCCCCTATTGCCCTGCAGGCGGGGGTGTGGGGCCGGGGTTGGTCGAGTTGGCGCCCTCCCTGTCGGCCGGCGAGATGGGGGAGGTTTCGTCGACGGTGCCCGGCGGGGTGGTTGTTACTTCTTCGTAGTCAGGGACGACTATACCTCTTCTTACCATGATGGTGTAGATGATCTTCGCCCGGCGTTCGACGTAGCGGGAGGTCCCGTCCACGCGGTAGCGTCTCGGGTTGGGCAAGGCCGCCGCGAGCCTGGCAGCCTCTTCGGCGGTGAGCGCCGAGGCGGGTTTGCCGAAGTGGCGCCTCGCGGCTGTCTCGGCGCCGAAGATGCCCTCACCCCATTCGACGACGTTCAGGTAGAGTTCGAGGATCCTCCGCTTCGAGAGGGTCCTCTCGAGCCGCCAGGTGATCATCGCCTCCTTGAGCTTGCGGATGGGGTTCTTGGAGGGTGTGAGGTAAAGGTTCTTCGTGAGTTGCTGGCTGATGGTGCTGCCTCCCAGCTTGAACCTTCCCGCCTCCAGGTTCTTCTCGAGGGCCTTCTGGATCGCCTCCGTGTCGAAACCGTGATGGGACCAGAACTTGTCGTCCTCTGATATGAGGACCGCCTTCATGAGGTAGGGCGATATGGACCTTAACGGGACCCACTTCGACTGTATCCGTATCTTCTTTCCCTTCGCCCGGTATTCCGCCTCGCGGTATTCCATGAAGGACGTCTTCCCGGGGTTCTGTTTCCTCAGCTTCGACACGTCGGGATAAAGCATGTAGAAACCCGCGAACCCCACCACGAGAAGGACAATGAGAACGATGACAGCCTTGATGAAGCGGAAGAACTTGCCCGACTTTTTCTTTTTGATCCTTCTTGCCGCCAATTCCTTCTCCCATCTCTTCTTATCATATCGCGGGTCCCATTGGAAGGTCCCTTTTCCCCTTACGGGGGGCAATTTGTTTTGAAATGACACCGTTACCTGTTGTATAGTTTCAATCATTTGTAAGCGATAGAAAAGCAGTCAGAGAGGTGTGGCGTGGATTATGGTGATTACGAAGGGGTAATGGGTCTCGAGGTCCATGCCCATCTTCTTACGGAGAGCAAGATATTCTGCGGCTGTTCGACGAAGTTCGGGGCCGAGCCGAACAGCCATACCTGCCCCACCTGCATGGGTCTGCCGGGGGCTTTGCCGGTCCTCAACAAAAAGGTCGTCGAGTTCGCCATCAAGCTGGGGCTCGCCCTTCACTGCTCCATCAATCCCAGAAGCATCTTCGCCCGGAAGAACTACTACTATCCCGACCTGCCGAAGGGGTACCAGATATCCCAGTACGAAGAGCCCATCTGCGGCAACGGATGGCTCGACATCGTAATGGACGGGAAGACGAAGCGCATCCGCATCCTGCGCATCCACATGGAGGAGGATGCGGGCAAGCTCGTCCACGAACGCACCATCGACACGAGCAGCTACAGCATGGTGGATTACAACCGCTCGAGCACTCCCCTGCTCGAGATCGTCAGTGAACCCGACCTGAGGACACCGGAGGAGGCGACGGCATATCTGAAGGCGCTGCGCGACATCCTCATGTACCTCGAGATCTGCGACGGCAACATGGAGGAAGGAAGCTTCCGCTGCGACGCCAACGTCTCGGTGCGCAAAAAGGGCGACGAGACCTTCGGCACCCGGGCGGAACTTAAGAACCTCAACTCCTTCCGTTACATCGAGAGATCCCTCGACTACGAGATCGACCGCCAGATCGCCCTCATCAAAAAGGGCGGGAGCGTCGTTCAGGAGACACGCCTCTTCAACGCCGAGCAGGGCGTCACCTATTCCATGCGCGGCAAGGAGGAGGCACACGACTATCGGTATTTCCCGGAACCCGACCTCCTTCCCGTGACCGTGGATGAGGCATGGGTCGACGAGGTGGGGAAGACCCTGCCCGAACTCCCCATGGAGAAGATGGAACGCTTCATGAAAGACTACGGCCTCCCCCGGTACGACGTGGAGATACTCGCCTCCGACAGGGAGCTGGCCGCGTATTTCGAGGCGGTCCTCAAGCTCTTTCCCGAGGCGAAGACGGTGAGCAACTTCATCATGACGGAGTTCCTGAGGGAACTGAAGGACGGCAACATCTCCCCCAAGGACTCCCCCGTTACACCGGCACGGCTGGCCGAGCTTCTCACGCTCATCAAGGACGGCACCATCAGCAACAAGATCGGCAAGGAGATATTCCCGGAGATCTACCGGACGGGCGCCTCCCCCCGTGAATACGTGAAGAAGAAGGGCCTGCTCCAGATCTCCGACGAGGGGGCCATCGAAGGCATCATCGATGCGGTCATCGCCCGGTCACCGAGGGAAGTGGCCGACTTCAGGGCCGGCAAGGAGAAGCTCATCGGCTTTTTCGTGGGCCAGGTCATGAGGGAGACGAAAGGCAAGGCCAACCCGGCCCTTCTCAACGAACTCCTGCTCAAGAAGCTGAAGGGTTAGATCTTTCCGTCATTCCGGCGAAGGCCGGTGTCTTCACTCGCGGAAGCGACATCCAGGAAGACCGGTGCAATAGAGAACCTCCGGCCCCGGATCAGGTCCGGGATGACCATGGAGAGGGGTCCGGGATGACCATCAACAGAAAGAGGTGACGCATGACGGATCATATTTACTGGAAGAACGGCGTTCTTTACCTTCTCGATCAGAGAGAGCTGCCCTTCAGGAAGACATATGTGAAATGCAGGACCGCCGGGGACGTCATAACGGCCATCAACAACATGACCGTCCGGGGCGCGCCGCTCCTCGGCATCGTCGCCGCCTACGGAATGGTCCTGGGGGCGAAGGAGGTCATGGCGGCGAAGCGGTCCGTCCGCCGGGCCGATATCGCCCGCATTGCCAAAAAGCTCGGGGCAACGCGCCCGACGGCGGTGAACCTCTTCTGGGCCTTAAAGAGGATGATGGAGGCCTTCGAGGGCCATGCCGGCGACACCGACATCGTTGAGGACATGCTCGGCGAGGCGCTCGCTATCCATGTCGAGGACATCGAGAACAACAGGATGCTCTCCCTCTACGGCGCCGAGATCATAGACAAAGGTGACACCATCATGACGCACTGCAACGCGGGTGCCCTCGCAACGGGAGGCTACGGCACGGCCCTCGGCGTCATGCGCGCCGCCCACGAGGCGGGCAAGAAGATAAAGGTCATCGCCACGGAGACACGCCCCTACATGCAGGGATCGCGCCTGACGGTGTGGGAGCTCATGCAGGAAGGCATCCCCGTCGAGCTTGTCCCCGAGAACCACGCCGGGCTCCTGTGCTCCCGGGGGGTCGTGAACAAGATCATCACCGGCGCCGACAGGATAGCGGCGAACGGGGACACGGCGAACAAGATAGGCACCTTCATGATAGCCCTCGCCGCGGACGCGCACAAGATCCCCTTCTACATAGCCGCCCCCGTCTCCACCTTCGATAAGGCCGTCGAGGACGGCGGCCGCATAGAGATCGAGGAACGAAGCGCCAGGGAAGTGAAGTACCTGGACGACAGGCTCCTCACCGTCAGGGACGCGAAGGCCCGTTACTTCGGCTTCGACGTCACGCCGTCGCGGTACATCAGCGGCTTCATCACCGAGAAGGGCATCATCAAGAGGCCCTTCGCGAAATACATCAGGATGCTCTGACCGGCAGGGCCGATGGGCACCATTACCTTTCTCACCGATTTCGGCGTCAAGGACCCCTACGTGGGGGTCATGAAGGGGGTCATCCTCGGCATCGACCCCGGGGCCCGTGTCGTCGACATGACCCACGAGGTGGAACCCCAGGACATACGCGAGGCCGCCTTCCTTCTCGACGATTACTGGCGGTACTTCCCGACGGGCACGGTCCACGTCGTCGTCGTCGACCCCACCGTGGGGAGTTCGAGGCGGCCCCTCATCGTATCGGCAAAGGGGCATCACTTCGTCGGGCCCGACAACGGCGTATTCACCCTCCTCATGGACAATGCCCCCGACATCCACGTCATCGAGAACCGCAATTTCATGCTCTCCCCCGTCAGTTCCACCTTCCACGGACGGGACGTCTTTTCCCCCGCCGCCGCCCGGCTGTCCCGCGGCTACTTCCCCCAGGCGTTCGGGCGAAGGATAACGGACCCCGTTCTCCTCGACGGCATCCACCCCGTCATCAACGGCAGGACGCTTAACGGGAGCGTGGTTCGCTTCGACCGTTTCGGCAACGCCATCACGAACATAAAGGGCCGCGCCCTGCGGTCCTTTGCCGCCGAAGGTCCCTTCGAGATACGGATAGGCGGACACTCCTTCACGTCCCTCGGCAGGACCTATTGCGAGGGCGACATCACCTGCCTCGAGGGCAGCTCCGGTTACGTGGAATTCGGGGTTTTCAAGGGGGACTTCAAGTGGGAAACGGGGACAGACAAGGGGGAACCCGTAACGGTCACTCTCCCATGAGACCGAGGGCGCCTTTGAGCTTCTGCGTGGCTATCTGGATGAACTGGCCCGCCTCGTCTATCTCCTTCGAGACGGCATCGAGACCGCCCGTCGCGGCGACCCTGCCCCATTTCCGGTAATTCTCAGCGAGATACTCGTTGTTCTGGATGAGCTGTTTCAGCACGATGCGCAAACGATCCTGTTCTTCCATCACGAACCTCCTTCCCACCTAGCTTTCATCCTGCGTGAGCTCCCCCGTCCCGAGTTCCAGGGCGTCGGCCGCGCTCAGCTCATCGATCTTCCTCAGCGGCCTTTCGAGCATGTTCGTCCGCGTGGTCACGAGGATCTCGTATTCCTTCCTGGCCGCGTCGATGCGGTCGCCCATGGTCTTGAACTTGTCCTTGTACAGCTTCCACTGCTTAGAGAACTCGGTAAGGAGCTTGAGTATCTCCGAGGCCGTCCGTTCGAGCTTCACGTTCTCGATGGTCTGGCGGATCACGGCGAGGACCGCGTAGAGCGTGAAAGGTGAGCAGAGGATGACCTTCTGCCTTAAGGCCTCGTCCATGATCGAAGTGTCCGACTCCTGGATGAAGCTGTATACCTGCTCGTTGGGGATGAAGACGATGACGTAGTCCACGGTGTTCTCGGCGGGATTGATGTACTCCCGGGTCGTCACCTGCTTTATCATGACCTTCGTGTTCTTGAGGAGTTCGTCGCGGAACCGCTTCCTGTCGTGGTCGCTTTCGGCGTCGAGATAGTGGGCGAAGTTGTCGAGGGGAAACTTCACGTCCATGTTGACCTTGAGGTCGTTGGGGAGAAAGAAGGTGAAATCGGGCCTCCCCGGTCCATTCTCCAGGGTCGTTTGCTTGACGTAGTTGATCCCTTCCGCCATGCCCACAAGGCGTATGATGTCTTCGGCCATCCGCTCGCCCCACTCGCCCCTCTTCTTCGAGCTTGCCAGCGCGCGGCCCAGGTGTTCCGTCGTGTCCTTGAGCTTCGCCGTGACCTCTTCGTGCTTTTTGATCAGGGTGGTCACCTCGGTGATACGCTCGCCGCTCACCTTGCCCACCTCTTCGATGCGCCTCTGGACCTCCGTCAGGGTCTTCCCGATGGAATCGATGTTCCTGTCGATGAGGTCCTTTTTGCCTTCGAGCTCCTTCTTGCCTTCCGCCGTCTGGGACTTGAGCTTCTCCTCGGCAAGCTTCATGAACTCGTCGGCGTATTTCCTGAATTCGTTCGTGTTGGACGCGAGGGCGTCGAGGGAAAGGGCCTTGAAGGTCTCGGAAAGCTCCTTCCTTACAGCCTCGAAACGCTCCATCTCCTCCTTGAGGCGCAGGTCCAGGGTTTCGCACCTGGTCATGGCCTGCACCCTCGCCTCTCTCTCCGCGTCAAGCTCGCCCTGGAGACGCATCACCTCGTCCCGGCCCCGCTGATACTGCTGCCTCAGCTCATTGACGACCGCCTCCGCGGACCCGGCCCTCGCCTCGAGCTCAGCCTGCCGGGCGCGCGCACGGGAGGTAACGACAAGGGAGAAGACGACACCTCCCAGGGCCGCTCCCACGAGGAAGGCGATGACGAGGGCAAGATAGCTCACCAGATCACCTCGGGGCTCAATACCCAGGAGATGAGCCACCTTCCGTCACCCGAGGGCTTGAGGCACACCGCTCCCGCCGCTCTGAAGTCTACGATGGTCTTCCCCGCGTCGCCGAGGACGAGAAGACTGAGCAGCCTGTCCAGAAAAGGGAGGTGGCCGACGATGGCCGTATCCCCGGTCATGGCGTTTATCCTTTCAACCCATGGCACCGGGTCGTTGTTTGGAGATAAGCCCTTCTCCTCCCGGATACCCGCTGCGGGCCGTATCGACTCCGTCAGCACCTCGGCCGTCTGGGCGGCCCTCTTCTTCGTGCTGTGGATGACGGCGTCGAGAGCGACGTCCATGAAGGCAAGGAACTCGCCCATCCTCCGGGCGCTCCTCATCCCGTTGTCCGTGAGACCCCGCTCGGGATCCTCGTCCTCGCGCTTCGCTTCGCCGTGGCGCACAAGGTAGAGCAGCATCGTCGTCCTTTCCTGTCCTGTGGTTTGCCCGGCGGCCCCAGCCGCCGGAAGTACATTATAATCTATTTCCTGCCGAGAGGCATTATATAAAGGGTTCGCTCGCCGGCGGGAAGGCCGATGGCCTTGTCCACCGCGTCGGCGTTGAATCCCGCCATGACGACCGTACCCAGTCCCAGCGGCACGCACTGGAGATAGACGTTCTGCGCCGCGTGCCCCGCCTCGAGATACATCCAGCTCTCATTCGTCGCCCTTGCCCGCGACCCGGCGATAACAAGCGCCGCCGGCGCCTTGTCTATCGGCGCCTGGCCCGCCGCCTTGTAGAGCCTCCCCTTGGACTCTCCGTCGGTGACGAGGGCAAGCGAATGCCCCTGAGGCACGTAGCGGTACATGCCCGGCTCAAGTCCCGTCACGTTCCCGGCAAAGAGATAGACGGTGAGGTAGTACCGGGCCCGCGCGGAAGGCGCCGTCCTCAGGCCCCTTCCCGGCTCCGTTATGCCCTGTGCCGCGAAGAGGACCTGGGAAACCTCGGCCACCGACAGGGGAGAATCCTTGTAGACCCGCACCGACCGCCTCTCCTTGAGCGCCTTCTCGACGGAAACGTTCCCGTCATATTTCGGCTCCGGCAGCTTGATCCCGGCACCGGGTGCCGCGCCCTGCCCGTAGACTGCCGCTGTCGACATGAGAACAAGACAAAGGACCGCCATCAAACAGACGATGGACCTCATAGAGCACCTCCTGAACGGTGTCGTTACCCTCACATGGTAATAAGTTTTCCGCACCTTTGCAACTTTTAAGGCACCCCCGGGGCGGCGCAATAGCCATTGACAATTCATCTTCATGCTGTTATAACACTTACCTGCGGGGCTGTAGCTCAGCTGGGAGAGTGCTTGACTGGCAGTCAAGAGGTCGAGGGTTCGATCCCCTTCAGCTCCACCATTGAAACCAAAAGCCGCTCGAAAGAGCGGCTTTTTTGTACACAAAACCGGTGATGGGCTCCGGGTCATGGGTGATGGGAGGATCGAGTTGCCCACACTGCCATACCGAGCTACAATGATCGGATCTTTACGCCATCGGGAAGGTATTGCGATGAACGTAGCCTGGTGGGAATACGACGACATGGTGTATATCGGGAAGGACTTCGCGATCCGCCAGGTGGTGGAGGCATGCGACGCGCGACATCGCCGCCTGCGTGACATCAAGAGAGGCATGTCAGATATCGGACACCGCGGCGTCAACAAAGACCGCTTCCGGGCTGAAGGTGACAGGCCCGTTCGGGCTAACTATCCGGATTTACTCGCTCCGATCGGAGGCACGGTTCTTGCTTTCAAGATTCCTGTTTCGATACTCTAACGGTACACGGAGGGAACATGGGCCGAAAGACCCTGGACACAACACATCTGGTGACCCTTCCTGGGACGCGGGAAAGAAGCCCTTACACCTCAGCCTCCCCGGAGGATTTCGCTGCCGGACGATGCCTGTCCGTCGGCCCCGACGAGATGGCTGCCTTGCTCTTTATCGAGCAATCGGCATGCGAGTTCCAGGATTACTGCAACCACCTCTACTGCGTGGACGGCAGGTGCGACTGCCCATGGTCCTGGAAAAAGTCGGCAGGCCTTGTGCTACCTGCATCAGATTAAAGTATCACAAAGTCTTCTTTACAATTTCGCATTTGTAGTGTAATGTATTCGCTATGTTTTGCAGGAGGTGCCAATGAAAACAGGAGACGTTTCACAGGGCAACACACTGTTCGGACAAACGCGGTCACCGCGAGAGAACAGGACCGCCCAAAAAAAGGAGAGCGCGGCCGTCGAGGAGAAGGTAGACCTCTCAACGAAGAAAGCACCCGTCGTTCCGAGCGTGTCGACCTCATACGATGACGTGCTCGAACTGCTCTACGGCATCGACTTCAGCCGCTTCAAGGACGTTGAGTGGATATCCAAGGACGGCTCATCGAAGATGATGGAGCTCCTGCAGGCCTGACACACCCCCGCGGTCGACCGGGACCGAAGGTTGGGCCGAAGCCCTTCAAGCTCCGGTCCTGGCGGCATTACGGCCGCCTGTAACCACCCCCGGGAAATCGTCATTGCCTCCCGACCCTTTCACAGGGCAAGGGAAGGGCCCTTCAATAACTGATACAGTTCTACTTCTGACATATACCGGAGCCAACGGCACCCTGAGGATCCTCAAGGCTCCCTAACACCAATCGGTGAGCACGGGCCTTTACGGGCGTCACACTGCCGCCGGCACCCGGCGAACACCGAAGGCGGGAACACGCAATACCGCCCTTCGGGATCTCCCCGCTTAACGGAAATTTAACAGGCATTTAACGTCCGCTTAATTAAAATTGGTTAATCTTGCCTCAGGAAAGTTCAATCCACATCAACGGAAAGGAGGGAAAGGCAGCACCCGTGTTCTGTACCACGACAACTATTTCTAAGGAGGCAGGAATGAAGAAGTTCTTATTGGCCCTGATCGCGGTCGCTCTGGTAATTCCAGTACTTGGCAATGCCGGCAGCGTATCGAGCAGGTACGACGTTACATTCGGCGGTTTCGTGAAATACGACTTTGGCTATTCGACCCAGAACTCGCACGCGGACCCTTCCTATGCATACAGGACCAGCACGTCCGATCGCGCGATCCTGGCTGACGAGTATGGCAACACCTACATGAGCGGCGCCGAGACCCGCTTCAACTTCCGTATCAAGGGGCCCGAGCTGTGGGGCGCAAAGACGAGCGCCTTCATCGAGGGCGATTTCCGCGGCACGACGACGAGCAACCAGTACGGCGGGTTCCAGCTCAGGCACGCGTGGATGAAGATGAACTGGAAATCGTCCGAATTGCTCCTCGGCCAGGCCTACCAGCAGTGGGGTATGCCGTACTACTCCGCGCAGATCGGAGCCGATGACTTCAAGCAGTATCTCAAGGGAATCAGGACACCCCAGGTTGCCTTCCGTTATTTCTTCACGAAAGAGTTGAGCGCCATGTTCGGCCTCACCTCCGCCACGAACTGGTCCGGCACGACCAGGCAGTACAATGACGGCTACGCCAGAAGCAACTGGCCCGGTCTCCAGGGCGAGATAGCATACTGGACGGACCGCTGCGGCAAGATCGGTTCAAACAACCTCAAGTTCGGCCTCGGGGCGTATTACGGCAGGGACAAGGAAACCTATACCGATCCGGCAAACGCGGCAGCGTACAAGGACAGCACGATCAACGCCTGGGTCACGGCGTTCCGCTACTCCATCCCCATCGTGCCCGAAAGGAAGGGCAACAAGGCAATGTCCGTTCTCCTCAACGGAAACTTCTTTATCGGGCAGAACGTGGCAGGGAACAACTGGATGGGCAGCTCGGGTCCGAGCAACGGCTCCTACCTGAGACCCGACAACGACGCGGCGGCGCCGACACTCTTCGGGCTCTTCTCCCAGGTCTCCTGGTGGCTGACCGACAAGGTCTGGTTCAACGGAATGTACGGCTACCTGAAGTACAACTACAGCGAGTGGGCGCGCACGAACGACGCGACTGCCCGCGACAGGATAAACATGTCCCAGACCTTCGCCGCAAACCTTCTCTGGGAGGCGAACCAGTCCGTCAGGCTGGGCCTTCAGTGGATGAGGATGTTCACTCATTATAACGGTGTGGGCCAGGGTACTGGCGCGGGTACGGGTTTCGCGGCCCCAAGCGGCGTCATGGACCAGTACAGGTTCGCGGCGTGGTATTTCTTCTGAGAACCTCGTTGAAAGAATCAAAGGGGGCCTTTTTCAAGGCCCCCTTTTCTTTATTGGTTCCCCGGGAGGCAATCCCTGAAGAGCTTTGCCGTTACACCGGCTGGTCGTTAAGCCTTTTCCTCCTCTTCCTTCCCGTTCCTTTCCTCGCGATGGTGCTTGATGACCCTTCCCTCCACCATGAAGATCACGTCCTCGCAGATGTTCGTGGAAAGATCGGCGATGCGCTCGAGGTTGTTCGCGACCCTGATGAGGTGGAGCGACCTCTCGATCGTAGTCGGGTCCGAGGACATGAAGGTCACGAGCTCACGAAAGATCTGGTTCTGCAGGTCGTCGACGATATGGTCCCGCTCGCAGACCTGCTGGGCGAGCGAGGCATCCTCGTTCAGAAATGCGCTGATGCTGTCATTGAGGCTCCTCGTCGTCTCCCCCGCGAGCCGGGGAATATCGACAAGAGGTTTCACCGGCACGTGGGATATCAGGAACAATCCGCTGTCGGCGATGTTCGCCACGTGATCGCCCATGCGTTCCAGGTCGCTGTTCATCTTAAAGATCATGAGGATGACCCTCAAGTCCCGCGCCCTCGGCTGGTACTGCGCGATGGCCCCCGTGCACAGCTCGTCGAGCTTGATCTCGAAGTCGTTGGTCGCCGGCTCCAGTTCGTCTATGACCTGGCGAAGAAGGGTCTCCCGCCCCTCCAGAAGACCCGTCATGCTCTGGGCGATCATCTTTTCCACGAGCGTGGCATATTCGACGAGCTCTTTCTTGAGCTCCTTTATCCTGACCTCCAGCATCCCTTCAGCCTCCTATCCGAATTTTCCTGTCAGGTATTCTTCCGTCCGCTTGTCCTTCGGCACGGTGAACATCTTTTCGGTGGGCCCGAACTCGACGAGTTCCCCGAGATAGATGAAGGCGGTGACATCGGAGACCCTCGCGGCCTGGGCGATATTGTGGGTCACGAGGAGCATGGTGACGTTCCTCTTGAGTTCCACGAAGAGCTCCTCGATCTGCGACGTCGACTTCGGGTCCAGGGCGGATGTCGGTTCGTCAAGGAGCAGTATCTCGGGATTCATGGCCAGTGCCCGGGCTATGCAAAGCCTTTGCTGCTGTCCCCCGGAGAGAAAGGTCCCCTTTCGATGCAGGGTGTCCTTGACCTCGTCCCAGAGGGCCGACCTCTTGAGCGACCGTTCGACGATCGCGTCCAGCTCCGATTTCGCCATCCTGATCCCGTTGAGCTTGTACCCCGCGATGACGTTCTCGTAGATGCTCATCGTGGGAAAGGGGTTCGGTTTTTGAAAGACCATTCCCACCTTTCGTCTCAGGACGATGGGCTGCATCGTGTAGATGTCCTCGTCGATGAGCGTCATCCTTCCCGACACGCTGGCACCGGGGATGAGCTCGTGCATCCTGTTGACGCACCGGATAAGTGTCGTCTTTCCGCACCCCGACGGTCCCATCAGGGCGGCGACGACATTCCTCCTGACGGTGAGGTCCACGTCCTTGAGCACCTTGTTGTCGCCGAAAAAAGCGCTGAACTTCTCGACCTTTAGAACTGTATCTTCCATTTAACGGAGATCCCCCTTGCGATAAGGTTCAGGGCAAGCGTCAGAACGACAAGGATGAACGAGGCCCCCCATGCGAAGGAATGCCACTCGGGGTAGGGGCTCATGGCGTAATAGAATATGCGGTAAGGCAGGGAATCTATCGGCTTGAAGATATTGACGTTCATGAACTGATTGCCGAATGCCGTGAAGAGAAGCGGCGCCGTCTCCCCCGTGATCCTCGCCACGCTGAGGAGGATGCCCGTAAGGATCCCGCTTATCCCCGAAGGGAGTATGACCTTGAGAATGGTCCGGTAATAGGGCACGCCCAGGGCCAGCGAGGCCTCCTTCAGGTGATAGGGTATGAGCTTCAGCGTCTCTTCCGTCGTCTTGATGATGACGGGGAGCATCATGATGGAAAGGGCGACACCGCCGGAGAGAGCGGAAAAGGTCCTCAGGGGAGCCACTACCCAGAGGTAGGCGATGATGCCGATAACTATCGAGGGCGTTCCCTGGAGGACGATGACGCAGAGGCGTATGGTGTTGCTCAGTTTCCCTGCCTTGTTCTCGGAAAGGTAGATGCCGGCGGCGATCCCGCACGGCACGGATATGACCGAGGACAGGACGATGAGCATCAGCGTCCCCACGATGGCGTTGACGACACCTCCCCCGGACTCACCGATGGGGCGCGGCAGGCTGAGGAGAAAGTCCCAGTTGATCACCGCTATCCCTTTCATCGTTATGTAATAAAGGATGAGAAAGAGGGGAAGAAGGGACAGGAAGGCAAGAAGGCAAACAACCCCCTTGAAGACCGTATCCTTTGCAAGGCGTCTGCCGACATGGCTGCCCGTCATGAGGCCTCCCGAGATGCTTCTATGCTGATCCTCTGAATGACGTATGTCCCTATGATGTTGACGACCATGGTGACGAGGAAGAGGACAAGGGCGACATAGAGAAGCGACGCCGCGGTTATTCCCGTTGCTTCGGCGAACTCGTTGGCGATGACGCTCGCCATCGTGTTGGCGGGACTGAATATGCTCGTGGGCAGGAAGTTGCTGTTGCCGATGAGCATCGTCACCGCCATGGTCTCGCCTATGGCCCGTCCCAGGGCGAGGAGGATGCCTGCGATGATGCCGGACCGAGCATAGGGGATGACGATGTTCCTTATCACCTCGAACCGTGTCGCTCCCAGCGAGTACGCCGCCTCTTTAAGGTCGCCCGGCACCAGCGTGATCACCTCCCTGCCAATGGACGCGGAAAAGGGGATGATCATGATGGCGAGAATGAGTGACGCGGTCAGTATCCCCACGCCGTGGGGGGCGACACCCATTTTTACCTCCAGGAACCGGACGGCGGGCATGAGGAAGAAGAGGCCCCAGAGACCGTAGATGACGGAAGGGATCCCCGCCAGGACCTCGACGGCGCTGCGCAGGAACGTCGAGACGGCCCCCGTCTTGAAATACTCACCAAGGAAGATGGAGATGGCTATGGAGAAGGGGATGGAGATGAGGAGGGCAAGAAATGACGTGAGAAGGGTCCCCACAAGGAAGGGAAGGGCCGCGAATGTCTCCGTCGTCGCGTCCCACACCCTGCCGATGAAAAAGAAAAACCCGAACTCTTTGATTGCGGGCAAGGCGGTCAAAAAGAGGGTTGCGAAGATCGCGAGGAGAAGGAGAACGATCAGGAGGCCGCTGCCCGCGAGACACACGTTGAACCTCTTTTCCGAACGGTCTGTGCCCGAAGGCGCTCTTTGCTTTCCTGTATGCATATGGTCCTGGATCTATTGTGTCCGGGCGGCGCCTGTAAACACCGTGCCGCCCGGTTCTGTGTCTCACGATCTCCCTATTTCACGAGGGGTGCGCCATTGTATGTCATGGAGCGAACCAGCTTGTTCGCCTTTGCCGCCGCCTCTTTTGACAGAGGAGCGTACTGGAGCGGCTCGACGTATCTCTGTCCGTCGCCCACCATCCAGAGGAGAAGCTTCCCCAGCGCTTCGGCCCGGTCCCTTGCCTTTCCCCCGTAGTTCTGTTCCTTGTAGAAGATAAGCCATGTGAAACCGCTGATAGGGTAACCGGTGGCCGCCTCCGTATCCGTCAGGGAGACGTTCGTATCGTCGGGGATCTTCACGTTGGCCGCGGCGCTCACCGACTTCAAGGTCGGCTCGATGAACTTTCCGGACTTGTTCTTTATGTTGCCGTAGGGCATCTTGTTCTGGATCGCGTAGAGAAGCTCCACGTATCCCACGGAACCAGGGGTCTGCTTCACATATCCGGCGACGCCGGGGTTCCCCTTCTGGCCGATCTGGCCTGCGGGCCAGTTCAGAGACTTGCCGGTGCCGATCTTCTCCTTCCACTCCTTGCTCACCTTCGTGAGGTACTCGCTGAAGATATAGGTGGTGCCGCTGCCGTCGGCGCGGTGCACGGCACTGACGGCGAGGTCCGGGAGCTTTACCCCGGGGTTGGCGGAGGCTATCTTCGGGTCGTTCCACTTCGTGATCTTGCCGAGGAATATCTCGGCCACCGTATCGGGGGTGAAATTGAGCTTCGGGTTCCCCGGAAGGTTATAGGTCACGACCACGGCCCCAAGACAGGTGGGAATGTGCAGGACCGGGGCTCCGGCTGCCTGCAGTTCCTTGGATTTCATGAAGGCGTCGGTGCCGCCGAAATCGACGGTCTTCCTCACGAGCTGGTTTATACCTCCGCCCGAACCGATCCCCTGGTAGTTGATCTTCACCTTGTACTGCTGGTTGTAGGCATCGAACATCTTCGAGTACAGCGGTTGGGGAAAGGTGGCGCCGGCGCCGAGCAGCTCCATGTCGAGGGCCGGTGCCTCAGTCGCGAAGCACACGAGAGCGAAGACAATAGCCATCAAGGATACGGCTCTTGAAAAAATGCCAGACATAGATGTCCTCCTTTTGTTTTTCTCAGGCACTTGCCTGAATCGTTGCCTCATCTTACCCATCGACTGTTAATATTAGAAAAAAAGATTGTTAAGATTCGATTAAGACGGGCCTGGCCTTCAACCGTCAGGCCTTGAAAACCGGCGGGTCCGCGCGACGTTAACAGAAAATTAATATCAACTTCACCCCCTTTTAACGGGCTGGCGCTACCATGATGCAACGGGACCCGAAGAAGGACAGGACGGGCGACACGGGAGAAACAGGGCGAGTGGCCATGACACATGAAGATCTGCTGAAAGCTTTTGCGCGAAACGGCGTATCGGGAGACGGATCGGGCGACGATCTTCTCTTTGCGCCGCCGGACATCACCTTCGGGACCGAAACGGAGCTCCAAACAGCCGTCAGGGGTCAACGGGATGCCGTCGATCTGCCGCTCACGATCGAGAATTCCAACTATTTCTTCAATATAGTCAAACGTATCGAGAGAGGTGACGCGCCGAGGAAGCTCATCCACGACCTCCAGAAGTACCTCGGCGGAAACGGGGACGGTATATGGGAGAACAGTTTCGTCCATTTACCCGGGGATTGCCTGAGCCCCGTCGCCCGTGAGGTCTTCAGGCACGACCTGCTCGCGGACAAAGAGGATGGAGCGAAGGGCTTAAGGTCCGACGCCCGGGAATACACGGTGCACCGTGGCGGCGTTGAATGCCTTCGCGTCCCCGTCAGCTACCTCCTGAAACTCTCCCTTGCCGACGTCATCGGCTCCGGGCCCGTGCCCCCGGAGGTCGTCCGGGGGAAAGGCCTCAGCCTCATGGAGTGTTTTACCAACGACAACACCTCTCCGGAAACGCACTCCTTCCGGGTGAATTCCGCCGGAAAGAAGGGGATCGCATCGGCGGCGGCCCGGGACATGTCCCGGCGCTTCCTGCTCACCCAGTTGCTCGTGGCCTACGCCAACGACAGATTCCGCCTCCGGGAGAGGGGTCAGGAGGTCTTTGTGTACTTCTCCCCTCATCCTCCGGTGCGCCAAAGGGATCTCAACAGCTGCATATCCGACGCCTTCTATCGCGAGCTCTTCATGAGCCCCTGCCTCTCGGGCTGGGCCCGGGGAGAACAAAAACACGCTTACATGCACCTCTGCCACGAGGTGCTGAGCCGCAGCCACCTCAATGCCGTGTTGAAACTAAAGGAAGCGGGGATCATCACGAATGAGCTCGTCGTTCTCCCCACCACCTCGAACATAAGCCTCGCCAACAATGGGACCCATCTGAGCCAGGGGAGCAGGAAGCTCGCCGCCCTGCTCAAAGATCCTTGCTCCGGATTCACCGGGCTTCACGAAAAGTATGCCTCCGACCTCGTCGTCAAGATCGTCGAGCACTTTCTGCCGCTCTTCGTGGGCACCTACTCGGCATCCCCCTACAGGATAGATTTCAAGGACTTTCATCCCGAAAAGGTCCTTGGTTTCCTTTCCCATGAACTCGATTTCACTCATCTCAGGATGCTCTGGAGGAGATGGCGCAAGAAGGCCGATATCAGGGTCTTCAGACGCTCCATAACACCCTTCGGCCCTCCATGGCTTGACGGCCTGGTGAGCTCCCTCTTCGGCCTCCGCGGCGATTGTCTGCCCGACTTTCGTCTCGTTGACTACCTCGTCTGCCTCATGAGCACGGAAAGGAGCCCGGCTCTCAACGGCATACCGGGGAATTCGACGGCGCTGAAGAAGGACCTTGCCGAGCTTGGCGTGTTCCACCCCTCCATGTCCCTGTATCTTTTCTTCAAGCCCAGGGAATATGACGTCATGGGCTTCTCCGGATTCGAAGGACGCCATTACAGTCTCTTTGAGGGGTTTGAGCATGATTTCGGCCGCGCGGCCCTGCTCCAGGCCTTCGTTACGTCCCTGGCGTTCCGCCATGTCCTCCACGGAAATATCACGCACCGCCACATCCCGGACACTCCCTTCGTGGAAAGCGAACGAAGGCAGATCATCTTCAACGCGGCTGTAGGCATCCCTACCTTCTACATGAAAACGGATACAGGCAACCTCTTCCTCAAGTACATCGTCATGAACACATCGGGGGCGAGAAACAGCAGGCGCTATCCCGGTTATATCAGGGTCCCCCTGAGACAGTATCTCGAAGCGCTTGTAAACATACTGAAAGAGGATTCCGGTCCCCTGCCGGAGATATTCGGTATGCCCGGTCACCTGGAAGACCTCCTCGGCAGGGTGAAAGCAAACACGGGCGGACCCGTCGCCTCCCGGCTTACCAGGGCAGTGACTGAAAGAGCGGGGGCCCGAAAGGCCCTCGACCTTGACAGCGAAGAGTTCAACCTCGCCGCGGAACGTTACTACAGAACGGACCTGCGAGTAAGACACCTTCGTGAATCCCTGGCCATCTTCAGGCAGGATCTGTCAAGGCTCGAAAAGGGTATCGCCGGGCATGACGGAAAGGTGCGCGGGGCTCTCGAAGATATCGTCCCGGAAGACAGCGCTCCATCTTACCTCATGAACATGAGAAAAACCATCCTCGAGGGGTGCGCTCCGGTGGAGGAGCTCCGGCGGTTGATCCGCCTCGTCATCCTCACCGAGCATGCCGAAGCGGTGGAAGAAGAGCGGGAAAGGGAAACACATGACACCACACCAGTACATAGAGCGGGAAACGCTTGACATCAGGACGGAGCAGCTTTACTGGGACCGGGTTATCGGGTTCTGCTATTCACGGCTGCGCGAACGCTCCCCCGCCCTTTTCAGGCTGCTCACGGGGCGGAGGTTCTCGGGGCTGCTGGGCTTTCTGAACTACGATCTCTTCATGGGGGGCCGCCTCCTCGGACTTGACCGCCTGGCACGCCGGTCGGGCATCGATCTTTCCGAATGCTGCGATGATCCCCGAAACCTCACCACGCCAAAAGGGATCTTCGAGAGGAAGATACGTTACTGGCAATGCCGGCCCATGTCGGAAGACCTGGCAGAGATCGTGTCCCCCGCCGACGCGCGGGTGGTGACGGGTTCGTTTTGCGACACCGGCGTGCTATTTCTCAAGGACAAGTTCTTCGAGTTCGACAAGCTCTTCTGCAGGCATGAATGGACCGACGCCTTCCGGGACGGTGACTTTGCCATATTCAGGCTCACCCCGGAAAAGTACCATTATAATCACGTCCCCGTCTCGGGCACGGTACGCGACATATACGAGGTCGACGGTGCCTACCATTCCTGCAACCCGGCGGCGGTGGTCAGCATCATGACCCCCTATTCAATGAACAGGCGCGTCGTGACCGTCATCGACACCGATGCGCCGGGGGGCACCAAGGTCGGGCTCGTCGCCATGATAGAGGTAGTCGCCCTGATGATCGGCGACATCATCCAGTGCTACAGTGAGGAGCGATACGACGACCCCCGGGACATCCGTCCCGGCATGTTCCTCAGAAAGGGGGCCCCGAAGAGCCTTTACCGCCCCGGCAGCAGCACCGACGTCCTCGTCTTCCAGAAAGGAAAGGTGGAATTCGCCGGCGATATCGTGGCCAACCTCTGTGACCCTCGCGCCTCGAACCGTTTCAGCAGTTGGTTCGGTGATCCCCTCGTCGAGACCGAGGTAAAAGTGCGCTCCTCCATCGCGGTGCGGAAGGCCGGGACCGGGGGGCAGGACAATAACGAAATGTTCTCTCAACGTTCAATCACCCTTAACAGGAAGAGGTTATGATCCCTTTAAAAACGGGAGACGTCACATGAACCACTGGATGCAGATCCTCGCGACACACCACAAGCGAATGTACGACTGCCACGACGGCAGGCCGCTCATCATTCTCTTCGACATTGACGGCACCATTCTGGACATGCGCTACATGATCTACAACGTGCTGAAAAGGTTCGATGAAGAGCACTGCACGGACCATTTCGGGGGCGTCACCGTCGACGACATCGATTTCCACGAGGAGCACGTCACCGGCTTCCTCGACAGGCTCAAGCTTTCCCGGGACCACCAGCTCAAGGTCCTCTATCGCTACGAACCCCTCTTCCTGGTAATGGCCGCCGATCCCTATACACATGTTCCCTTCAACGGCGTCTTCGAGGTGATACGGTGGTTCCAGGAAAGGCCCGGCACCTTCGTCGGGCTCAACACCGGCAGGCCCGAGACGCTCAGAAAGGACACCCTCGTCTCGCTCAACGTCCTCGGCGCCCGAAAGGGAGTTGCCTTTACCGAAGACCTCCTTTTCATGAAACCCGGCTCCTGGGAGGGAACCGTAGCAACCCTGAAGGCGGAAGGCATCAGGCACTTCCAGGAAAAAGGGTACCGGGTGTGCGCCTTTATTGACAACGAACCGGAAAATCTGAGGGCCGTGGCCGACATGGAAGGGTCCGAGGAGATACTCCTTCTCCATGCCGACACCATCTTCAAGTCCGATCACCGTATCATGCCCGACCACGTCGTGACGGGAAAGGTCTATGACATCACCACCCTGGTCAATCTGAGGCATGACACGCAGCACTTTACGGACGACGACGGGCTGTTCAAGCGCATCGCCTGAGGGCGGAAGCTTGAGAGCACTCGGCCCGCAACAAGGGAGGGGTACCCATGAGCAACGAGATATTTGTCATCCTCCTCGCCGCCGCGGGAGGTGCCGTCATCTGGTGGGGTTCGGCGGCGCTTCCCCGCGCCGACCGGCAGATACTGGCCTCGGTGCCCCTCCGCCAGAGGTCGGAGGGTCTCTGGGCGGGGATGAACATCACCTATTACGGCCTCATTCTCGCCACGGCCCAGTGCGCCGCTGTCACGCTCTTCTGCATACTGATGGGCTCCCTGGGATACCCCCTCAAAACGATAGCCCTTTCCGCGGCTATCATGATCGCGATATGCGCGCCCTCGGCGCGCCTCATCGCCCGGCTCGTCGAGAAAAAGAGGAACACCTTCACCGTCGGCGGCGCCACATTCGCCGGCTTTATCGCGGCCCCTCTCGTCATATGGGGCATCAGCACCACCGGTCTCGCCTTTCTGCCTGTCATGCCCACGCTCGCAGCCCTGGCAGGCTCCTATGCCGTCGGTGAGGGAATGGGCCGACTCGGCTGCATAAGCTTCGGATGCTGTTACGGAAGACCCCTTGACAGGTGCCGTCCCTGCCTCGCCCGGCTCTTCACTCCTTTCACGATCAGATTCTCGGGCCAACTGAAAAAGGCGGTTTACGAGGGTGGCCTTGACGGTGTGCCCCTCATCCCCGTGCAGACCCTGACCTCGGTCATTTGCTTTGCCGCAGGTCTCGTGTCGGCGTACCTCTTCCTGGAGGGACGCTTCGACGCATCCTTCCTCGTCGCCGTCCTCGTCACGCAGGCGTGGCGCTTCGTTTCGGAGTTTCTCCGTCTCGATCACCGCGGCACAGGAAAGGTCAGTATCTACCAGCTCATGTCCCTTGTCATGGCGGTATGTTCGTTCCTTTTTGTCTTCATTCCCGGAAAAGGACCCGCCGTCCCCGTCCCGGTGCTATCGAAGGGATTTGCAGCCGTCTCCAACGTCTCCTACCTCATATTCATCGAAATCCTCTGGGTCACGATGTTCCTTTTTCTGGGAAGGAGCAGCGTGACCGCCTCCGAGCTCTTCTTCTACGTGCGCCGGGACAGGGTCTGAACCGCGTCTTAACCGTAAATTAACCGTTACGCACGGAACACCTTAACACTCTCCCGTATATATTGTGATACATCGAACCTACACAAGGACGGGAGCTATGGCATTCAGTCGCTTGTTATTCCTGATTTTTCTCATCTCCATCCTTCCCGCTGGAAACAGCGTCCTGCCGGCCTCGGCCGCTTCAGAGCTCAAGGGGGCCGGGGCCACCTTCCCGCAGCCATTCTATGAAATGCTCTTCACCATGTACCATCGGGGGCATGCCGTGAAGGTCATCTACGAGGGTGTCGGCTCCGGGGAAGGACTCAGACTCCTCGCGACGAGGACCGTCGACTTTGCGGGCACGGACAAGACGAAACGCCAGGAGACAACGGATGCCGGTTCCGGGGCGATCCTCAACGTCCCCACCTGCGTCGGGGCCGTGGCCGTAGTCTACAACGTGCCGGGAAATCCGAAGCTCCGCTTCACGCCGGACGTTATCGCCGACATCTTCCTCGGTCGGATCAAACGCTGGAGCGACCCGCGCATAGCAGCCGTCAACCGGCCTGCCGGCCTGCCCGATATCCCTATCACCGTTGTTTACCGCGTCGATGCCAGCGGCACGACCTTCATCTTCAGTGACTACCTCTCAAAGACGAGTGGGGAATGGAACGACATCATCGGAAGGGGAACGTCCCTCAAGTGGCCCGCTGGCCAGGGAGCAAGAGGGAACCCGGGCGTCGCCGGTCTCGTCGGGCAGATCCCGGGGTCTATCGGGTACGTAGAGCTCGTATACGCCATCGGCAACAAGATGACCTTCGGGGCCCTCAGGAACAGGTCGGGGCGATTTGTCATGCCCACGGTGAAAAGCGTCACCGCGGCCGCATCCATCGATCTTGCGTCGAGCGCCGACTACTCGCTGACGGACACAGCCGTCCCCAACGGCTACCCCATCAGCGGGTTCACCTGGATAGCGCTCTACCGGGAACAGAATTACGGCGGCAGGACCAGAGAGAAAGCGGAGGACCTGGTGAGGCTTCTGTCCTATATCGTGCACGAGGGCCAGAAACATGCCCCTTCCCTGCATTACGCACCTTTGCCGAAAAACGTGAGAAGAAACGCGGACACGCTTCTCGGCAAGATCACCCATGGCGGCGTCCCGGTCTACAGGTACCGGGAGGCAACCAAAAAATAAGCAGGACACCAACAAGGAAAAAGTGCCTCACGGGAGGCGTAGAGGATGAATTTGCGAAGATTCAGGATAGCGGCACGTTTGTCGATAGGTCTCGGGCTGATCGTGGCCTTCATGATCGCCCTCATCGTTCTCGGCATTGTCAGCATGAACAGGATCAACGAAAGGCTCGAGGACCTGGCAAGCAAAACCACGGTGAAGATCTGGTATGCCACGATGATCCAGGATTCCGTCCACGTTATCGATAACGCCATTCTTAACATGATCGTCGCCACGGAAGAGCCCACCACTACGATGGAATACGTCCGCGTTATGACGGCGCGCAAGACATACGAGAACGCCATGGAAGCACTGGCGAAGCTCGAGGACACCAGGTATGGCAGAGAGATGCTGGGGCGAATGCAGAGGAGCCTTCAGGAGGGGAAAAAGGAGAATTCGAGGGTCATCGAACTCGCCCGGGCCGGCAGATACAGGCAGGCCGCGGGTATCTTTCTCGAGACCTCCCGTACGACGGGGGCCGTTGCGCGTCAGGTCTGTTCCGAACTCGTGGGCTACGAGAAAGAGGAGGCCAACGCGAGCTATCTGGCGGCAACGCGGACGTACCGCTTCACGAGCTTCACGTTCGTCGTCATGGGCCTCTTGGTCCTCGGGACCGCCTCCGCGGCCGCCTTCCTTCTCACCCGCAGCATCACGGCCCCTCTGAAACAGGCCGTTCACGTCGCCAACCGGCTGGGAAGCGGGGACCTCTCCGTCGAGATCGACGTCTCGGGAAGGGACGAAACGGCCTGGCTCCTCACGGCCATGAAGGAGATGGCGGATAAGCTGAAAAAACTGGGCGAGGTCGAGCACCAGCTCGTTCAGTCACAGAAACTGGAGACGGTGGGCAGGCTCGCCGGAGGAATCGCGCACGACTTCAACAACATGCTCGGCGTCATACTCGGGAACACCCAGCTCATGAAGATGCAGAATCCCGGGGCGCTGAAGGTGGTGGAACGCTGCACCGTCATCGAAAGCGCCGTCATGCGGGCCTCCGACTTCATCAGGCAGCTCCTGGCGTTCTCACGGCGCCAGATCCTCGAATTCAGGCCCGTCAGGATAGACGAAATGGTGCGGGAATTCGAGAAGATGATGCGCAGGATGCTTCGCGAGAACATCGACATGAAGATCGTCGCTCACAGTGATCTTGCCCTCGTCAAGGTCGACACGGCACAGATCAACCAGGTCATCCTGAACCTCGTCGTGAACGCCCGGGAGGCCATGCCCGACGGCGGCGTGCTGACCATAGAGACGGACGTCGTTGTTATCGACAGTGATTTCTGCTCCTTTCATCCCGGGGCGAAGACAGGCACCTACGTGGTGCTGAGCGTATCCGATACGGGCATCGGGATGAGCCCGGAAGTGGTGGAGAATATCTTCGAGCCCTTCTTCACGACGAAAGAGACCGGAACCGGCCTCGGGTTGTCCGTCGTATACGGCATCATACGCCAGCACGGCGGTTTCATAGAGGTAGCAAGCGAGCCCGACAGGGGGACCCGCTTTGCAGTTTATCTCCCCTCCACCACCGGGGAGGCCGCACAGGCGACATCACGGGCAGAAGGGGGATTGATGAAGGGTGACGGAGAGACCGTCCTCATAGTCGAGGATGACAAAGACCTCAGGGAAACCGTCTCGGACCTCTTGAGGCTCCTGGGATACCGCGTCCTCACAGCCTGTGACGGGGAAGAAGGCATCCGTGTCTTCAGGCAGCGCTGCGGAGAGATAGACCTTGTGCTCCTCGACGCCGTCATGCCGAAAAAGAGCGGTTTTGAGGCCTATAAGGAGATGGACATGATACGCCCCGCCGTTCCCTCACTTTTCGTGACGGGGTACAACGCCTTTCACGGCGGAAACAGCGAAGAGGCCGTAAACGGCACCGGTGTTATCCAGAAGCCTTACTCCGTTGAGGTGCTTTCGCGAAGGATACGGGAGATACTCGACGGGAAACAGCCGGGGATGTCGGAGAAGACCAACCGGACCGCTCCGCCGGCGGCTCCGTCCGGGGCCCTGACGGGTTAACGCGAAAGAGACCCTTCCGGGAAGCGGGTCACGGGCTGGCAAGGCGTTTCGGGCTCCAGCACATGATAAGCTATCTTCTTCTCGGATCCTTTTGCCCTCTTCTTCAATTCCGCAATGGTCACGCCTATCTCCTCGAGGGTCACGGTCTTCCGTCCGGCCGGTATCTCGAGCACCGCGGCACTGACGGACAGGAGGGAGAACCGCTTCTGCCTGCCTTCCCTGTCCACCGCCTCGATATACCCCCGGTCCCTGTCCCGGGCTTCGTAGAGGCTTGCCACATCATGGGAGAACTTGTCGACT